>JAFGUJ010000011.1 GCA_016938595.1 Campylobacterales bacterium | reverse complement strand
CACTTTGCTGCACCAGCTCACTGGAGGTGTTGCGGCGGGCCACTTCGACGGTCACAGGGTTGCGGAGGATCGATTCGCACAGCTTTTTGATCTCGTCGCTGTAGGTCGCCGAAAAGAGGAGATTTTGTTTGTGGGCCGGCAGGATCGCGATGACGCGGCGGATATCCTTGATGAATCCCATATCGAGCATCCGGTCGGCTTCGTCGAGGATGAACATCTCGACATGACGCAGATCCACGGTCCCCTGAGAGACGTGGTCCAGCAGCCGTCCGGGGGTGGCGACAAGGATATCGACGCCATTGCGCAGTGTCGTGATCTGGGGCTGTATCCCGACGCCGCCGAAAATGACAGCGCTTTTGAACGGGAGGTATTTGCCGTATGTTTTGACGCTGTCGCCCACCTGAGCGGCGAGTTCGCGCGTCGGGGTGAGGATCAGAACGCGGACGCGGCGGGGCCCTTTGAGCGGTTTGCGAGAGAGGAGTTCGAGCATCGGGAGGGTGAACCCCGCCGTTTTTCCGGTCCCCGTCTGGGCACCGGCGAGCATGTCGCGTCCTTCCAGAATGGGGGGAATCGCCTGTGCCTGTACAGGAGTCGGGGTCGTGTAGCCCTCTTCGGCAACCGCTTTGAGGATCGGTGCGGAGAGGTTAAGATCGGTAAATAACATTAGGTAAAGTTTCCTTTGGTGTGTTTAAGCGGACGAATGGTGCATACAAAGAGGATTAGTAAATGTGCAGAGATTAGACAGCCTTACGGAATTTCCGTTTTAATAACGCTATTATAGCGAAATTTGGCGGGCTTATAGACTTTTATCTATTCTCGCCCCTTATAATATTTTTCAAACTCTCCGGCTTCCATCGGTTTGGCAAAATGGTACCCCTGCACAGCGTCGCATCCTTGTTCTTCCAGAACACAAAGAACCTGTTCGTTTTCCACCCCTTCGGCGATCGTACAGAGATTCAGGCTTTTCGCCATCTGGATGATCGTCTTGACGATGACCGCATCGTCGTGATCGGTGTAAATGTCCCGCACAAACGACTGATCGATTTTCAGTTTATCGACGGCGAAACGTTTGAGATAAGCCAGAGACGAATACCCGGTGCCAAAATCGTCGATGGAGAGCTGAACCCCAACCTCTTTGAGGCGGCACACGGTACGAAGGGTGTTTTCGGTATCGTGCATCATGACCGATTCGGTCACTTCCAGTTCCAGAAATCGGGGAGGAAGTCCGGAAACGGTAAGCGCCTCTTTGACGACCGACTCCAGATTTCCCCGCTTGAACTGTATCGGGGAAATGTTGACGGCAACGCTGATGTTCATTCCCTGACGATGCCATATGCAGGCCTGTCTGCACGCCTCATGGATGACCCACTGGCCGATCTGGACGATCGCACCGCTCGATTCCGCCAGCGGAATGAACTTCACGGGGGGAACCATCCCCAGCCGGGGATGGCACCATCGTATCAACGCCTCCGCCCCCGTAATCCGCTTTTCTTTCAGATCGATCTGGGGCTGATAGTGCAGAACAAATTCGTTATTCCCGATCGCTTTGAGCAGATCGCTCTGAAGCGTGAGCTGTTCGAGCACCTCGGCGTTCATCTGATCGGTGTAGAAACAGTAGGTGTTCCGTCCCAGCTCTTTGGCTTTGTACATCGCCGTTTCGGCTTTCTGCAGGAGCGGTTCAAAGGTTTCTCCATCATTCGGGTAAAGGGCAATACCGATGGAAATGGAGGTGGAGAGGGTATGTTCCTCCACCCTGAACGCCCGTTGCAACGATTCGAGAAGATTTTTGACGATAGGGATGACGATCCCCTTTGTATCGGTGATATCGGGGAGGATGAGGATAAATTCGTCTCCCCCCTGCCGGCTGATGGTATCGGTTTTTCTCAGACATTTCTTGAGCCGAGCGGAAACGATTTTGAGCACCTCATCCCCGACAGAATGTCCCAAGGAGTCGTTGATCGTTTTAAAACCGTCGAGATCAATGCACAGCAGGGCCATTTTGGAATGATTCCGCTGGGCATGCTTGATCGCCTGTTCGACCCGGTCTTTGAGAAGAATACGGTTCGGCAGCCCTGTCAACGGGTCATGATAGGCCAGAAACTCGATTTGCTTTTCGATCGACTTGCGCTCGCTGATATCCTGAAGATTGGTGATCCGGTGCGAAACGGCACCGTTTTCATCCCGTATCACCGTAACATGGACTGAAACTTCCACAGGTGATCCGTCTTTTTTGGTATGAACCGTTTCAAATGAGACGTCATCCGAAGTGCAGAAATAGGCACTACTGCCCCCTCTGGAAGAATTGACATGGGCCAGACACTCGGGGGCGAAAATCTCTCCCGGAGAAACGCCGATTAGCTCATCGGGCTCGTAACCGTGAATGCTGGCAAATGCGGGATTGACCATTTCCAGCCGGTTGTCTTTCGCGCTGCACAAGGCAATGCCGACTTTTGCATGCTCGAAAATATGCTGATACGGATTCATCGATCATTAGACCGTGATGAAGAAATACCGGTTGAATACTCCCGCGTATCGAGACGGTATCCGATCCCCCTCACCGAAACGATGATCTCGGCATTCAGTTTTTTACGTATCCTGAGGATCAGATTTTTGATCGCCGAATCGCAGATAGGATCCAGCGGCCACAAAGCCCTCGAAATTTCGTCTTTGGTCACCGTTTTGTGACGCTGTTTCATCAGCAGGAGCAACAAATCGAGCTCTTTTCCCCCCAACGATACGGCGACACCGTTTTGATAAAGTTCCTGCGTCGCCATGTCGAAAAAAAGATCATGCCCCAACTTCACCGATTCGCTTTCCCGCTGTGAACGGCGCATCGACTTTCGGATCGCGGCGGTCAACGTCTTAACCTCCATCGGTTTGATCAGATAGCCGTCCACCGAAAGATTCGCCGCACTGATGAGCATCTCGCTTTCGGTAAACCGGCTTAGCAGTATGATCGGAGTATGATAGTCGTTACGGCGTATCTGGTCCACCAGCTTTAAACCGTCTTTTTTCGGCATCTTTATGTCAGTGATGATGATATCGGGGGCCTCATCTTCGTACACACGGTAGGCTTCCTCGCCATCTTCCACCGGATAGACCGTGCCGAAGAGCATTTCCAGAACTTCCGCGGTCTGAGTTCGCAGGACAGCGTCATCTTCCGCAAAAAGAACGCTTTTATTTTTTAACCATGAGAGATTCTCGCTCACTTGCCCCGCTCCGCTCACTGTATTGACATCCAACTTTACTGTTTTTTATTTATAAACGTTACTTTAGCATCAAAACGGTCATATATCAGTCATTTCCTGTTTATATTTGCTTATCAGAAGAAAATTTGGGAGATTGGTCCCTTCCAAATCCGGAAGGGAGAGAAAATGAATGAAGGTTTGTACTGTTACTACCTATCGCTCACACACCGCACATAGGCTTCTTCTTTTTTTCCAGCGGTAGCGACGGAACCCAGTTTGAATCCCACGACATACGCTTCCTGAGCGTTGAGCGTGTCACTGCTCCAGTAGTAGCGATGCATCATCGGACCGAAATAGTGCATGTCGACAGTGGGGCGGAAACGGGAGTAATCGACGATACTGTAGAGTTCATCGAGGGTCGGCATCCTCCAGCTTCGTCCGTGAAGTGTGAGGTTTTCACACATCGCTTCGGCGGCGGAAAACGTATATTTGGCCCGTTTGTCGGTTGCATCGAGGGTGTGCCAGAGGACTCCGTTTTCGGGATCGACAATCCCCTCCGGCGTGAGGGAGTAGTCCCGCTTGCGCACCGTTTTCGGGGTGTCGGTACAGGCCGCGGCAATCCGTTTGGTCGGAGGAGAGAGGGTGATGTTACGCTCTTTGGGGTAAAAGCTGTACCCCACCATTTCGATGATTCCCCCATCCCCCTCCGAGCCGCTGCCGATAACGGTGCTGTCCGAAGGGCCCTGATCCGCCGACCAGTAGCTGAAGTTTTCGGAAAAAGGGGTCTTCGAAGAGAGCGCGAACAATTCGGAAATTTCCATCGCACGCCACCCTTCGCCCAGGTCACGGCAATAACGGACCGCCTCTTCCTGCGTTAATGTTTCTGCTGGGGAGAGATGAATCTCCGCCTGAGCGCCTGCGCCCAGCGCGAGAAAGAGCGAAAGACTAACGAGCCGCACAGTAATCCGCCAGCAGACCGGCTTTGAGCCCTTCGGCGGCCTTGTCCCCCACGAGTTTTTTGACGATGGCCAAACCAAAACAGATCGCCGTCCCGGGACCGCGCGACGTCATAACGTTGCCGCTTTCGACAACGTCATGCTTCGCCCCCTGAAAACCGGGGGTCTGGAGCTGCTCTTCGATGCTCGGATAACAGGTATATCCCTCCTTGAGGACACCGGCCGCTTCGAGGGCAAACGGAGCCGCACAGATCGCGCCGATGTTTTTCCCCTTCGCGTCCATCTCCTTGAGGAGCGACTGCACCGTCGCATCCTGGGCGAGGGCTTTTGTCCCTCCCCATCCGCCGGGCAGAACAATCATGTCGAGCTCGTCGGCACCCAGTCCCTCAATCGGCCGGTCGGCCCGCACAACGACACCGTGGGCCCCTTTCACCATCAGCTGATCCTCGAGCGACCCCATAATTACCTCGATCCCGCCGCGGCGCATGACGTCGATCAGAGCGATCGCTTCGATCTCTTCAAACCCTTCGGCAATCGGTACTAAAACTTTAGACATGTCGGATCCTTTTTTTGTTTCGGGGAATCTGTGTACGTATGGATGAATAATACAGAAAGAAAGTAACGGGGTCAAGCCCCGCAAAGAAGGAGAAAAAAGGGTGGATTACTTCACTTTTTCCATGTATTCGCCCTCGACGGTGTTGACGCGGATGACGTCACCTTCGAGGACATGGTAAGGAACCTGCACAACCGCACCGGTCTCGAGCGTCGCCGGTTTTTTGGAAGCGCTTGAGGTATCCCCTTTGAAGTTCGGCGGAGTTTCGACGATTTTGAGTTCCATGATTTCAGGAGCGTCGACGCTGATCGCGTTGCCGTTGTGGAAAACGATCTGGACGTTGGTGCCGTCTTTGATCCATTTCATCGCATCTTCGCACTGCTCGTAGCTCAGCCCGAGCTGCTCATAGCTTTCATTGTCCATGAACTGGAGCATTTCGCCGTCGTCGTACAGAAACTGCATCGTTTTGTGCGCCATGTTGGGGACTTCGAACTTGTCGCCGGCGTGAACGGTTTTCTCGATCACTTTTCCGTTGAGGAAGCTTTTGACTTTCATCCGGACGAATGCCGCCCCTTTCCCCGGTTTTACGTGCTGGAATTCCACCACTTTATACGGTACGCCCGTAATCTCCAGACGTACTCCCTTTTTAATATCACCCATGCCGATTGTTGCCATGAAAAACCTTTTTTCTGATCTGTAGTGGGCGAATTTTACCCGAATCGATGACGAATTTCAAACACGATGTAACTTATGGTATTATCGTAGCAGTTAAGTGTCGTGATTATAAAGGTCTTTTTAGTTTTCCTGAATTCATTCGCATGTATAATAATATTTATACATTCGATTATGAAACCAAATAGTTATAAGGATTTAACTCATGCCGACTATCTCACGTATATTGAGTGTTTCGCTGCTGATGAGTGCCTGTCACCTCCAGGCAGCCGGTCTCAGTCTGAACGACGCACTGGAAATGTTGCACCGCCAGAACCTCGAAATCAAGGCCTCGAACCTTGACGTCCAAAGCGCCCAGAGCGACACCGCCATCGCCCGCGGCTACCATTTCGGAAGTCTCGATTTCACCCAGACCGTGAGCCGCTCCAACGACGCGGGGAACGTTTTCGGGTTCAAACTGAGCTCCCGCGAAGCGGCATTCGGGGATTTCGGGTTTAGCGATTTCAACCCTGCTTTAATGACAACCCCTGAAGGTCAACAACAGCTCCTGGCTACCGAGCCAAAAGACCTCAACTATCCCGGCTACCAGAACTATTTCCAGAGCAAGCTCACCTACATGCTCCCTCTTTTTACGGGAGGCAAACTGAGCGCCTACAGCGACATCTCCAAAAAAATGGAAAAGATCAAATCCCTAGACGCCGAACAGGTCAAAACCGAAAAAACGTATGAACTGCGCAAAAGCTACTACGATATGGCCCTGCTGCAGGCCTCAATCGACCACATGAACGTGATATTGGGCAATATCACCACCCTTGAGCGGACAACCCAGATGATGATCCAGGAAGGCTATGCGAAGAAGGTAGACCTCCTCGAAGTGGAAGCGAAAAAAGCGAACGTCGAGCGGAGCATTACCGAGATGGAGGCGAACAAAAAACTCCTCTACCATTACATCAGTTTTCTCCTCAACCAAAACGTCTCCGAGATCGAACTTCCCAAAAACGACTATCCCGCCACCCCCATCGGTGAAGAAGAGGTGATGGCCAACAACATCGACCTCAAAAAAGCCGCCGAGGGGCTGGAGGTGCGCGAGAAGATGGTCAATCTGGCCTACGCCCCCTTCCTCCCCCAGATCGGTGCGTTTGCCGAAGCGTCGAGTGCCGATGACACGTTTCTGGGCGATTTTAACGATCACAAAGCCTATACGATCGGCGCACGCCTTACCTGGAACCTTTTCAACGGCGGCGTAGACGGTGCCTCCCTCGAAAAAGCGCGGGTTGAAAAAATGAAAACCAAAACCCAGGTTGAACTCGCAAAAAAAGGAGTCGCGCTGCAGTACGACAAAATCCGTACCGAAATCGAGAGTCTCAACGCACAGGTCAACAGCCTCGAAAAAGAGCTGGCGCTGGCCGACCAGATCTACAAAAACTACGAGGGACGCTACCATGAACATCTGGCCTCCATGTCCGACGTCATCATCAAACAGTCCCAGCAAATCGAAAAAGTCCTGAATCTGCAAATGGTGAAAAACCAGCGCAACGAGCGCCTTTTCGCCCTCGAAAAACTTAGCAACGGAGTCAAACAATGAAATTTCTCGTCACCTCTTTAGCCCTCGCTTCCTCTCTCGCGGCCGCGGGGCTCAGCCTCTCGGGAAGCGTTATCAGCGACAACCAGAAAATGATCACGAGCCGCAACATGGGATTTGTCACCAGCGTCAACGTCTCCGAAGGTTCCCAGGTCAAAAAGGGGCAGCTGCTCTACTCGATCGATTCGCGCGAGATCGATTCGGCCAAAACGCAGGTCGAACTGGGGATCGCCCAGGCGGAGCTCTCGCTTCAGATGTATCAGAACCAGTACGCCAACCTCGAGCTGAATCTGGAACGTAACCGCCGTCTGCTGGCACAGGACATGGTGAGCCGATACGAAGTCGAAAATCTCGAACTTTCCAAAAAGAACCTCCAGAACATGATCGCGATCGCCGAGCGCCAGGTGAATCAGGCCAAGGCACGCCTCAAAGAGGTCAATAACCAGTACAACTATCTGCGCATCACCGCTCCCAACAACGGTGTCGTCATCGCCAAGAACATCAAGGTGGGCGAAATGGCGATGCCGGGGATGCCCGCGATCATCCTGGCCGATCTCAACGCTCTCAAAATCGAGGTCGAAGTGGCCGAGAACAACCTCAAACTCTTCCCCGTCGGGAAAAAGGTGAAAGTTTCGGTCCCCTCGGTGGGATACACCGGAATCGGAAAAGTAAGCGCCATCATCCCCAGTTCCAACCCGATGACCCACACGTTCAGAGTCAAAGTCTCTTTTAAAGCTAAACAAACCGTCTATCCGGGCATGTACGCCACCATCGAGATTCAATAGGAGAGATGATGCACATACCCCCATCCTACCAACCCACAGACGCTGCCGGAAAACTGGCAAAAGGGTTTATCCGCAACCCCCTCACCCCGATTTTGGGGGTGTTTTTGCTCGTCATCGGCTACATCGCCCTGATGCTGATGCCGCGTGAAGAGAACCCCCAGATGGTCGTCAGCGGCTCCACCGTCATTATCGCCCTCCCCGGCGCCACCGCGAGCGAAGTCGAAAACGTCATCGTCAAACCCCTCGAGCGCAAACTCAAAGAGGTCAAAGGGATCGAACACATCCACGGAATGGCGATGGACAACGTCGCGGTGATCAACGCCGCGTTCTACATCGGCGAGGAGAAAGAGGATTCCAACCTCAAAATCTACGACAAGATCATGCAGAACATGGCCATCCTCCCAAAAGGGGCCATGCAGCCGATCATCAAACCGCTCGACATCGACGTCGACATCCCCGTCCTCTCAGTCGCCTTCTACGCGAACGATCCGAACATGGATCCGACTCACCTCTACGATCACGTCAAAGAGATCCAGCACCACATCAATGGCCTTCCCAACGTCGCCGTCACCGACGTCAAAGGGGCGAAAAAACACCAGTTCAACGTCCTGGTGGACATGAACCGTCTCAGCGGTTACAACCTCTCGCTGGGGCAAATCGTCCAGGCGACCCAGTCGCTGGCCTACAACGTCCCCGAGATCAAAGGGAAAACCCAGACCAATGAAATCGTCATGATCGGGGTGCGCAACGCGATCGAGAGCGTCGAGGACGTCGGAAACATCATCGTCGCCCAGTACGGAGGTTCGGCTATCTACCTTCGCGACGTCGCGACCGTCACGGCCGGAAGCGACATCCAGAACTTCAAATCGGCCCTCGTCACCGTCCGGGGTGAAGACGGGAAATTCTCGCCGCTCAAAGACCAGATCACCCTCACCGTCTCGAAACTGCAGGGGACCAATGCCGTTGTCATCGCCGATTCGGTCAAAGAGGAGCTTGAAAAATACAAAGAGCAGATGAAATCACAGGGAATCAGCTACGTTATCACCCGCAACGACGGCGAACGGGCCAATGAAGCGGTCAACGAACTGGTATTTCACCTGATCCTCTCGATCGTCATCATCGCCATCCTCCTCATCTTCGTCCTCGGATGGCGCGAATCGCTGATCGTCACCTTCACCGTCCCTGCGATCCTGGCGATCACCCTCTTCATCGCCTACATCACGGGGCAGACGGTCAACCGGATCACCCTGTTTGCGTTCCTTCTCAGTCTGGGGCTCCTGGTGGATGCGGCGATCATCGTCATCGAGAACATCCACCGCCATTTCCACTCTCCGGGTGCTGCGGATCAGGATGCGGACGAGCTGATGATCGAAGCGACCGACGAAATCGGCGCGCCCACCAACATCGCGACCCTCGCGATCATCCTCACCATGGTCCCGATGGCATTCGTGGGACAGATGATGGGACAGTTTATGAAACCGATCCCGGCCAACGTCCCCGTCGCCCTCATCGCGTCGCTCTTCGTCGCCTACATCTTTACCCCGTACCTTGCGGTGCGGCTTCTGAAAAAACCTGACCACCACGGAGGTCATCACTGATGTACCAAAAATTTGAAAATGCACTGCTGGGGATCCTTAACGCCCCGGCCAAGAAAAAAGCGATTCTGTGGGGGACGCTGGGAGCATTCCTCATCTCGGTCGCGATGATCCCCACCGAACTGGTCCTTGCCAAAATGCTCCCGGGCAAAAACAACGACACCTATTCGGTCTACATCGATCTCCCCGGCGGCAGCTCGATCGAGCAGACCCGAGTCGTCAGCGAGTGCGTCGTCGGCATTTTGCAGCAGGAGAGTGAAGCGCTGGACGTGGAAGTCTTTCTGGGTGCCGGATCGCCTCTGGATTTCGCAGGACTGATCAAAGGATCGCACTTCAAAAATTCCGAAAACGTCGCCGAAGTGGTTGTCAACCTGACCAAAAAACACGACCGCCACGAACCCTCCTACATGATGGTGCAGCGTCTGCGCCCGGTCATCGTCAAGCAGTGCGAAAACATCACTCCCCAAACGAGCATCAAATTCATCGAGCCCCCTGCCGGTCCTCCGACGATGGCCGCCATCGTGGCCGAAGTCTACGGGAGCAATCCTGAGGGGATCCGTCACCTCGGCGAACGGATCAAAGGGGTATTCCAGCAAACCGAAGGGCTCGTCGACATCGACATCATGCAGGATGAAATCTACGACAAATTCGAAATCCAGGTCAACACCGACAAAATCAGCCGCTCGGGTCTGAACGTCAAACAGGTCAACGACATTTTGTACCTGGCGTTCGAGGGGATGGAAATCGCGGTCAAAAATTCCCAGAAAGCGACCGATCAGATCCCTATTTTCCTGACGCTGACTCCCGAAGGGAAAAAATTCGCGTCGCGTGACAAAATGGCCATCGAATACAAACTGGCGGGGCTGAAACTGATGAACCATATGGGGATGATGGTTCCGATCACCGAAGTGGTCGATGTCGTCCCGGTCAAATCGAATCCGATGATCATGACGAAAAATCTCCACCAGATGACCAACGTCCTGGCCGAAACCGATATGGTCTCCCAGGTCTATCCGCTGATGGACGCGCGCACCATGATCCTTGATACCTTCACCGACGAATACGAGATCAACAAAATCGGCCTTTTCAACCTCGAACTGATCGATAAAAAAAGCGGTGAGCGCTACGAGCTGCTGTGGGATGGGGAGATGGAAGTGACCCTCGATACGTTCGTCGATCTGGGCGGGGCCTTCATCGCCGCGCTCATCCTGATCTTTTTGCTGATGGTCGTTTACTACAAGAGCTTCGTCCTCAGCGGCATCGTCTTGCTGGGAAGCTTCCTCTCGATCATCGGGGTTATCATCGGCCACTGGGTCATGGACCTTTTCACCGCCGATACCTTTTTCCTGACGGCGACCTCCCTCATCGGGTTCATCGCCCTGATCGGGATCAGTTCGCGTAACTCGCTCCTGCTGATCGACTTCACCAAATCGCTGATGGTGGACAAAGGGATGCATAAAAAAGAAGCGATCGCCTACGCGACGGCCACCCGTGCCAAACCGATCTTCCTGACCGCTGCGGCGATCATCCTCGCCTCGACGCTGCTCGCCAGCGACGCAGTTTTCGGAGGGCTTGGCGTTTCGCTGATTTTTGGTACAATAGCAGCAGTCATCGCATCGCTCGTTGTTGTCCCCGTTCTGATCGACAATTCTGATCTGGAACGCCATTTCAACTTTCAGGAGCGCAAAGCGGTATCGATAATGGAGCCATGATTCATTGATTGCTTTCACCCCGTTTATCAAAACGTCGACCAATGTCATGAGCGATCTTCTGGGTGCGGCCAATGATTTGGGCATCTCGGCCGATGCCGTCGATTTCGACCTCCTCTCCTATGAAACCTATTTTAAGGGAACAGTAGACGAGGAGTGGCAGCGCCTGGACAATGACGATCTCCTGGCCCATACGAGCGAAAACGATATCCGCTCCCCCTACTTTCTCCTGCGCCAGGAGTACCAAATCCGCATCCGCCCTTTCAAACCCCATCCCTACCTCGATCTGCGATTCAGTATCGCTGCCGATAAATACAAAAGCAAAGTGGTCGCCATCATCGATCCGGGTTCGGTCATTCCCCTCAAACAGGGCGTTCAGGGGTGGCTGAATGAAGCGATTCGGAAAAAACAGCTCCGGCACGGCCTCCTGATCGGAATAGGAGAGAGCGACCTGGAGCGCTCCATCAACCGTTTTCTCCTCACCATCCAGAAAGAGGGGCCCCTGAGCGTCCCCTACCGCCTCCCGGTTGCGGAATGTTTCCCCCCTGTTCCGGCCACGGACGACAAGGTGATTCTCCACTACAAAAACATCAGCAAACAAAACAGCCTGATCGAAGGGGTGCAGCCGGGCGATCTGATCCTCGAATATGTTTTTCCCCTCAAAGGGCGCGACGGGCGCGGATGCGACGGCAGACACATCGCCATCCCCGATCCCGTATCGAAATACGCGGGGGCCATCCTTATCGATGAGGAGACGATCCTCAGCGAACAGGACGAAACCAGCATCCGTTTCTACGCCAAAATATCGGGGTACATGCAGCGCAAAAACGGGATCTTTTCGATCTCCCAGGAATTGCGGATCGAATCGGCGAGTTTCAGACAGACAGGCTCGATTGAAGCGGGCATCGACAAAGAGATCTCGCTGATGGTTAAAAAGAAGAACTCCTCCGAAGACTCGATCGGCACGGGGGTGAACATCGACGTCCAGAAACTCGATGTCAGCGGAACGGTAGGCGCCAATGCCACCATTCAGGCGTGCGAGCTCACCATCGGGGCCCAGACCCATAAAAAGACGCAGATCAACGTCACCGAAGTCGCCAACATCCATCTTCACCGGGGAAACCTCACCGCCAAAGAGGCCAATATCGAAACTCTCGAAGCCGGAAGGGTGGAAGCCGACATCGTACGGGTCAAAAAGATGGTCGGCGGCGAAATCATCGCCCGGATCGTAGAAGTCGGAACCCTTTATTCAAACGCCAGGATAACGGCTCTCGAATCGATCGAGGTAGAAACGATCGAAGGCAATGGCAACAACCTCATCATCGACCCCCAGGCCATCCAATCCTACCATGCCCGTATCGAGGCGCTGGAGCAGGAGATACGCTCCGCCACGTCGCGCCTGAAGGCCCAGAGCAAAGAGTATACGACCAGGCAGCTTTCGTTCAAAGAAAAATTCAGCCGCATCAAACAGTTTCAGGAACGCATTGCCAATGCCAGAGCGGAAGGGAACGAGCCGATGAAAGCCGATATTGTCCGCCTCCAGCAGTACAAAATCGAAGCCGAAAATCTCAAAATACAGAGTGAAGCGCTTCGCAATGACGAAGAACAGCTGCAGACGCTGAACGCCGAGCGTGACAGGCTCTATGAGGCCCATATGCACGCCCGTATCACCCACCACGGCATCTACAACGGCCACAGCCGGATTGTTTTCGTCGATCCCAAAACCGGCCAGGAATACGCCATCTCCCCCGAGGGGAGCGTCACCCACATCCGGCTTCGTCCGGTCGGGGACGAAAAACGGCTCCTATTGGAATCCTAAAAAAAATCAACTCCTTTCGCACACCTCCGAGCGTTTTAGCTATTTCGGGTAAAACTCTCGCATGAAATTATCCGATCTGACCCTCACCGCCCCCTATGTGTCCCTTGACCCGATTTTCTATCACGAAACGGCTCCGACCCCCCTGAAAAATCCCCGTCTTGTCAGCCTCAATGCCGACGCTGCCGCGCTGCTCGGGCTCGATCCTTCCAAACTCGACCCCGCAGAACTCGAAGCACTCCTCAACGGTACTCTCCGGCTTAGCGGCTCGCGCTATTACGCGATGTGCTATGCCGGGCACCAGTTCGGCTATTACGTCCCCCGGCTCGGAGACGGGCGTGCGATCAATATGGGGAAGGTGCAAGGGTGGAATCTTCAGCTCAAAGGTTCCGGGCAGACCCTCTACTCCCGTCAGGGGGACGGCCGTGCCGTGCTGCGCTCCTCGATCCGCGAATATCTGATGTCCGAGGCGATGGACGGCCTCGGGATTCCGACGAGCCGCGCCCTGGCCATTATCGCCTCCGATGAAAACGTCGCGCGCGAGCGGTGGGAAAAAGGCTCCATCGTCCTGCGGCTGGCCCCCTCATGGGTGCGGTTCGGAAGTTTCGAATATTTCTACCACACCCACCGCCATGCACAGCTCGAGCAGCTCGCCGATTTCCTGCTGCGCGAATCGTTCGGCGACCTGGTCGGTGCGACAGACCCCTATCTGCAGATGTTCTCCCGGATCGTACGGCGTACGGCCGAGCTGATCGCGCAGTGGCAGTCGGTCGGGTTCAACCACGGCGTCATGAACACCGACAATATGTCGGCGATCGGGATCACGATCGACTACGGTCCGTTTGCCTTTATGGACACTTTCGAAAGCGGCTATGTCTGCAACCACACCGACACCTACGGACGCTACAGCTACGACAGCCAGCCCGGGATCGGACTGTGGAACCTCCAGCGCCTCGCCCTTGCCCTCTCTCCCCTCATCCCTCAGGAGAAACTCGATGCCGAACTGGAGCTTTACGGCACCTATTTCACGACGAAACTCCTCGAACTGCTGCGGGCCAAACTGGGACTTGACAAAGCGCAGGAGGGAGATGGTGATCTCTTCCGGTCCCTGTTTACCGTGATGGAAAACGGCCGGATCGACATGACCCCGTTTTTCCGCTCTCTCAGTCGCTACGGCGGCGATCGCAAGGCCCTCCTCTCCCAAAGCCTCGCGCCGCGGCAGCTCGGCGAATGGCTCGATGCCTACGATGCCCGGCTGGGCCACAACACCTCTTCGGCCGAAGAGCGGCACGAACGGATGCTCCGGACCAATCCCAAATACGTCCTGAAGAACCATATCCTCCAGGAGGCGATCTCACGTGCCGAACGAGACGACTTCACCCTCGT
>JAFGUJ010000081.1 GCA_016938595.1 Campylobacterales bacterium | reverse complement strand
CCCCATCTGAGTAAAGAACAGACTGAAGAAATGCTCAAAAAAGAGTTTGGCGTCGAGCAGATTCTGTGGCTGAACCACGGCTACCTCGCAGGGGACGACACCGACAGCCATATCGATACGTTAGCCCGCTTTATCGATACGGACACGATCATGTACGTCAAATGCGATGATGCAGAGGATGAGCACTATGAGGCTCTCCAGAAAATGGAAGCGGAGCTGAAGCAACTGCGCGATCCGGACGGCGAACCGTTCCGTCTGGTCCCACTGCCGATGTGTTCTCCCGCCCATTACGACGGGGAACGCCTCCCGGCGACCTACGCCAATTTCCTGATCATCAACGGTGCCGTGCTGCTGCCCGTCTACAACGACCCGCACGATGCCGAGGCGATCGAAATCTGTCGCAAAGCATTCAAAGGACGCGACATCGTTCCCATCGACTGCTCCGTCCTGATCCGCCAGCACGGATCGCTCCACTGCGTCACGATGCAGTTCCCCGAAGAAGTTTCTATCCGAGTTTAAAGCTCACATTGCGGCAAAGCCGCCAATGAGGTCCTCAGCGGACGGCTCTCGCGACTTGTCGCTCTTTGAGTCTAGAATACCACCTCGATTACTTAAATAAAATGCTAAAGCCGCTATAGAGAAAGTAGCCCGAAGCGGCCAAGAGAAGGAGTGTTAAGATTATACGTTTTACATTTGCTTTCATGGACGAAAGTATAGCAATTTAACACTAATGTAACACTTCTTCCCTACACTATCTTCATATTTGCTTAAGGAATTAAAGTATGAAGACGTTTACTCTCCTCTCGATGGCGGCTGTTGCTGCGCTTGCCACCGAACCGGTCATGATCCAGAAAATCACCGTCGAAGCCGACGGGGACAAAACAGAGGCCAAAAGCATCTCGGCCGACGATATGGTCAAATTCTCCCGCCAGAGCGATCTGGGTGAAATGCTCTCGCAAACCCTCCCCGAAATCACCCATGTCCGCAATAGCGGTGTCGGCAACGACATCATCCTGCGCGGTTTCCGCAAAGACAACCTCAATGTCACGATCGACGATGCGAAAGTGTGCGGCGCCTGCCCCAACCGGATGGATCCTCCGGCAATGCACGTCTCTTCCAGCCAGATTGCCGCAGTCGAAGTGCAGGAAGGACCGTTTGACGTAACCCAGTTCGGAAGCCTGGGCGGAAAGATCAACGTTGTCACCAAAGACCCTGAAAAAGGGCTGCACGGAGAAGTATCGGCGACTCTGGGAAGCTACGACTACCGCAAAATCTCGACCGTTTTGGAAGGGGGCAATGACGCCGTTGCGGCACTGGTCGGATTCAGTCGGGAAACGAGCGGACAGTACAAAGACGGGGAGGGTAAAACCCTTACCGAACAAACCGATGCACTGACTTCTATGATGGGGCAAAAATACGCTCCTGCCTATAAAGATATGGATGCCTACGACCGCAACAATTTCTGGACAAAAATCGTCGGCCGGATCGGCGACAATCAGAAACTGACCCTCAGCTATTTCGGCGACCGCGCCGACGACGTCCTCTACCCCCGCTACAAAATGGACGCGCAGGTCGATGACACCGACATGTTCAACGTCAAATACGAGCTTCTGAACCTCTCGGATTTCTCCGATGAGCTGAAAATCGAGGGGTATCACTCCAAAGTCGAACATGTCATGGGGACTGATTTCCGTATAAGTGCCGCCAATCCGGCAATGTGGATGATAGCCCCCGTTGACGCTACAATCAAAGGGGTTTCGATCGAAAACACCCTGACCCTTGCCGGAACCAAAGTGTCGGTCGGGCTGGACGGAAGCATCCGCAACTGGGACGGAACCAAATACGCGATGAACAACCCTTCCGCTGTAAGCGTGCTACTCCCCGACGTCGATACAAAAAATGTCGCATTGTATGCGAAAGCGTCCAAAACGATCGGCAACTACGATATCAGCGGGGGAGTCCGCTACGACGACACCACCATCGATGCCGACCAAACCCTCAAACCCGGCTCACAGGACAAAGAATACAACAACATCAGCGCCAACCTGATGGCCAAATACAACTGTACCCCATTGACCAACGTCTTTGTCGGGATCGGGCAATCAACACGGGTCCCCGATGCCAAAGAGCTCTACTGGCCAGGTAACGGCGTCCACGACAACCTCAACGAAACCAAAAACCGCGAAATCGATCTTGGGGCCGAACACACCGCCGGAAATTTCCACGTCAAGGGGACGGCATTCTACAGCGACCTGAAAGATTTCATCTATCAATACAAAACGGGAGCAACAACGTCAACATGGACCAACATCGATGCCCGTATCATCGGATTTGACCTCTCTGGCGATTACCTCCTCAACAACGACTGGCGGATCGAATCGGGCATGGCGTATCAGAAAGGGACCAAAAAAGAGCCCGGCGTACTGGGACAAACTGACAAAGACCTTGCTGAAATTCCTCCGATGAAAGGACGCGTTGCATTGGTGTTTGACGATTCCGTCAACTACGCGATGGCAGAATGGATCGGAGCACGATTCCAGACGATCGACAGCGACAACGGCGAAGAAGAAATCGCCGGATACGGCATCCTGAACCTTAAATACGGACACGATTTCCAAAACGGTTTCTCGGTCATGGCGGGGATCAACAACTTCTTTGACCGCACGTATGCCGTCAATAACGGCTACATCGGAAATGAGCTGATCACCGGTGACGGTATCGATCCTCTCGTCCTCAACGAACCGGGGCGCAACTTCTACGCGACTCTCAGCTACAAATTCTAATCTTTTCCCCTTCCGGGGAAACTGCTACCGTCTATTCTCCAAAAACCATCCGAATCCGAACATCAGTCCCGGCGTCTTCGCCTTCGTCTCATCCATCGCAAACGCTTTGGCCTCATCGACAGGGATTTCGATCACCTCGATCGCTTCGACGTCGATCCCCCCGCCGTCGTTGTCCCGCATCGCTTCGTTGATTCGGGCATAGTACAGCGTCTGCACCGATCCGGCAAACCCTACCGCCGTGTAAAACGACGTGACCCTCTCGATCTTCTCCAGCGGGACGTCGTATCCGCACTCTTCCAGGATCTCCTCGTGGGCGATTTTCTCCAGCGGTTTATCCTTGTCGACGATCCCGGCACACAGTTCATACGTAAATCCGTCGCCGTTTTTAAGATAGACGGGGGGGCGGAACTGCCGGACGACGACCAGGGTATCGTGTTCCTCATGATAGAGGAGGATCGCAACGCTGTCGTGCACCTCGACCATGTCCCATGTCTTGGGGATCCCGTCCTGACGATAGGAAATCCGCTTGGTCTTGACATACTCCGATTTCTCGCACGGAAGGTGGGTGATATCCTCTATCATCGGCTTATCCCTTTTTAGAACGGTTTGGGTTTGAACGTCTCTTTGTCGACATAATAGGTTTCATGGAAATCAATGTGGGGTTTGCGAAGCGGCTTATCGCTCAGCGCTTTTTTGAACTCCCTATCCATCTTGTCCCGGATCGCCAAAAACGCCTTGCGCTCTTTCCCGGTGAACCCTTCGGTTTTTTTCTTCATGACGCTAAGCGGATCGATCGCCGTCGAGCCGCGATACATCCCGAAATGCAGGTGCGGACCCGAAGAGAGGCCGGTGGAGCCGACGTAACCGATAACCTCCCCCTGTTTTATCTTCGACCCCGGACGGATCCCTTTTTTGAACGATTTCTGGTGGGCGTACAGACTGGTGAGACCGTTGCTGTGGCGGATTTTAATCGTCTTCCCGTATCCGCGCGAATATCCCGCGAAACTGACCCTTCCATCCCCTGTCGAGAGGATCGGCGTCCCGGGGCGGGCGCCGAAATCGACCCCCAGATGGGCCCGGTAACGTTTCAGGACCGGGTGGAACCGGCTTTTGGTGAAACGGGAGGTAATCCGGGGGTTACGCATCGGAAGCTTGAACAAAAATTTCTCGTACTGCGCCCCTTTTTCGTCGTAATAATGGCCATCCCTGTGACGGTAAACCGCGTATCGTTTCCCTCGTACTTCGACCATCGCCCCGTGCACTTCCGGCATTGAAAAAGGTTTTCCCAAACGGTATTTCTGGGTGTATACCATCACGATCGGGTCCCCCTGCCGGATCCCGCGGCGAAAATCCACCCTTCCTTTGAACATTTTGACAAAAGCGGAGGCCAGATTTTTCGATCCCGTCGTTTTGAGGATATCGTCATAGGGGATCGTGTCGACGGGGAGATAAAGGGTCTCTTTTCGCGATTCGCTGACGATGGGGATCACCTTCATTTTGTATCCCTTTTCGGGAACATGGTAAATCTTCAGCTGAAGCTCGTCATTGACGGGAATGAGGATCTGGCGCATGATGTTTTTGTCGTCGATGAGCATCTGACAGTTGGCGCTGTAGGGGATGTCTTCGGTGAGCTTCTGGTCTTCCTTGTCCACATTGTAATAGATAGAGAGAGGGAGTTTTTTGCGCTCCAAAAAATGCAAAAAACTCTCTCCGTCTTTCCATTTGAACGGTTTGACAACGGCGCCCATAAGGAGGATGGGCAACACCAATAGTATAAAAATCCGACCCATTCCAATCCTTATCTAAACTGCTCTGCTCGCCCCTGCGAGGCAAAAAAAGAAATAAATAATATCAAAAGTTTCTTTTACAAAGACTCCTTAGGCTATAATCGCTTTACTTACATTTTCAAAAGGTTACCATGATGCGCATTTGGCTTCTTACCCTTGTCTCTTTGGGCGTTTTAAACGCCGCTTCCATCACCACCCCGTTGCTCGAAGTGGACAATGACCGGGCGGCCGTGACGGCCGAGCATCTTCAAAAAGGGATGAGCGGCTTTATCGTCCGGCAGTTTGACGCAACGCACAGCACCATCATTGCCAACACACGCGTCGAAGAGGTCAACCCTTCGAACAACCGTGCCATTCTGCGCTTCAGCAAATACGACGGCCTTCGCCAAAAATCGCTTCCCGGAGGGAACTGGACCCCGAAAGCCTCCGATACCGCTGTTTTGGCGTATGACTACGAACGTGCGCTTCTGATCGCCCCCAACGACACCGTCTACGACACCGTTGCCAAAAGCATGCCGTCGGTCGAATGGGTACACCCCGACAATTTCGCGACGTATCTCTCGCGCGAAGGGCACCCTACCCCGCTGATCGAAGACTTCCATGACTATTGCACCGCGAATTCCATCGGCCTCCTCTACATCCAAAGCGCACAGACCCTTTTCACTCTCGACTGCAAAAGTTTCACCCTCCTCCAAAGCGCCCCGTCCCTCTCCTCTTCCGAAGAGCGGATGACGCCGTTTTATTCACGCATCCCGACCATCCGTGCCGCCTGGTGGGGAGAGGGGAGTTCGCGTCTGGAGAGCTATGAGCCCTACTATCTCGAGCAAATTGCTTTAAGCAATGCAAAAAACCGGGAGCTATATGAGCTCTACAAAGCGAAATTCAGCGACAAAAGTGCACTATTGCGCCATTTTGATCTGAAGGAATAACGATGCTTTCTTCCAGCGCCATCGATTTTTTTACCACCCTTGTCGGCAAAGAGAACGTCTACAGCGACAAGGCCCACCTGATCGCCTATTCGTATGATGCGACACGCGAACGTTTCGAACCCGATGCGGTTGTTTTCCCCCGCCATGAACAGGACGTCAGCGACATACTGCGCTACTGCAACGAACACCGGATCGTCATCGTCCCCCGCGGAGCGGGAAGCGGCTTTACCGGAGGAGCCCTCCCGGCGCACGGCGGGATCGTCCTCGCGTTTGAAAAGCACATGAACAAAATTCTGGAAATCGATATGCAGAACATGGTCGCCGTCGTCCAGCCCGGGGTCATCAACAAAGAGCTCCAAAAAGCGGTCGAAGAAGTGGGCCTTTTCTACCCGCCCGATCCGGCCAGCCAGGAATATTCGACCATCGGCGGCAATGTCAATGAAAACGCGGGGGGAATGCGCGCCGCCAAATACGGGATCACCAAAGACTACGTCATGGCGATCCGCGCCGTCCTCCCCAACGGTGACATCATCAAGGCCGGCAAACGGACGATCAAGGACGTCGCCGGATACAACATCGCGGGTATCCTGATCGCCTCCGAGGGGACGCTGGCCGTCACGACCGAAGTGACCCTCAAGCTCCTCTCCAAGCCGAAAATGACCAAAACAGCCATGGGGATCTTCCCCACCGTTCACGAGGCGATGGAAGCGGTCTACAAAACAATGGCCAGCGGTGTCACTCCCGTTGCTATGGAGTTTCTGGACAACCTCACCATCCGTGCGGTTGAGCAGGTCTATTCCAAAGGGCTCCCGGTCGAAGCGGGGGCGATTCTCGTCACCGACGTCGACGGCAATCTTGAAGAGGACCTCGATTTCCAGCTGGGCGTCATCGAGCGTGTTTTCCGCGAAAACGGATGCAGCGAATTCAAGATCGCTCAGGACAAGCAGGAGGCCTCCGACCTCTGGTTCGCCCGCCGCAACGCCAGCCAGTCCCTCTCTGTCTATGGCTCCAAAAAACTCAACGAGGACGTTACTGTCCCCCGCTCGGCACTCCCTGCACTGCTGGAGAAATTCTACGCGATCGCCGACAAATACAATATCAAGATCCCCTGCTTCGGCCATACGGGAGACGGAAACGTCCATACGAACGTCATGGTTGATGGCAAGGACCCCGAGCAGGTCAAAATCGGCTACGCAGCCATCGAAGAGGTATTCCAGGCAACAATCGATCTGGGTGGAACGCTCAGCGGCGAGCACGGTATCGGCCTGGCAAAAGCCCCCTATATGGGGATGGCGTTCACCCCCGAGGAGATGGCCCTGTTTCAGTCGATCAAACGGGCATTCGACCCCAACAACATCCTCAACCCCGCCAAAATGGGGCTCGAGTAACCGATGAACCTCAAAGCGGGATGGAGGCACATACGGTTCTTTTTCAAGGCACTGTTTGACCCCGATATCACGGTCTATGCCTCCAGCCTCAGTTTCTACACGATTTTTACGGTCGTCCCGCTGTTGATCATCTCGCTCAGCCTCATCGCCAACGTCCCCGTATTCGAGGAACAGTACGCAAAAATCCAGATATTCATCTTTGAAAACATCATGCCGGTCCATACCGAAGCGATCGCCCACTATCTCGAATCTTTTTTCCAAAATTCGGTCCAGCTCGGGGTGATCGGGTTTACGACGATGGTCGTCTCGTCCATGCTCTTTTTTCAGAATTTCGAACACATCGCCGAAAAGATCTACAAGGCTCCCCAGCGGCGGTTCTGGGATGCCGTGACGACCTACTGGACGCTCATCACCCTCACTCCCCTCGTGCTGATCGTTTCGATGAGCCTGCGAGCCTATATCCAGTCCTCGTATGAGAGCCCATGGATCATCGCCGCCCTCTCGGTTTTTCCGTTTCTGCTGCTATGGGGAATCTTTTTCATCATCTACAAAATCGCCATCAATGCCGAAGTTCCGACCAAAGCGGCGGCGCTGAGTTCCTTCATCGTCGCCGTCGTGTGGGGAATCGCCAAAAACAGCTTTGTGCAGTACGTCTTTTTGAACCAGACCTACGCGACGATGTACGGCTCGTTTTCATCCCTCATCTTTTTCTTCCTGTGGATCTACGTTTCGTGGATCATCGTCATCTACGGCATGAAACTATGCTATCTGATAAGCCGCACCAAGCAGGGTGGCGCTCCCCAGAACCCCTAACGCCCAAAACGCCTCTTTGCGTACCATCGCCGCGATAGCGAGGACGATGCTGAGCCATCCCGCCCAAATCGGTACCGTTACCTGATGGAGATCCCCCATCCCGAACAATCCAATCAGATACGGATCATACCATCCCCCCCATGGGGTGAAATGGAGCGCCAGAACGCTGGGATAATAGAGGTTGAACGCCAGTGCCAACGGAATCGATCCGATATGCCACCACCCAAAATTTCCGAAGATGGCCAACGAGATCGGCAGGAGGACCAGATAGCACCAGATGTGGAGCGCCAGAAAAATCTGCCACGGCCTCCAGTGCTCATAATAGCGAATAAAAATAAAGATCGAAAGGACCCCGAACGCGGAAAACCAGAACCCAAGCGCGAAAAAAAGCTTCGGGAAAAAGGCGAGCAATACCCCCACCGCGATCATCAGCGTCTGAAACGAGACGATTTTGATCCCCCGGTCATAGAGCCAGTACCCCACGGCCAGCATCCCAAATGCCCTCACCATCGGCGGGATAAACTCCAGCGCCCACAGATACAGAAAAAGGATTCCCGCCACGGCAAAAAAGAGGTCACGGTTGCCGTGCCGGTAGGGGAAATAGCGCCCCTGCAGCCACCGGTAGGGACGGCGAAGGAGAAAATAGGCGATCAGGCTGATGATGCCGTAATGGTACCCACTGATCGAGAGGATATGACTGAGCCCCATCGCCCCCACGAGTGTCTGGAATTCCTGGCTCATGGGAGTCGCGACGAACAGGGCACCATAGAGCTCCTTCATCGTCTGGTCTTCATGCTGCAGCGCGATGCGCCGGTACCACCGCTCCTTCAGGCTGAGCGCGGGATATACTTCCGTGATCACCCCCCGCGTCCGAAACCCTTTGAGATAGTCCAAAAAGGTGACTTTCCCCACCCGCAGCTCTACCAGCACCTCACGGCCGCGCAGATCGCGCAGGTAGGGGCTCATGGCGCACCGGACATTCGTGCCGTTCTCAAGACGGAATTTGATGGAGGTTCTGGGCTTGTCTCCGATCAGGCGCACCTCCTGGTCGATCACCGACGCCCGGACGAGGGGATCGTCGAAACGGGTCAGCTCTTTGTACTGATAATATTCCCATGAGAGGGAGAGGGAAGCGGTGATAAGCAAAAAAAGGACAAAGAGTGCACCGCTTTTGAGGTCAAAGAGGTCAACACGTTCAAGTTTACTCATTTGAATCCCCAAAAAATCTGCTTCTTAAGAGGCAAGCTTTAGCGCCATAGCGGCTAGCGTAACCAAAGGGATATTATTCCTTTGGCGTCCAAACCTATATTATCGGCATCGAAACGACTTCATTGTCCCCCACATTCATCGTTGCCGGCTTCATATCGATGTTTTCATACACGATCTGCGCCGCCCCGAACGTCGGACGGTCGACGAAACGGGTGAATTTTTTCTGGAACATCAGCTTGACGTGCCCCGTCGGTCCGTTACGCTGTTTGCCGATGATAATCTCGGCCTCCTCTTCCTCTTTTTCGACGTATTTGCTAATGAACTCTTTCCCCGCCGAAATCGCCTCTTTCTCCCGCTCTTTCTCCTCCTTGTAAAGGTAGACGTCGTTGCGGTAAACGAAGAGGATGATGTCGGCATCCTGCTCGATCGATCCCGATTCGCGGATGTCGCTGAGCATCGGGCGCTTGTCGGCGCGCGATTCGAGGCTCCGGTTCAGCTGCGAGAGGGCGACGATGGGGATCCCCAGTTCGCGGGCGAGCATCTTGAGACCCCGCGAGATTTCGCTCACCTCGAGGTGGCGGTCTTTTCCCCCGGTCCCGTTCATGATCTGGAGATAGTCGATGACGGCAAGTTCGATCTCGGGGTGGCGGCTTTTGAGTTTGCGCAGTTTGGAGCGGAGCTGATGAATGTTGACCGAACCGTGGTCGTCGACGAAAAGCTTGGAATGGCGCATCTTGTCGACGGCGTCGTTCAGCCGCTTGTACTCCTCGGGATTCATGTCCCCGACCCGGAGGCGCTGCAGCTGGATCGAGGTCTGGACGCTGAGAAGACGGAGCATCAGCTGTTCGGCCGGCATCTCGAGCGAGAAAAAGGCGACCCCGCTCCCTTTGTCAAGGAGGTTTTGGACCATGTTGAGGGCGAAAGAGGTTTTCCCCATCGCCGGACGGGCGGCGATAATGACCAAATCCCCTTTTCCGAAACCCGTCGTCATTTTGTTCAGTTCGGCGTACCCTGTATCGACCCCGACCAGGACCGCGTCCCCGCGGGCTTTCATCTCTTCGATGTAGGCCAACGTCTCATCGGCGATCGTCGGGGCGTCCTTGAAATCGTTCGCCTGCGAACTCTGGGTAATTTCGTAGAGTTTTTTCTCGACCATGTCGACGACGTCGCTCCCCACGAGGTCCTCTTCGAGGGTGACCCGCTTGATTTCGGTCGTGAGGGTGAGGAGATGGCGTTTGATCGCCTTGTCCTTGATCTCCTGGACGTAGGCTTTGGTATTGGCGATCGGGTTGGCGGTCAGAATCTCGACCAAAACCCGCTCGTCAAACTGCCCCTTGGCGCTCAGCTCCTTTTTGATGAACTCCTCGTCGATCGGGAGGTCACGGTGGGAGAGGGAGAGCATTGCGCGGTAGATCTCCTGGTGGGCGGAGAGGTAAAAATCCTCCGGGCTCAGGAGCGCTTCAAACTCATCGAACTGCGCCGGATCGAAAATGATCGAGCTAAGAATCGAACGTTCAAAGGCCAGATTGTATAAAGACTCTTCCATTATTCCTCTTCCTTCGCCATCTTTTCGACCTCTTCGACAAAACGGTCGACGAGCTTTTCCTCATCGAGGCGGGCGACCACTTCCCCCTTGACCATCACGAGTCCCGATCCCTTCCCGTAGGCGATCGCGACGTCGGCATGCTTGGCCTCCCCGATCGCGTTGACCACGCACCCCATGACCGAGAGGTCGAGGGGCTTTTTGATGTGTTTGACCCGTGCCTCGATGACGCTCACCGCACTCACGAGATCCGCCTCGATCCGTCCGCAGGTGGGGCAGGAGATGATGTTGGGGCCTTCCTTGGCGACGCCGCTGTCTTTGAGAATGGCGCGGCCCACCTTGATCTCCTCTTCGAGCTCTCCGGTGATCGAGACGCGCATCGTATCGCCGATCCCTTCCAGCAGCAGGGTCCCCAGCCCGATCGCGCTTTTGATCGTCGCATGGAATATCGTCCCTGCCTCGGTCACCCCCAGATGAAACGGATAGTTGTTTTTGGGGCGCAGCATCCGGTACGCCTCGACGGTGCGCTGTACGTCACTCGCCTTGAGGGAGACCTTGATGTCGGTGAACCCGAGGTCTTCGAGGAACTTGATGTTGTACTCCGCCGAAGCGACCATCCCCTCCGCGCTCTGGCCGTAGCGCTGTTCGAACTCTTTTTCCAGACTCCCGGCATTGACCCCGATCCGGATCGGGATGTTGCGCTCGGAGCACGCCTTGACAATCTCGCGGATGCGCGATTTTTCCCCGATATTGCCGGGGTTGAAACGGATACAATCGACCGTTTCCGCCGCGATGAGGGCGAGCTTGTAGTTGAAATGGATATCGGCGACGAGGGGGAGCGAAATCTGTTCCTTGATCGCTTTGAGGGCGTACGCATCCTCTTCGTCGGGAACGGCGACGCGGACGATGTCGCACCCCGCGAAATGGAGGCGGTTGATCTGTTCGACCGTCGCGGCCACATCGGCGGTACGCGAATAGGTCATCGACTGCACCGAGATCGGGGCATCCCCTCCGATCGCGACATTTCCGACAAAAATCTGTTTGGTGGGGTAACGTGTTATCATGAAACGATTGTAACGACAATGATGTTAATTTTACGTAAATTCGACAGGGTCCATATCGATCTCGCACAGGGGTGACCGGACGCTCTTGATCGCGCGGATCAGGTCGGTGCTCTTCTCGCTGCGCAGGAGAATCTGAAAGCGATATTTGTCGGCGATCTTCTCGATCGGAGAGGCCCCGTATCCCATCACGTCGACCGATCCGATCCCGCGCAGTTTTTCAACCGCAGCTTCCATCTCTCCTTTCGCCTTCAGACCGTTTTTGTGGGCGTAGAGGAGGCGGGCGAGTTTTTTCGTGGGGGGGTAGCGCCCTTCCCGCAGCGCCATCTCGTCGCGCAGAAAGAGCTCGTAATCCTCCAGATAGCGGCGGAAAAAAGGCTCGTTAAAACTCTGCACGTAGACCGTAGACTCCCCCGCCCTGCCGCTGCGCCCGGCGATCTGCACCAGCAGTGACAGGGCACGTTCGCGCGCGCGGTAGTCCGACTGGGCCAGAATGTTGTCGAT
Organism: Campylobacterales bacterium; assembly: GCA_016938595.1. GTDB lineage: Bacteria > Campylobacterota > Campylobacteria > Campylobacterales > Sulfurimonadaceae > Sulfuricurvum. The sequence continues at coordinate 2,124 of JAFGUJ010000081.1, read as the reverse complement.
CCCCATCACGACCGCCAGAGAAATGTCGTGGTAGTCGTGCCCCTTGGAGAGCATCTGGGTCCCGACAAGGAGGTCGATTTCGCGGTCGTTGAAAGAGCGGAGCACCTTGATGAGCTTGTTCTGCGTCGTGATGACGTCGCGGTCGAACTGCGCCACCCGCAGGTTTTCGGAGAGGGCCGCGAAATGTTCCACCGCCTCCGCCGTCCCCAGCCGCGATGTGCTGAGGCGGCCGCTCTGGCATTTGGGGCACACCTTCGGGAGGGGCTCGGTATAGTTGCAGTAATGGCATTTGAGGGCGCGGGCATTGCGGTGTAACGACATCCCGACGCTGCAGAAGGGACACTCGACCGTATTGCCGCAGCTGTCGCAGACGAGGTATTTGAAATTCGCCCGCGTCGGAATAAAGACGATCCCCTGATGCCCCGCGCGAAAATTCTCCATAACGGTATGATCGATAACGGGGGTCAGGGCCTCAATCGAGGGCTCGAAGAGAAAACGGCGGTCGGAATTGAAATACCCTCCCTTAAGTCGGAAAGTGGGATAGCGGGCATAGCTCGAGAGACTCGGGGTGGCGCTCCCCAGCACAACGGGGATCCCCAGAAGATTGCCGATGTAGACCGCCATGTCACGAGCGTTGTAGCGGGGGCGGGAGGAGGATTTGTAGCTCTCGTCATGCTCCTCGTCGACGACGATGAGTCCCAGCTCTTCTATGGGTAAAAACAGCGCCGAACGTGGGCCCGCGATGATGCGGGCAGCGCCGCTTCGGATCTTCTCCAGCGACTCTTTTTTCTGCTTCGGGGTCATTTTCGAATGCCACAGGATCACCGCGTCGCCGAAATGGTTTTGGAACCGTTTTTCCATCTGAGGAGTGAGGGAAATCTCGGGCAGGAGCAGCAGGCACCGTTTCCACTGCGCCATCACTTCGTCCATCCGTTTCATGTAGATTTCGCTTTTCCCCGCTCCCGTGTCGCCAAACAGGAGCGATACCGGATGGGACCTTAGAAAGCCGAGTGCTTCAGACTGTTTGTCCGAGAGGGTAATGTCGACAGGGGGATGGGAGTAGGAGAGCGAGACCCGTTCCGCCGCCGCATGCCCCAGATCAAACGGCACGAAAAGGTTCAGCGCCTCCCCGAGCGAGCAGCCGTAGTATTCGGCCATGAACACAGCCGTATTGATCTGGAAAGCGGAATAATACAGAGGGTAAGATTCACCAACGGGCTGGGTCGGAAATACAGGTTCGTCGCACTTTCCGATCACAACCCCGCGCATCTGCCGTTTTGAGAGGAGGAGATCGATGAGTATACCAGAGGGCAATCCAGATTGACTATGATAGGTGAGCGGTTCGAGGGGAGAGCCCAGGAGGGCTATGCGGTAGAAATGCATATAATCCCCCCTCTTTTTGAATGAGAGATTATAGCAGAAACGTCAGTCGATGAGATTTTTACACATGGTACCGGTCGCAGCGGTCCGGTTGCAGTCGAATGTACCATTGACCTGTCTATAGGTAAACGGCACACTCTGTCCCATTACTGTGTAATTGTAGGTACATACCCTTGTCGGACTTGTTCCGCTGCAGCTTGGCGTGTTCCAGTGACCATTCCCTGCGCTTACGGGAATCCCATACTGCAAGAGGGTGGATGAGCCGTTCCCGTCAAATAGGGTGGCAGTCGTATTGTGGAGCTGGCTGATGTACATAGTCTCCCCTCTCAGCAGACGCGTCTGCCGCTCGCTGACGATCGCCGCACGGATCGCAGCGATATCACTCCGCCCTTTGGCTATCTGTGCATCGTCACGCGTCGCCGCAAAGCGGGGAATGGCGACTGCTGCCAGTATACCCAGTACGACGATGACGAACACCAGCTCGATCATCGTGAATCCGAATCGTTTTGTATCCAACTGGCACTCCTTATTCCTCTAAAATATTGGGGATAACTGACGGCTTTGGAATCCGTCGTCTCGATGATTCCTGCTGTCTCTGTTAATACTGTCTGACAAAAAAAATTTGCCAGAGACTATCAACTTTCTCTTTGCAATGATTCCCCGGGAAACATTCCCGAAGAATCCACTCTGTCTTGCGTTCAAAAACGGCTATTAATAATAGACCTGTTTTCCACCGAATGTGTG
>JAFGUJ010000080.1 GCA_016938595.1 Campylobacterales bacterium | reverse complement strand
GGCGTGGGAAGACGGGATGTACGAAGAGGAGATCGTCCAGGAGACGCGCCTGTTTGACCAGGTCAAACAGGAGACCCGCTCCATGCGCGGCAAGGAGGAAGCCGCGGATTACCGTTACTTCCCCGAACCCGACCTCCTCAAGGTGGTCGTGGACGATACGATGTATGCGCAGATTCGCGACATCCCAGAACTCCCCGATGCCAAAAAAGAGCGCCTTGTCCGCGAATTCGGTCTTCGTGAATACGATGCGGCGGTGATTACGGCGGATCTCGAAACCGCCCATTATTTCGAAGCGATGCTCTCAGAGGGGATCACCGCCAAAAACGCTGTCACATGGCTCACCGTCGAGCTCCCGGGGCGTTTGAGCGGCGGCGTAACGCCGTCGACTTCACCGATCAGCGCCGCGACGCTCGGAATTCTCGTCAAACGGATCGAAGAAAGCGTCATCAGCGGCAAGGCCGCCAAAGAGATTCTCGACTATCTTCTCGAATCGGGCAGCAGCGACGTCGATGCGGCGATCGAAAAACTGGGACTCAAGCAGGTAAGCGATACGGGTGCCCTCGAAGCGCTGATCGACGAGATCCTCTCCGCCAATGCCGACAAAGTGGCCGAGTACAGATCGGGCAAAGACAAACTGTTCGGTTTCTTCGTCGGTCAGGCAATGAAAGCGTCCAAAGGTTCCGCCAACCCGCAGGCGCTCAACGATATCCTCCAAGCCAAACTGGCCCAGTAGGGAAGGCTCTACCGGATGGTCGGCCGGGCGCTGATAGGAGTTTCTTTTTATCTTCAGGGTTCTTCACCCTATCGCCGTACCAAGGCGTTTTTTTACAATCTTCTCGAAAACCACAATTACCTCTACAAAAGACTCCTCGACTACACGATGATGGTGCTGATCGCCATCAGTGTCTACACGCTGGTTCGCCATGTCAAGCACGATGTCAGCAGCGAATGGCTTTTTTTCAACAACTACGTCATATCGCTGATTTTTCTCATCGAGTATCTTTTTCGTATGTGGGTTTACAGCGACAGCTCGCGCATTCTGATCGAGCAGTATGAGCATGACCTTTTCCTCCAGCGCCCTTTTCGGTGGGGATCGGCGCTGGGCAAGGTGCTGGGCAAAAAAATAGAGTATGCCCGCTCGCCCTCGGCGATTATCGATCTGTTCGCGATCATGCCGTTTTTCCATGAGCTGCGGCTGCTTCGGATTTTTATCCTCTTCCGGATTTTCAAACTTTTCCGCTACACGAAAAGCCTGACCCAGTTCGTTTCGATCCTCTCCTCGAAAAAATTCGAGATCGCGACATTGGGGCTTTTCGCGTCGGTCATCATCGCCGTATCGTCGGTCCTGATCTACGTGATGGAGGCGAACAACCCCGATTCCCCGATCAATACCCTCTTCGATGCCCTTTACTGGTCGGTCGTGACGATCTTCACTGTCGGATACGGCGATCTGGTGCCGGTAACGGAGGAGGGGCGTTGGGTCGCGATGGCGATCATCATCGCCGGTATTGCGGTCATCTCGTTCGCGACTTCTATCGTCGTGTCGGCCTTTACCGAAAAACTCGATGCGATCAAAGAGGAGAAACTGGTAGAGGACGTCTCCAAGCTGGGGCGTTTCTACCTGATCTGCGGCTATACCCCGCTTGCGCAGCAGATTGCCCGTCATTTTATCCATAAGGGGGGGAAAGCGGTCATTCTCGACAGCGACGCCGAAAAAGTCGCCGAAGCGCAGAAGGAAGGGTTTCTGGCTCTCTCCTACGACCCTTCCAGCCTCAATTCCTACCGGAGCCTCCGTGTCAGTTTCGATACACAGGTGATCGCGGCGATTCTGCTGCAGGAGAGCGATATTCTAAACGTCTACACGGCGCTCACGATCCGTGAACTCTCCAAAAACGTGCCGCTCCTTTCGATACTGGTACATCGCGAAAACCGCCGGAAACTCTCTTTGGCCGGGATCAACGAGATTGTCTACACGCAGGAGCTCATCGGTCTGGTGAGCAAGGAGATGAGCGGCAGTCCGGTGGCATTTGAGGTAATTCATGCCCTCAGAAGCGAAAACAGCGGGGTCTTTGTCGAGGAGATCGTTCTCGATGCATTCAGCGGGGAGCGTTTTTTCGAAACCTCACGGGATGTTTTGTTTCATAACCGCCTGATCGTATTGGGGCTTTACAAAACGGATACGGGCGATTTTGCCTTCAACCCGGGTGTTGAGAGTGGGCCCAAGGAGGGGGATGTGGCGATCGTCATCGGCAGCCGCGCGCTGATCGATGAGTTCAAGGCACTCCTGTATCAGAAAGGAAGACGATGAGAGAGCGCAGTGCGATAGTCTTCGGATTCAACGAATACGCCAAAGAGATTGCCCTGCAGATAGCGGGGGAATACAATGCCATTGTCGTTTTCGTCATGAACGACACCGAGAAAGCGGCGGCGGAAGCGAAGGGATTTGAGACGGAGATATTCGATCTGAGCGAAGAGTGGCAGAGTATCGAAGAGCGTTTTGATCCCAAGAGGCTGAGCGTTTTTTGTGCGCTGGAAGACGATGCCGAAAACGTTTTTCTCACCATCTCGCTTCGCTCGGTGTTCGACCATCTGCCCATCATTGCGCTGGCACAGGACAACGAGAGCGCCGCGAAGCTCAAAAGCGCGGGGGCGAACAAGGTACTGGCGACGCAGCAGATCACTGCCAGCATCATTACCGAAATGCTCGAAAAGCCGACGGTGCGGGGAGTGCTGCACGATATTCTGTACGAAAACAGTCCGCTCAAAATCGTCCAGCTGGCCGTTCCGGAGGGATCGTTTCTGGTGGGAAAACATCTGTACGATATCGACTGGGGAAGCGAATTTGATGTTCTGGTACTGGCGGTCGTCGATCACGAGCTCTCGGCGGCGTTCAGTTTCACGTCAAAAGGGCACAACCACCACATCGACGGGGGGGATCTCTTGATTGTCGCCGGATATGAGGATAAAATTGCGGCACTGAGCCAAGCGATGGGGGAAAAAGGATGAAAAAAGTAGGGGTGATCGGAGCGGGCAAATGGGGCGAGGCCCTTGCTTTTGCGATGGGGGAAAAAAACGAGGTGATCATCACTTCCCGCACCCCGCGCGGCTGGCCTAATTTCCGTCCCCTCTGCGAGGTGCTCGAATGCGAGTACCTGATCATTACCGTTCCCGCGCAGCAGGTTGCGTCATGGCTGAAAGAGAACTTTGTGTTCACGGGGCAGAAAGTGCTGGTCGCGGCCAAAGGGATCGAAGCTTCAACCGGCCGTTTTTTAAACGAAATCTATGCGCAATACCTCCCCGAAGAAAATCTGGCGTTTCTCTCCGGCCCCTCGTTCGCCGCCGAGGTGATCCGCTCGCTTCCGACCGCACTGGTGGTTAATTCGTGTTCGCAGACGCTCGCCGATGAGTTTGCCGCCCTTTTCCCCCGTTTCATTCGTACCTATACGAGTGACGATGTTATCGGTGCGGAAATTACCGGAGCGTATAAAAACGTCATTGCGATTGCGGCAGGGATATGTCAGGGGCTTGAACTGGGGAATAACGCCGCCGCATCGCTGATCGCGCGCGGGCTGGTCGAGATGGAGCGGTTCGGGCGTGCCTACGGGGCCAAAACCGACAGCTTCCTGGGACTGAGCGGGGCGGGGGACCTTTTTCTGACCGCGAGTTCGCCGATGTCGCGTAACTACCGCGTCGGCCTCGGACTGGCCGAGGGGAAAACCAAAGAGGCGGTGTGCGAAGCGATCGGAGAGGTGAGCGAGGGGATCGGAACCGCCTACGCTCTGCACGAGATCGCCCTCTCGCGGGGAATCTATCTCCCGATTGCCGCGGAGGTGTATGCGATTCTCGAGGGGAAACCGCCTCTGCAAAGCCTACGGGACCTGATAGAACGATGAGCAGCGAGGCTAGAAAGATCCTGATCGCCGTTGCCGCGGCGCTGGCGATGTTCGGCGCTTCCCTGGGCATGCTGAACCATGTGCAGGCGGCGCTGCTGGGCTCCATCGTCTTCCTCGTAGCCTTGTGGAGTAACGAGGCGCTCCCGATGGCGGTGGTATCCCTGCTCCCGATCGTGATGTTTCCCGCATTCGGGATTACCGATACGAAAACGACGGCGCTCAATTACGCCAACCCCATCGTTTACCTTTTCTTCGGCGGTTTTCTCCTCGCGATTGCCGTCGAAAAGAGCGGGCTGCACCGCTGGATGGCCCACCACCTCCTTTCCCTCTTTCCCAAAAGCGCCAAAGGGGTCATTTTTGCCCTCGCCTTTACGTCGGCACTGCTGAGTTCGCTTCTTTCCAATACGACGACGACGCTCCTTCTGTTATCGATGGGGCTGTTTCTGTCGAACAAGCCGAATGTGCAGATGCGCTATCTTCTCGCCATCGCCTACGGAGCGAGTACCGGGGGGATCATTACCCCCATCGGGACGGCTCCGAATCTGATCTTCCTGGGGATTTTGGGGGAGCATTCCCTTCCGGCTATTCCGTTTGTCCAATGGGTCATCATGGTGGCGCCGCTGGCGGTGCTGATGCTGCTCGTGATGGGATGGGTGCTGGGGTTCGGTCTGGAAGATGAACCGAGTCATGCAAGCGAGTCGCATCCCCCGCTGACCCTTCCGCAGAAGAAAGTCCTTTCGCTTCTGGGGATTTTGATGGGGCTGCTGTTTCTCAACGCCCCGATCAAGCCCTGGTGGGACGGTCTTGGTTTGGCGGAAGAGGGGATTATGCTCGCGTTCGGTCTTTTGCTGTTTCTGCCGGGATTCAATCTTCTGGAGTGGAACGAGGACAAGGGGAAGATCCCGTTTCGGATCATGTTCCTGTTCGGGGCGGGGTTTGCGATCGCGAAAGCCTTTTCCGAAACGGGACTCGCCGATGTCACGGCACAGAGCCTCGGAGTGCTCGGAGAGCTTGCGCCGTGGATGATTCTGCTGGCCGTCGCGACGCTGATCACCTTTACGACCGAAATCACCTCCAATACGGCGCTCATCTCGGTCATGCTCCCCGTCATCTATGCGTTTGCCCTCCAAAACCATCTGGACCCGATCCTGCTGATGATGACGGCGACGGTCTGCGCGAGCTACGCGTTCATGCTCCCCATCGCGACCCCTCCCAATGCGATCGTCATGAGCAGCGGCGTTATCCGCGTCAAAGATATGGTGCGCTATGGTTTCATCCTCAATCTGGCGGGGATAGGGCTGATCGTTCTGTTCGCCCATTTTCTCTGGCGTCACTTTTTGGGGTGATGCCGCCATTATCAAAGCCGCACTAAAAGGAAAAAAATGTTGGTACACATCGTGATGTTTCAGTTCAAAGAGGAAAACAAGGAGGCCAACATGGCCCGTGTCAAGGAGATGCTCGAAGCGCTGCCGTCCAAAATCGACACCCTCAAACGTATGGAAGTGGGGATCGATGTGAGCCGTTCGGAACGCTCGTTCGACATGGCGCTCGTTTCGATGTTCGAGAGTCAGGAGGGGCTTGACGTCTACGCTCCCCATCCGGCTCATCAGGAAGTGGTCCGTTTTATCAAAGAAGTGACGGTACTGTCCAAAGTTGTGGATTATTGGCAATAAATTTTTGGCATAATAAAAGAAGCAGAAAAATTAACAAGGGTACATGTGAACGAAGAGAGTATAGCGCAAGAACAATCCAACGAGGAGAGCCCGAAAAACTGGCAATCAACACTTAAACGGTACAAAATCCACCTCTCCGTAGCGGCGGCCGTACTGGTCGTGGCCGGAAGCGCGTTGGTCCATTACAAAAACGGCCTGGTCAAAGAGGAACTGGTCAAATCGATCGAGGAGTACCGACAAGGGCTTGCCCTTGTGGGAGGGGAGATGCATTACGATGCTCTGGAATGCAGCGGCATCCTCTCCACCGATTGCGAAATCGAAGGGATCCGCTTCTCCGTTATGGGGCAGGATCAGCTTTCGATCAAAGCGCTTCGTCTGGGGAATGTCGAGGAACTCGAATCGCTCAAAGGATTCAGCGAAGGGAAATCGGTCAAAGCCTCCATCGATATTGAAATCGACGATGTGGCGCTTCCCGAAGCGCTGCTTGCCCAAGTCGTCTCCCAAAACGTCAGCAACGCGTTTCAGCAAAATACCTTCGACAAACTGAGCAAACTCAGCCTGATACTGAAAGGGGAAGTTGAGGGTTCTTCGGCACTGATCGAGAATCTTGTCATCGAACGGCTTCGGATCGACAACGCGATCATGCCGATCGAATTTGCGATGACAGCGAGCGACATCGCCGGAGGTTCCCCCGATTCGATGGTGTTGAAAGAATTTTCGCTGAGTGTGGAGGACCGCGCCATTTCCGATGTGACGTACGAGTCGGTCCACAGTTTCGTGGAGCAGCTCAGTGATGAGGAAAAAGTCCTGTTCCTCAAAGAATTCGGACTGCAACCTGCTGACATGAACGACCGGGCCAAAGCCTCCAAAGCCATCAACGATGCCATCGCCAAGCGGTTCGAAACCGATCTTGCAACAACATCAGGAGTCGTGGAAAAAGAGCTTATCCGTGCCATGATCGCCATGCTCAAAGGGGATGCGGGTGAAATCGTCCTGAAAGGGAAAAACAAAGAGCACTACACAATGGCCCAGGTGCAAAATTTCCTCGTCCAGTCCTCCGGCATGAAAGAGGAAGAGGCCAAACGGTTCATGGAAGACAAATTCGAAATCGAGGTCGAGACAGACTGATTTCATTAATCGTTTTTTAACAATTCTTCATTACAATAGGGTATATTCAGCCCTAAGGAGATTCACATGAAAACATGGATGAGCATCATATCCGCTTCCGTTCTTTTGACCACAGCCGCGATGGCGGAAACGCCGTTGAAAGTCAAAGAACAGGTAAAAGTCCAAAACGAGAACACCAACCGGTTCAAAACCATGGGTACGGATGAGCTGCTGCAGCAGCGCGGGACGCTTCGGAGCGAACAGGAACGCGAGCAGCTCCACAACGAGCTTATGAATCGTGAGAAGACGATGACCAAAGAGCAGAAAGAAAAATTCAGCCGGACTCCCGAAAAGGTTTCCCAGCAGATGGGACAGCAGGGTAAAGGGATGGGATACGGCCAGAGCCAGGGGCTGCAGCAGGGGTTGCACAAAGGCCAGGGTGGCGGTATGGGCGGTGGAAAAGGGGGACGTTGACGCTCACCTCTGCGGGAACGAGAGGGTTATCGTATAGGTCGTCGGGGTTTGGGTGATCTGATAGCCAAACCCCACTTCGAGGGAAAGCCGTTTGAGCATTTTTTCCCCGATTTTCGAGCTGAAAAGATACTTTTCGTTCCCGATCGTATTGCGTATCGACATGCTCCGCTCCGACGGTAGGGTTTCAATCTGCACGATGCTGTTCGCCGTCGCGTAGGTGATCGCATTTTCCAGCAAGGCCCCCAGCACTTTCAGTAAAAGCTTTTCGGGGGCAGAAACCCGAAACATCACTTCAGGAAGCTCCACAGAGAGCTTTTTACGCTCGATCAATATCCCCATTTTCCGTACAAGGGCTTCAGCAACCTGTTTTAAGTCCAGAAGAACGGGCTCTTCGAAGTCCGAGCTTTCCAGGAACAGGACGTTTTTGAGCTCTCCGGTAAGCCTTTCGATGTCATGGGCGAGCTCTTTGACGAATCTCTCTTTGTCATAGTATTCACTGGCTTCATAGACATCTAGGCGCGAGCGCATCAGCGCCAGAGGCGTTTTGAGTTCGTGGGCGCCCTCCTTGAACAGTTGGGCTTCCTTTTGGCGGTACGCTTCGAGTCTGCGTACCAGTGCGGCAAACGCGTTCGAAACCTCCCTGATCTCCGTGGCTGCCTCTTTTTGTTCCAGGTCGAAAGGGGTATCCTTTCTCCACTCCCTCGTTTTCCGGGCGAGTATCCCTAGGGGTTTCATGTAATGATTGAGAATCCATACCACGATCACGAGGATAAGGAACAGCGATAATACGAAGCGGCTCAAGAGCTTTTCGGCATATCTTCGGACCGCATGGTCAATTTTCCGGTGGTCGCTGGCGGCGTTTAAATAGTATCCGTTCGGGAGGCGGATGGAAGAGACGATCAGGGTGTCGCTGGCGGGATGGGGGCGCTCCGAGACGAACAGGTCCAGCCGGCTGACTTCCGAATCACTCAGGAGCATTTCGATATGGGGAATCTTGTAGAGGAAATCCAGATCGCTTTGGGGAGTGAGCGGGGAGAGGAGGTACTCGTCGGTGCTCTCCACCAGCAGATGCTTGAGGACTTTTTCGACGTCTCCGGCTTTTTCGGTATGGATCGTTTTGATCGCTACAATCCAGTTAATGCTGAAGGCGATCGCCATCCCCAGCGCAAAAATCATTGTGATGCGGAATTTCAGTGATGATGCCCATTCAAATCTCAATGAGGTACCCTCGTGTCTTGATGGTTTTAATAATGGCTGGATGGAGCTTGCGCCGGACTCTCCCTACGAGTTCGTCGATGGTGTTGGAGGTGATGTTCTGGGGATTGTTGTACAGCGCATCCATGATCTCTTCACGCGAGACGACGCTTCCACGGCCGAGGAGATGGAAAAAGAGTTTATGCTCGTTTTGGCTCAGGACTACTTTTTTCCCTTCTTTTTTGATTTTCTGGTGCTGGGGATCGATCTCGATCCCCTCGAAGCGGATGAGTGCAGGGGCGAAGCGGCGGGCGAGGGCGTTCAGCCGGGCACGTAGCTCTTTGATATCGAACGGCTTTTCGAGATAATCGTCCGCACCGTATTCCAGCCCCTCCACCTTGTCGTCGATGCTTCCCAGAGCGCTGAGGACCAGTACAGCCGTCGAGGGATTCCTTGTTTTGGCATGGGTGATCAGCTCTTTGACCCGGTCCCGCCCGTGAAACGTCCTGTCGACAATGAACAACTGGTAGGAAAAAGCATCCAGGAAGTTTTTTGCCTCCTCGACCTCTGCGGCGGTATCGATAATCCATTCGCTGTCGTGAAGGGAGAGTTTCAACAGTTCCAGCAGTTCGGGTTCATCGTCGGCAATCAGCAGGCGCATTTACAGCTCGTGTATATCATAGGACACTATTTTGATCGTTTTGTCTTTAAGATGTGCTTTAAGCCCTTCGGCCAGCGTCAAAGCCTGTGCATCGTCGCTGATCAGCCGAAACATCCCGAACTGTGAGCGCGCACTTACCTGTTCTTCGGCACTGATCAAGAACCCGCTTGCTCCGTAACGGCTGCAGGGGAAAAAATAGAAGTCGTTTTTCTCCTGTGAAAGGAGGAAATCGACGATGGTATCTTTGGAAGCGATGGGACAATAAATTTCGACGGTTTTCATTTCTGACCTCGCAGGTGGAGCATTTTAAAGGCAGGCGGCAGAATGAGGAGGGTGAGAATCGTGGAGGTCACAAGCCCTCCCAGCACAACGATGGCCAGCGGTTTTTGGACCTCGCTCCCCACTCCCGTGGCAAACAGCAGCGGCAACAGCCCCAATGCGGCAATGAATGCCGTCATCAAAACCGGCCGGAGCCGTCTGCGCGCCCCTTCGGAGACGGCGTTATCGATGCTGTACCCGCTCGCGAGCAGCGTGTTGAAGTAGCTGACCATGACGACGCCGTTGAGAACCGCGATTCCGAACAGCGCGATAAATCCGACCGAAGCGGGGACGGAGAGGTATTCACCGCTGAAATAGAGTGAAATGATCCCCCCCGTAACGGCAAACGGGATATTGAGCAGGATGAGAAGGGTGGAACTCACCGAGCGGAAGGTGAAGAAAAGGATCAGGAAAATGATTCCGATGCTGATCGGGATCACTGTCATCAGTTTGGCCGCCGCACGCTGCTGGTTTTCAAACTGTCCTCCATAGACGATCCGGTACCCTTTGGGGAGATGGACGTTCTGGGAGATTTTCTCTTTTGCCTCGTTGACGAATCCGACCAGGTCCCGTCCCTCGACGTTGGAGCGGACGACGCTGAGGCGTTCATTGTTTTCCCTGTCTACTTTCAGTGCCCCTTCGGTCGTCTCTATCCGGGCGACACTTTGCAGCGGTACCGAAAATCCTTCCGCCAGGGGAAGTTCGAGCGATTTGAACCGTTCCATGTCATGGCTCACTTCGCTGTCCATCCGGAGGATGACGGGAATACGGGCGTTGTTCTGGGGAATCTCGTCGACGACGATGCCATCGAGGGCGGTTTTTAGAAACAGATCGAGCTCGGCAGTGTCGACGCCGATTTTGGCCGCTTCGATCCGGTCCGGGCGGACACTGAGATAGTTCACCCCTTCGTTCAGCGTCGTGAAAACCTCCGTAGACCCCTTGATCTCCCCGAGCGTATCGGCTATTTTCTGGCTGAGAACGTTAAGGGTTTCGATGTCCGGGCCGTATATCTTGATGGCCAGGTCACCGCGTGATCCGGTGAGCATTTCAGAGATGCGCATCTCGATCGGCTGGGTAAAGCTGAAACTGATACCGCTGAAATCGCTGAGCGCGTTTTGGATTTTGGCCTTGATCTCTTCCTTGTCGGCGGCTTGCCACTCCTCCTGGGGCTTGAGGGCGATGAAAGTATCGGTCTGGTTCAGTCCCATCGGATCAAGTCCAAGTTCGTCAGACCCCGTCCGGGCGACGATGGAGTGAACTTCGGGGACCTTCTCCATGATGGTCCGCTGGACCGCCAGATTCAGTTCTTTGGATTTTTCGAGCGAGATGGACGGGGGTGTTTCGACCCCGAGGATGATGTCTCCTTCATCGAGGGTCGGCATAAAGCTTTTCCCGACGAACGCGAAGAGGGTGAAACTGACGATCAGAAACGCGATCGCCCCGCCAAAGAGGAGTTTTGTCCGCTTAAGGGCAAAGTCAAGCATCGGCCCGTAGACGCGGTTGAAAAACGCTCCGAGACGGGTCTCTGCATGGGGAGCACTTTTGAGAATCAGCGAGCAGACGACCGGAATCAGCGTCAGCGAGAGGATGAGTGAACCGAACAGGGCGAAGACAATCGTCATGGCGACCGGGGCAAACAGCTTTCCTTCCAACCCCTCCAGTGTCAGGAGCGGAAGAAAAACGACCGCTATGATCAATATTCCGCTGAACACAGCGGTACTCACCTCTTTGGTCGCTCGGTAAACCTTGTGCAGTTTGGGAAGGGTCGAGTCATGTTCGCCAAGGCGTGCGAATGCGTTTTCGACGACGACGACGGCCGAATCGACCAGCATCCCGATCGCGATCGCCAAACCGCCCAGACTCATGAGATTGGCGCTGAGGCCGAAGTAGCGCATCAATAAAAATGCGATGGCGAGCGAAAACGGCAAAATAACACTGACCGCGATCGCCGCGCGCAGGTCTCCCAGAAAGAGCATGAGGAGGAGGATGACGAGCACGATCGCTTCGACGAGGGCTTTTGAGACGGTTCCGATCGCTTTTTCGATCAGAGAACTCCGGTCATAGAAGGGGACGATCGACACTCCTGCGGGGAGCTGAGGTTTCAGAACCGCCAGTCGTTCTTTGATCTGGGCGATCGTCTCGCGGGCGTTGGCTCCCTTGAGGGTCAGTACAAGTCCCTCGGTCGCTTCCCCGACCCCGTCTTTGGTCACAAATCCCATTCGGGTCCGTGCATCTTCGCGGATATCGCAAAAATCGCCGATCCGGATCGGTCCGCTGTGCGAATGGATCGTGATATTGGCGATTTCGGCGGCGTCTTTGACCCCGCTTTCAAATTTCACCAGAAAACTTTCCTCATTCATATCCAGCCGTCCGGCTCCGTCGTTTTTGAGGTTGTTCGAGAGGGTCTCTTGCAGCACGCTCATCGGAATTCCGAGGTGGCGCATCGAGAGGGGATCGGGAGCGATGATGATCGAACGCGCCTCGCCTCCCAGAGCGTTGACATCGGCTACCCCTTTCGCCCCTCGCAAGGCGGGGCGGATGACGAAATCGAGGAGTTCACGCTTCTCTGTGGGGCTGATGTCTCCCTCGATGGTAAACATAAAGGCTTCGCCCAGTGGCGTCGTGATCGGGGCCATTCCCCCTTCCACCCCTGTAGGGAGCGTCGGCAGCAGTGAGGAGAGTTTTTCGGCGACCTGGGCGCGCGCGCGGTAGATGTCGGTGCCGTCGTTGAAATCGATCGTGATATCGGCGATTGCGTATTTTGAAGTGCTTTTGAGGAGCTTTTCATTCTCCAGCCCCAGCAGCTCCGCCTCAAGCGGTCTGACGACCCGGTTTTCCACCTCTTCGGGGGTCATGCCGGGGGCTTTCATGATGATTTTGACCTGCGTCGAAGAGATGTCGGGAAAAGCGTCGATCGGTATTTTGAAAAACGAATAGAGCCCGTACCCGAACAGGGCGAGCGAGAGGAGAAGGACGATCAGCCGCTGTTTCAGCGAGAATTCGATGATGGATGAGAGCATTATTCAAACCCCATTCCGCTCAAAGCTCCTTTGAGGGTGATGATTCCGTCTTTGGCGACTTTGGTGTGGGAAGTGAACCCTTCTGCGGAAACGGCGATGTGCTCTTTGTAGATTTTTTTGATCTCTACGGTCTTGGGTTCGAAACCGGTCGCCGTTTTGACGAAACAGATATCTTTTTTCTTGTATTTGCTGACCGATGAGCGGGGGAGGAGGACCCATTTTTCGCTGATCGGTGCTGCGATGTAAAACTCAGACGACGTTCCGGGACGGTAGGTCTGATCGGAGTTTTTCAGTGCCGCTACCACCGTGGCGGTATTGTTCAACACATCGACCGATCCGGTGGTCGACATGACGGTGCCGATCTGGTGCCCCTGTGTGTCGAGGACGCTTGCTCCTTTGGAAATTGAACCGATCAGTTTCGGAGGTATTTTGATATAGGCGGTGAATTCTTTGGTCGAGGCGATTTTCAGATAGGGGCGGAAGGGTTCGATCTTTTCTCCCGTTTTGAGAGGGGCTTCGGCCAGCACGCCGCTCTGTTTTGCCCGGATGGTAAAACTCATCCCGTCCGAAGCCTTTATGTCGGCTCCGGCGAATGCAAAACGTCCTTCGATCTCTTGGATTTTGGTGCGGAGGGTGTTCTCCTCCAATGCGCTTTTTTGGGCTTCACGAAGCGACAGGACTCCGTCTTGATAGAGTTGTTGGTCCTTGTGTGCATATTCCTGTGCCAGTTTCAGCCGGTTGCGCAGATCGTTTCGTTCAGCCAACGACGAGAGGAGTTCGCTTGAGGCGATTTTGCAGATCACCTCCCCCTTTTTTACGAGATCCCCTTTGTGTCTGAGGAGTTCGACGACGCTCGCTTCGGCTCCCAGCGTATAGCTTTTGGCCCCTTTGTCGCTGTAATCGATCATCCCGATCATGGGCCCCATCGCTTCGGAGCGGATCAGGCGGACTTCTTGAACTTTGATGCCCATTTTCTGGATCTGCACGTCACTCATCTGGATTTGAGCCGCCAAAGAGGCCCCCAATAGACAACTAAGCCAAAACAGTTTCATTCAATGATTCTCCCCAATTGTGTTTCGATGGTGTTGAGCTCCCGAAGGTACTCTTCGCGGATAGCGACGCTGCGCAGCCGTGCATCGTAATAGGCCCCTTTTGCGGCGAGGTATTCAAACTGGTTCATCACCCCCCCTTCCAGGGCTTTGTGGGCCATGGCAAACAGCGACTGGTATTCCGCTTCGGCGTTGCGTGAACGTTCCAGAAGCGCTTCGCGTTCGGCCAGGTGCTGCATCATCGCTCTCAGGGTCAAACGGAGTTTTTCAGTCGCCAGCCTTTTTTGATGGAGGAGGGCGCTTTTTTCGCTCATAAGGGCCGCGATCTTGTTTTCGCGGCGGTCATTCCACTCGAAAGGGACACTCAACCGCACGTCGACGCTTTTCTGGGTCGGTTCCTGCGTCATCCCAACCCCTACCGAATACGATTCGATCCGGGCACCCCGCAGGGTGAGGATCTGCGTCTCGATTTCGTTCAGCCGCATCTGTATGGCGGTGAGGGTGGGCGCATCATCTACCATTCCCAGCACCTTTTGCGTGTCGTTCACAAAACGAAAGGGCATATCGTCAATGAGGATCATTTCGTCCATCATGGAACGGGCGCGCATGCGGTGCTGTATGTGCTCGGCCTCCATGGAAGCCTGCGTGTGTTCGCTCCGTGCCCGTTCGGCTTCGGTGGCAAGACGGGCCAGCTCCATCTTTGAAAGCCGCCCAGCCTGGTACTGTTTCAGTCCGCTTTCGTATGCTTTGGAGGAGATGGCTGCTTTGTCCGCATAGATTGCGGCCCGTTCTGCCGCCACGTCATACAGGAGCCATTCGTATTTTGCTTCGACACCGATCATGCTGCGGAGGGTATCCCCCTGCCGGTGGGCGTTGTGTTCTCTTGCGTCCCATTCCCGTCCGATGGAGCGTTTGAAGGAGGATGTTTTAAACGACCAGTCCACCATCATCGCATATTCGGTTCCGCTGTCTGCCCTGTCGTCTGCCCTGATGCGCCGGCTTGAGGCTTCGAGTGCCGCCGGCTCGCCGGAGAGGGAAGCGGCCTTTTCGAATCCCATCGCCTGTATCCGCCCCTGTGTCGCAACTACTTCTTCGGAATAGTCATAGATTTTTTGCGTAAAGTCGCCAAACCCAATCGAGTATCCCATTACGGGAACCAGGATGAAACTCAACCGGATGTTCATGGCAGAGGCTCGCTGTGGAGAATAACGCCGGTAGCCGGATCGACGGCGAGTTTGAGCCGCTGCTGGGTGGGAGAGGTCGCATAGACCTGGTAGATGAGTTCCGAGGAAACGTCGCGCAGTTCGATACGCGAGATTGTATACCCGGAATGGTTCAGTCTGCTACGGACGTCTTCTTCGCTCAGCGGTGCGAGAGAACGGAAATAGCGTCTTTCCTCGAGTTTCTGGACGGGGTGGTTTTTGTGATTGCCGTACGTGTATTTAAGGTGCTGCTGGGGGGGGACCTGGACGGAAGAATCCACCGACGCATGCAGCACGAGCGAAGACAGTAGGAGTACACTAATAAAAGATGGTTTCATTTTTTCTCCCTCGATTGATAGGGCAAATTTTAGGGAAACGACATGAGAAAATCATGAGAAAGACCATTGGCTTTGCATTGGTTATAAGATACTATAATACTTAACACATAGCAACAGCAAAGGAATCTTATTGATCCGCGAGCTCTTTAAACTCTATCTTATTTTCATCCTCCTGTTTTTCGTCGGGAGGGCGGGGCTCTATTTTCTCTATGCCGACCGGATGGCCGACATGGCGTTTGCCGAATCACTGCTGTCGTTTCTTTACGGCCTCAGGCTCGACACGATGGCAGCGTCGATCATCCTCGTCGTCCCCGCGCTCGTTATGGCGTTCGCCCCCGCACGGTTCGCTCCGGCGGCAGGGAAGTTCCTCCATGTTTATACCCTCCTGTTTTTGTTGATCGCCCTGTTCGTCGAAAACGCGACCTTCCCGTTCGTCGCTCAGTATGACGTCCGCCCCAATTACCTCTTTGTCGAATATCTCGAATATCCTCAGGAAGTTTCGTCGATGATTGTCAAAGAATATCCTTTCGAGCTCGTTGTGGCGGGGCTGATGTTGGCTCTGGCAGTCTGGTTCTACCGACGTTTCCGTTTTTTCCATTTTGAGCAGGGGATGCAGTCGGTGTGGTGGAAACGCGCGATCCTTTTCCCTCTGGTCGGGGCGGTTCTTTTTCTCGGTATCCGATCCTCTTTAGGCCATCGTCCGGCCAATATCTCCGACGCCCTCTACAGCACCAACCGGATGGCCAACGAGATCGCGAAGAATTCTCTTTACAGCATCGGGTACGCGTACAAAAGCTACCGCAGCGAGGAATCGATTCTCAAGCGGTACGGCCGGATCGATCGGGATGAAGCCTATGCTCGGGTTTCCGAACGCCTTGATCTTCCCCTGGGTAAAGGATTCCCGTTCAGCCGTACGGTCCAGAGCCGTTTTCCGGCGGACAAACCCAAAAATTTGGTTATTTTCATCCAGGAATCGATGGGGGCGCAGTTCGTCGGCTTCAGCGGCGGTGATGCGGAGATCACCCCGAATATGGACAAACTTTCCCGCGACGCACTCGTTTTCACCAACCTCTACAGCAACGGCACCCGCAGTATCCGAGGACTGGCAGCGATGACGTCAGGATGGCTCCCTCTGGCCGGGGAAGAGGTCGTCAAGCGGAACAAATCACAAAGCGGTTTTTTCACCGTCGCCTCGCTCCTCAAACCGCTGGGGTACAAATCGAGCTTCATCTACGGAGGGGAAGGGCGGTTTGATAACATGCGCAGCTGGTACATGGGGAACGGGTTTGACGAGGTAATCGAGCAGAAAGATTTCGACTCCCCCAGCTTCGTCAGTTCCTGGGGGGTGTGCGACGAGGACCTCGTTGTAAGGGCGAACGAAAAGTTCAGGGAACATACCCGCAAAGGGGAGAAATTCGTCAGCGTGATGTTTTCGCAGTCCAATCATTCCCCCTTCGAACTTCCGGACGGAAAGATCGAGTTCATTCCGGGCCAACCGCGCCAGAGTGCCGAAAACGCGATCAAATATGCCGATTTCGCGATCGGCCGCTTTTTCGAGATGGCGAAAAAAGAGGCGTACTACAAGGATACGGTTTTCGTCGTCGTGGCCGACCACAACGTGCGGGTCTACGGGGACGATACGGTGCCGGTTAACATGTTCCACATTCCCGCGCTGATCGTATCGGAGGGGGTGGAACCCCAAAAATTCGACCGAATCGCAACCCAGCCCGATGTACTTGCGACGGCTCTGGATCTGGTCGGGGTCGACCTGACCTACCCGATTTTGGGGCATTCGATGTTCGATGAATCAAACCCCGAGGTGGCGTTCATGATGTTCAACGATGCGTTCGCACTGCGCGACCGCGACCGGGTAGCGATACTGGAGCCTGACAAAGCGCCGCAGACATTCCGCTACGATAACAAACGGCTGAATCCGGTGCCACACGATCAGAAACTGGAAAGAGATGCACTGGCACTGATTACCGTTTTGGATGATCTGTATGCCAAAAAGCTGTATCGTCCCCATATCTGACGATACAGCGCTTACCCTTTGTTCTTTTCGATCTCCTCGGCTTTCTCCTCGATACTCAGCAGTTCATCCACTTTTTCTTCGTAAAGCGCTTTCACTTTTTCCAGCTCTTCGGCGAGTACCGTAATCCCGATTTTTTCGTATTGTTTCGGATCGGCCAGTGAGGCGTTCAGCTCGTCTATTTTGGTTTCGAGCGCTTCGATCTCCTGGGGAAGTTTTTCGAGCGCTTTTTGCTCATTAAACGTCAGTTTTAAAACTTTTGGTTTTTCGGAAGCGGCGGCTTTCGGAGCGGCTTCGGATTTGGCAAACTCAGCTTCCATCGCCTCCATCTCATGGAACTCTTTTTCATCCTCGAGGTATTCGCTGTAGGGTTTGTAGCTCTCCTCGATCGTTCCGTCGCCTTTGAAGATGAAGAGCTTTTTGGCGATCTTGTCGACGAAATAACGGTCGTGGCTCACGAGGATAACCGCACCCGGGAAGCTTTGGAGCTTCTCTTCGAGGATATTGATCGTGGGGATGTCGAGGTCGTTGGTCGGCTCATCCAGGATCAGACAGTCGACTTTTTTGGTGAAGAGCAGGGCGAGGGCGACGCGGTTTTTCTCCCCTCCGCTGAGAACCCCCACTTTTTTATCGAGAAATTCTCTCGGGAAGAGGAAGTTTTTCAGATAGCCGTAGACGTGATAGTCCTGACCCATGACATCGACGCGGTCACCGCCATGGGGGCAGAAGGTCTCGATGAGGTTCAGGTTGTCGTCGAGCATCTCGCGGTGCTGGTCGAAATAGCCGATCGTGAGCTCCCCCGTCTTGATGACTCCGGAGGTGGGTTTGAGACGCCCCAACAGCGCTTTGAGCAGGGTCGATTTACCGCTCCCGTTGGGACCGACGACGGCGATGACGTCTTTTTGGAGTATCCGTGTTGAAAAATCGCGGATCAGCATTTTGTCGCCGAGTTTGAGCCCCAGATGCTCGATCTCGAAGAGCATCTTTTGGCGGTTGATCCCCTCGGAGCGGTTGAAGTGTTTCGCTTCGCGCTCCAGCTCCAGTTTCATCTTACGGATTTTGGAGGGGTTGTTTTTGGCCTCTTCGCGCAGCGCCAGTACCCGCTGTTTGCGCCCTTCGTTCCGTTTCAGACGCGCCTTGACCCCGCGCCGGAGCCATTCGTTCTCGGATTTCAGGAGTTTGAGGAGGTTTTCGTGCTGCTGTGCCATGGTACGCAGCAGCTCCTGTTTCTGCTCCAGGTAATGGCTGTAGCCGCCGTTGAATTCGCGCAGAGCGCAGTCCTCGACCTCGATCGTCTTCGTCGCGACCTGATCGATGAAATAACGGTCGTGGGAGATGAAGAGGAGGGTGAAGCGCTCTTTGAGGATCAGCTCCTCGAGAAATTCGACCATATAGACGTCGAGGTGGTTGGTGGGCTCATCCAGCAGCAGGATATCGGGTTTCTGCAGCAGCAATGAGGCGAGGGCAACACGGCGCTGCTCCCCTCCGCTGAGAAGGTCGACCCGCTTGTGTTCGTACTCTTTGAGCATGAAGTGGTGCATCACCCGCTCGATTTTGTCGTCGAGGTTCCAGGCGTTGTGGTGATCAAGAAAATTGGTGAGGCGCGACTGTTCTTCGAGCAGCGCCGTGTTGTCGTACTGTTCTGCGAGAAGGGCCGAGATTTCGTCGAAACGGACTTTAGCCGTTCTGAGCTCCCCCAAACCCGCTTCGACCGCTTCGCGCACGGTGTGGTCCGGTTCGAATTTCGGGATCTGGGAGAGCATTTTGATCTCGATTCCCTGACGGGTGATCCGCTCCCCCTCGTCGGCGTCGAGTGAACCGTGGACGATTTTCATCAGGGTCGATTTGCCGCTTCCGTTTTTGCCGACGATGACGACTCTCTCCCCCTCATCGATGTGGAAGTTGATGTTTTCCAGAATTTTCTGGGCTTCGTAGTGTTTGCTGACACCGAGGAGATCGACTAGGGCCATGTTGTTATTCCTTGGGGAGTGTGATGCAGGTTGTGCGTGAAAGGTACCAGGTCGCGATCGCGTAGTCGTTGTAGGGGGTTTCGCGCTGGGCCGGAGGGATCGAGTCGTTGCGGAGTTTGGAACGGATGATGCCGAACACGATAAAACCGAGCAGGAATGATCCCAGGGCGATAAACCAGTCGCTTTGCCACCACACCAGCAGGGCTAAAGCATAATTGCCATAACCAAGAGCCCACCCCAGCCCGCGTGCCATAAGACGGCATCGGCGCGTCGGGAGAGTCGGTGTCGGATCGATATGAAAAAGGGGACGC
The DNA here is from genome assembly GCA_016938595.1 of Campylobacterales bacterium. Taxonomy (GTDB): domain Bacteria; phylum Campylobacterota; class Campylobacteria; order Campylobacterales; family Sulfurimonadaceae; genus Sulfuricurvum. The sequence goes on along the minus strand of JAFGUJ010000080.1, from coordinate 25,971 downwards.
TCGCTGTTCATGGGGCGAATTATAGCGGATGGGAACTTGCAGGGGTTTAAGGAGGGACGCTATATACTTTGGCCAAACTATTCGGATAAGGAGCGACGTATGAGAAAAATCGTATTGGGACTTTTGATCGGAGGGCTATCACTGTGGGGTGCACAGACGACACGGGCGGTGTTTGATTGCGCCGCCAAAGATATGAAATTCGTCGCGTCGCGGATGTTTCTGATCGAAGAGAGCGCCAAAGAGCTCAAGGCGAAAAACGTCCCCTACGAATTCGTCCTGACGATTCATTCGGGGTGTACCCCGATTGCTGTCGAAGAGGAGGGAGACGACGAGGTCAAACGGGGGATTTCGCAGCGGCTGAAAAAACTCCACGCGGAGTACGGGGTGAAAATCGAAGCGTGTGAAATCGCGTTGGAACGGTTTGGCATCGAGAAAAATGATCTTCCTTCGCATGTGGGAAGCGTCCGTAACTCGATTACACGGGTGATCGAACTCCAAAACGACGGGTACGCGTTTATCCCTTACCACTGATCCGCTGATCAGTTTCGACCTTCGGGGACGTTCCGCCCATCGAGGGCTTGGGCGCTCCGAAATAATACCCCTGCATCGCATCGATCGGGAGATGTTTGAGATAGCTGCAAACCTCTTCACAGCAGACGAATTCGGCGACCGTTTTGATCCCCAGCCTGGTGGCGAAGTCGACGATCGTTTCGGTGATGATCTGGGAGATGGGGTTGGTGTGGATGTCGCGGATGATGGAGCCGTCGATTTTGATGTAATCGATGTCAAGCCGGGCGATGTAGGCAAAATTCGAATATCCCGCCCCGAAATCGTCGAGGGCAATCTGGACGCCGTGTTTTTTCACTTCGGTAATGAAATGGTTGACAAGATCGTAGTTTTCAATCCCCTCCGATTCGAGAATCTCAAAAATGATGTGGCGGCTCTGGGGACACTCCCGGACTTTGTCGAAGATGTAGGTGCGCATCGAGAGATCGTTGATATCCTCGATCGAGAGATTGATCGAACAGATGCGATCCGGATGGAGCCGGAGCGCGGCGAACACTTTGTCGATCATGATCGTCGTGATCCGGTGGTAGAGTTTCACTTTTTTTGAGATCTCCAGAAAGTGAAACGGGGTGATGACACTTCCGTCCTCATCGATGATCCGGACAAGGGCTTCGTACTTTTCGATTTTGAGCGTTTCGGCATTGACGATCGGCTGATAAAACGGGGCAACGCGGTCTTCCTCAATGGCGCTTCGGAGTTTTTTGATCCAGGAGAGGTTTTTTTCGTAGTCTTCTTTGATATGGAGCGAATGATCGTATACGAGAAGATCGCGCCGCGTTTTTTTGGCCAGTTTCAGGGCCATGTTGGAGCGGATGAGAAGGCTGAGGTCGTCTTCGGAGGTCTGGGGTGAAAAAGCGATCCCCAGGGTTGCGGCAAGGCTGATTTCCTGATCACGCACCGTAAAAACATGGTTGCTGATCCAGTGGGAGAGCTTCGCTGCAAACCGTTCGATATCTGAGGGGGCGGAAAAATTTTGGATCACGATGCCGTATTCATCGACCGGCAGTTTGTAGACGCTCGATTGGTCCCATTGGGCTGACAAATCGACCAACGTGGCGGCGACGGCACACAAAAGTTCGTCTCCGATCTGATGGCCGTAAAACGTATTGAGTTCGTTGAAACTGTCGATATTGATCAGGATGATGGCATGGGGGAGGTGCAATGCTTTGAGGTCGCTGATCAGTTTGAGGCGGTTGGGAAGCCCCGTGAGGGTATCGTGCAGCAGCCGGTGGGTCAGCTCCTTGGTCCGTTCTTCGACCAGCGCCTCAAGGCCGTTGCTGTAGCGTTCCAAATCGGACTTGGAACGGGAGAGTTCTTTGTTCAGTTCATGCAGCGAGGTGAGATCGCGTATACTGACCAGCACGCTTTGCAGCGAACCGTCGTCGTTGTAGAGAGCCTGAACGTTTTTGGAGATGTGGACGACCGAGCCGTCTTTTCGTTTGAAGGTGGTCATCTGATCTTCGCAGCGGCCGGTGGCATTGAGGCTGTCCATGCAGACGTTGAGGATATTTAAATCGTGCAGATGTTCGGTGATGGACGATCCGACCAGTTCGTCGAAGGTGAATCCGAGGAGACGGCAAAAGGCGGGATTGGCGTATCCGATGATGAAATTCGTATCGATGGTAAACATCCCGTCCGGCAACTGTTCGAGGATACCGTTGACGCGTATCGGTTCCGGAGGTCGATGTTCTTCCATAAAAAATCCTTATGTGTATAAGAGAGGTGATTTTATCCTGAACATCCTTTAAAATTCGCTTAATATGGGAAACGTCAAAAGGTATCGGTTGTCCCAATATTGACATAATCATGATAGAATATTTGCACTATTCAAGGAGTATGCATGAACATTCAATCGAAAAAAACGCTGGTTGTCGCAGGGATCCTGGCAGCGGCCATGAATTTGAGCGGAGGCGAAATTGACGGTGGAGCCGTGTTGGGAAGCGCAATCGGAGCTGCTGCTGGGACTGCGGTTGGATCGGCTGTCGGAGGCAAAGACGGTGCAATCATCGGCGGCGGCGTAGGCGGTGCTCTCGGAGCCGCGGCGGGGAGCAAAAGTGGATCGGCAGAATCCTCGGCCCGTGTGAACGTCGGAGGGGCTCCTGTGGCACGGGTCATCGTCGAGGACGATTACCGCGGGCGCCACGATAACGGATTGCACAAAGGGCATTACAAAAACAAGCACAAAGGGAGAGGAAGAGATTAGTCCTCTGAAAAGATGCACCTAATCTAAACTATTACACAAAAAGGGGTCATGATGTTTCAAGAGTTTAAAAAATTTCTTATTACGGGAAATGTGATCGATATGGCGGTAGGCTTTATCTTCGGAGCGGCGTTTGCCACGGTGATCAAATCGCTTGTCGCGAACATCATTATGCCCCCCATCGGCCTGCTGATGGGAGGGGTTGATTTCTCTTCTTTGTTTATCGCCCTGGACGGCAAAGAATACGCCTCCCTCGCGGCGCTCGATGCGGCGGGAGCCCCGGCCATCAAGTTGGGGGTGTTTATCAATGACACGATCTCGTTCATTATCCTGGGATGGGTAATGTTCATGATGATCAAGGGATATAACCGGCTCAAATCCGAAGAACCGGCTCCGGAACCTCCCGCACCGACGAGCAAAACGTGCCCCGAATGCGGTATGGAGATTCCCGTCGCCGCCAAAACCTGTCCGTACTGCCGCACAGCGCAGTAATCACGAAGCCGTATCACTCGTAACGCAGCGCGTCAATCGGGTTGAGACGGGCGGCTTTGAGGGCGGGGAAAAAACCGAAAAGGATTCCCACTAGCGCCGAAAACAAAAAAGCGATCAGGGTGATGGCTGCATTGAAAATAAGGGGGAGCTCAAAATAGGTGCTGATCCCGATCCCCGCCCCGATTCCCAGCACGACGCCGATGATTCCTCCCAGCGAAGAGAGGACAACCGATTCGACGAGAAACTGCATCAGCACCTCGCGCTCCATGGCTCCGATCGCGAGGCGGATGCCGATTTCGCGGGTCCGTTCGGTGACGGAGACGAGCATGATGTTCATGATCCCGATCCCCCCTACTAGGAGGCTGATCGCCGCGACGGCCCCCAGCAGTATCGTGAGCATCTGGGTTGTTGAGGTCAGGGTTTCAACCATCTCGCGTCTGTCCCGGATATTGAAGTCCTCCCCGTTTCCCGGCTGGATATTCCGCCGCTCCCGCAGCAGGGAAATAGCCGACTCTTTGAGGGTTTCGATCTTTTGGGGGGAATCGGCTGCGATCATGATCCGCGATATCTCCTGATTGCCGCTGATACGCCGTTGGAACATCCGGATCGGGACAATGATCACGTCATCCTGGTCCCGTCCGAACATGGAAGAACCTTTGGGCTCCAGTAAGCCGATCACAGTACAGGAAAAGGTTTCCAGCCGGAGGAACGCATCCAGCGGATTCTCATCGTCGAAGAGCTCTTTGCGCACGGTTTCGCCGATGATACAGACCGGTTTCCCTCCCTGAAGCTCGGTATCGGAAAACGGCCGCCCCGAAAGGAATCCCCACTCTCTGACGGTGAAATAATCGTTATTGCTCCCCTCGATGCTGCAGGGGTAATTGCGGTTTCCATAGACTGCCTGAAGAGTCGTGCTGGCTACCGGTGCGACCCCGCGGCTCTCGCTGAGATCACGTTTCATCGCCGCCACGTCGCCGTGGGTGAACCGTTTGACCGTCGTATCGCTGGAGGGAGGTCCCCGCCGCTGCTGCCCGGGGGTGATAATCAGCATGTTGGTGCCGAGTTTGCTGATGCTGTTGTGGACATAGGCCGTCGTCGCGTCCCCGAGCATCACCATTGCGATGACCGAAGCGACGCCGATGACGATCCCCAGCGTCGTGAGGATCGAACGCATGACGCTGCGGCGGATTTCACGCAAAGCGAGCAAAAAAGCGTTCCAGACCATATCCGTCCCTTTCGCTATAGTTTAATTTATTTTTTCATTATAATCGATTTATTTTAATCGCGATGCAACGAATTTTAAATAGGATAGGAAGGAGAGAGTTAATAAAGGAAAAAAATTATCGATTAAGTAGAAATCTCCTATCATGAGAAAAATTCCTAAAGGAAAAACATGAAAATATTCGCTGCATTGATAGCCGGGGTGGTGTCGCTGTTTGCGGTAGAACCGCTGGTGAGCCCACAGTGGCTTGGTAAAAATATGAACAACCCCTCCGTCCGGGTCGTCGAAGTTTCCGAAGGGGGAAGCTATGACCTAGAACACATTCCCGGAGCTTCCCACACAACGATCGCTGCATGGCGTTTTGACAACGGCACTTTCCTCTCGGTTCGAAGCGTCGAGGAGATCGAAAAAGAGATCTCCCGTCTGGGTATCGATGAGAAGAGCGAAGTCGTCCTCTACGCCCCGATCAGTGAGCCCAAAGACCTGCTCAAAACCAGCTACATCTACTGGGCCCTCAATTACTACGGGATCAAAAACGTTGGGATTCTCGATGGGGGGATGAAGGCGTGGAAAAATGCGCAGTTGCCGCTGACGTCCGAAGAGACTATGATCAAGCCGACCGCGTTCAAAGCGCGTCTGGACAACGGAAAAATCGCCGATCTGGCCTATGTGAAAAACCATCTGGGGAAACTGCCGATGATCGACGCCCGCCCTGCTGACATGTATCTTGGAATCACCCCGACCCCGACGGTCAAGCGCAACGGTCACGTCGAGGGGGCAATGAGCTATTCGTGGAACTATTCGGTAGACAAAGAGTATCTCCTCAAACCCAGAGCAATGCTCGAGAGAGTTTTCAAAGAGGGGTACGGCCTCGACAAAAACAAAGAGATCCTCGTTTATTGCACGGGCGGGCTGGAGACGTCGTACAACTATTTCGTCCTTAGCGGCGTGCTGGGGTATAAAAACGTCCGATTGTACGATGCGTCGATGAAAGAGTGGGGGAACCGAGAGGATACTCCGATGAGCCAATACCGCTACGAGATGTTTTCAAAATAAAGTTCCTATTTTCCGATAATACTTATTCGTCAGATAAGTTTTATCGTGTATAATTCCGAAAGTGCTCACTCCTTCTTTTTTTTCACACACTAAGTCTGTGTGGGCACGGTTTCTTCTCTGCTGCAGTTTCTCCGTATTTCACATAGATCATTTTTTTCTTTTGAACGATGTTACAAACGTTTTTAATGCACCGATCTCGAGCGGTTTGGAATAATAATACCCCTGAATCTCATCACACCCCTCCTGCGCCAGAAACGCCAGCTGTTCGGCCGTTTCGACTCCCTCTGCCGTGATGGAGAGGCCAAATGTTTTGGCCAGGGCGATGATCGCTTTGGCCACGGCCGTACTTTCGGCGGAACCGGGGAGATCGTCGACAAACGATTTATCGATTTTGAGCCGGGTCACGGGGAGTTTTTGCAGATAGCTCATCGAGGAGTACCCGGTGCCGAAATCGTCGATCGCGATCCGTATCCCCATGTCCCGAAGCGCTTGAAGAGTGGTAAGGGCTTTTTGCTGCTCGGTGGCGATATAGCTTTCGGTGATTTCCAGCTCGAGCTGCGTCGGATTGATTTGTGTGGCGGCAATCAGGTTGCCCAGCGTCGCGATCATATCGCTTTTCTGGAGCTGGATGCTGGAGACGTTGACGCTGATATGGTCGAACCGGTACCCCTGCTCGGACAATGTGAGAAAATCGCGGCAGGCCTGTTCCAAAACCCATTGCCCGATGGGGATGATCAGACCGGATTCTTCGGCAATCGGGATAAAACGGTCCGGAGTCAGGGGTCCCAGTGTCTCACTCTTCCAGCGGATCAACGCTTCTATCGCCATTTTTTCAGGCTCTTGTACCGAGACTTTGGGCTGATACAGCAGATAAAAACCGTTTTTGGCATCGATGGCCGCTTTGAGTTCATGGATAATGAGGGTTTTTTTCTCGATCGCATCGAAGAGATCCTGTGAAAAATAGCTGTAGGCGTTTCGCCCGATGTTTTTTGATTTGTACATCGCCAGATCGGCATGCTTGGTCAGGGTGACGATGTCTTCTCCGTCTTCGGGATAGAGGGCGATGCCGATGCTGGTCGTGGTCCGTATCGAATGGCCATTGCAGAAAAACGGCTCCTTGAAATCGTCCAGTATCTTTTGGACGATCGGGGCGATCTGTGTTCTCTCCTCTATCCCCTCAATCAGGATATTGAATTCGTCCCCGCCGATCCGGGCCAGCGTGTCGCTGCCGCGCAACGAGCTTTTGAGTCTCAGGGAAACCGCTTTGAGAAGTTCATCTCCGACATCGTGCCCCATAGTGTCGTTGATCTGTTTGAAATTGTCCAGATCCAGAAACACGACGGCAATCTGCTGATGGTTTCTGCGGGCGATCTGCAGAGCATGCTCCAGCAGGGCATTGAAAAGACGGCGGTTGGGCAGATTGGTCAGGGAGTCGGTGTTCGAAAGATGCTCCAGCTGTTTTTGGGATGCGCTCAGCGCATTTTCCCTCTCATCTATCGTCCGTGCCAGCTGGTTGATGTTTTCGGAGATGGTTTCGAGCTCGTCTCCGGTGCGGACGACAACGGTATCCGAATAATCCTGCCGCTTGATCTTGTCGACCTGCACCATCAGCGCCTGCAGGGGCCGGGCAATGCTGCGGTTGAACAAAAAGCGGAGCAGAAATACGGCGATGGCCGTCAGGGCCAAAATGAGCATGACGAAGACACTGCGGTTTTTGTTTAACATGGAGGAGAGGGAAGACCTCTCAAGGGAGACAGCGATGTAATACGCTCCGTTGCGGGTATGGAGAGCACCGCTGCTGAGATAGTTTTGATGATTTTCGACGATGTCGATCACAGGGTTCTTTGGCCCCTGCATCAGGTGGCTGGCGCTTTGGGGGGAGGGATGTGTGCTCCCCGCAATCTCCATATTCAAATCCTGCGAAAGGTGTCGGAAATAGGACGGGCCAAGGTGGCGGGAGAGTTCAATATGTGCCGTAGGGGATGTTTTGTCGCCCACAAAAAGGCTCTGGTGCGATGTGACGATCAGTACGTCGTTGTCGGAATGATAGGTGATCATTGCACTCTGCATGAGCTCTTTTTGGGTGTAGTAATTGACGTGTTTGTAGGGGATGCGCCGGAGTTCGACAAGTCCATCGCGGCAGTAGTCGTTTTCATCCTCCAGCCGGCTGTAGAAGAGGGGACGGCCGTTTTCATAGGAGACGAAATGAAGGGAATAGCCCGGATCCGTTTTGGCGACGTAGGCGATCAGCTCTTCGTTTCGGTCGTAAAGGGCGATCGTATCGTTCAAGGAGAGTTTGACCCTGTGCAGGAGCTGTTCGGCAATCTGTTTTTTCTCTTCATCGAGCAAAACGGTATCGTAATTGTTTTTGTCTTGATAGGCATTGATCAGTTCGACGGATGCGAGCATCGCCTCGTCGTCTTTGATGAAAGCCACCCCTTTTGTCAAATCGTTTTCGAGTTCGGAAAGATTCAGATTGATGCGGTTGAAAGCATAGGAGATCCTCTGTTTGGCCGTTTCAAAATAGCTTTCGCGTAAAAAAGTGTCGAAATAGGCCCCGAGGACGACGACCAGTATGACCATGGAGGAGATCAGAATCACCGAGAGTTTGTTTTTTAAATTCAGTTTCATATACCACATGCGTATCATCAAAAAATCGGATCTACTTTCTCAATATTCTCTTTGGTTACCAGTTGCACCGGTATCACAATGTGTTTGGGAACTTTTTCCCCCTTTAGAATCCGGAGTGCAGTTTCCGCCGCTTTTTTCCCTCCGAGCGGGAAAAGGACCGATCCGCTCTGCGTCCCCGCTTTGATGGCATCACGGGCTTCAGAGGTGTAGTCGCATCCCACGGTGACCAAAGAGGAGGGATCGATCCCGCGGCGCTGCATGGCCAGACGGGCACCGCTGAGCATACTGTCGCTTTCGGCAAATATCGCATCGATCTTTTCCCCCGAAGCGATCAGTTTCTCCATTTCGAAGATCGCATCTTTGCGCAGGTAGTTGCCGGTCCGTTTGAGGACGGTTATCTGTTTGTGTTTTCGGATTTCATCCATAAACCCTTTGGTTCGGAGTTTGGTGACATCGGCTTTTTGAAGCCCTTCAAACAGCAGCACTTTTCCTCTTCCGCCCAGTCTTTTGGCGATGTATCGGGCCCCCAGTGTTCCGATTTTGACGTTGTCCGAATGGATAAACGTTGTATATTCTTTTCCCGTGATTCCTCGGTCTAGGATAATGACCGGGATGTTGCTTTGGTAGGCTTTGGAAACCACCGGGACAACGGCCTTTTCATCGTTGGTTCCGACGATGATGAGGTCGGCTTTCGTCGCGATAAAATGGTTGATCTGGTGGATCAGCAACGAAGTCTGTCCTTTGGCATCCGAATAGACAAACTTCGTTTGGCTGTGTTTGGCCAGCGCGTCGCGTACCTCGAAAAGCTGTGCCTTTCGAAAGTCATTGGCCAGCGTGTCCTGCGCAAAAGCGATGGTCCGGGCGCTCAAAGCCGACAAAGCTCCGTAAAACGAGTGCAGGAAGAGGATAAATATTAAACCAGTTTTAAAATTAAACATTATATTCTCCAAGGTGGTCGGGAATTATATCTTTTTTTGTGATGAAATTCCATTATTGGATCCACAGCCATTGTTATGGCCGTCCATTATGAATGACGGTAAAACAAACCAATATGCAAACTTAAACCGTCATAATAGGGCGGTTTTATTAACCGTATATAGGATAAGATGGCTATGATATCTGTACTAAACATTTCAGGAGAAAACCTATGAAAGACAATGAACCCACTCTCAATTCCATCGAGGACTACAACACCCTCAAGGGGGAGAAAAAACGGATTGTATGGACCGTCATCATTGCCGGTCTGCTGATCGGTGCTCTCATCGTCGGAGCCAGATACTATTACGGTGATGCCAACGATTCGATTCAGGTTGAGGACTCAATCGGTAAAGTGCCGCTCAAGTAATGGTACAATTCTCCTTTTTTATCATCAAGGGGTGAAATGATTACGGCCATAATTGCGGTTTATACGCTCTATATTTTAGTGCGGTTTTACGTCAGCGCCATGCAGATCGGATACATCAACCAGGTCAAACGAAAAGGGGCTGTGCTGATGGGAGAACGCGAATATCGCGATGCAGCGGCGTACGCAGTCGCCAAAGAAAAGCTCTCGATGGCGGAAGTGTTTGTCGAGTTCCTCCTTTTCCTCGGGTGGATGGGCGGCATGTTGGCATGGATGGACAGCGCATGGATGGGACAAAACGCTACCGTCCATACGGTGGGTGCCGTGATGGGGCTGATTTTGATCAACGCGCTTGTGATGCTTCCCTTTGGCTGGTACGCCAAATTCAAGCTCGATGCGCAGTACGGTTTCAACCGTTCCAGCACGGGGCAGTTTGTCAAAGACACCCTGATCAGCACGATGCTCACTCTTCTTTTCGGATCGCTCGTCGTATGGGGAATCGCGGCTATCATCGGCGGCAGCGAGCAATGGTGGCTGTGGAGCTTCGCCTTTATCATGGTGGTCGTCATCGTGATCAACATGCTCTTTCCGACGATTAGGGCTCTCTTTTTTGACAAGGTGACGCCGCTCGAAGATCCGCAGCTGAAATCGCAGATCGAAGAGCTGATGGCCAAAACCGGGTTTGTCAGCAGTGGGGTGTTCGTCAGCGATGCGAGCAAGCGCGATGCGCGTCTCAACGCCTACTTCGGCGGACTTGGCAAGAGCAAGCGGGTGGTGCTGTTCGACACCCTGATCCAGAAGCTTTCCCCTGCCGAACTGATCGCCGTTTTGGGGCATGAGCTCGGCCACTTCGCTCACGGCGATTTGTACAAAAACATCGCGATGGTGGGGGTGATGCTTTTTGGGATGTTTGCCTTTTTCGGAAACCTTCCCGAAACTCTCTATATGGAGCTCGGGGTGGCCAAGAGTCCCCACATCGTCATGATGCTTTTCCTTCTGCTCATGCCGGTCGTGAGTTTTTTCATCATGCCCCTGTTCGGGATGATGAGCCGCCACAACGAGTATGAGGCGGATCGCAGCGGTGCGGAGTTGGGCGGTGCCGAACATCTGGTTAACGCCCTTAAAAAACTGGTGAGCGAAAACAAGAGTTTCCCGCTCTCCCATCCTCTCTACCGCTTTTTCCACACGACCCACCCGCCGGTCATCGAGCGTCTCCGCGCTCTCGGAGCCGATATCCGCGTTGATACTGATGAGGGGTATGGCGATCCATGTCCAAACGACTGAAAGAACTCCACGACGATATTACCCAATCTCTGCGGGGTATCGTCGAATCTCCCCGCCGCGAGGCGGAACTGCTCCTGATGGCCTATCTGGGCAAAGACCAGCTCTATTTTATCACCCACCAGGACGATCGGATCGACGAGAGCGATCCCAGGCTTCTCGAATGGATCGAAAAACGGAGCCTTAACGTCCCCTTGGAATACCTCACAAACCGCGTCAGTTTTTACTCCAGAGAATTTTACGTCGACGAAGGATCGCTGATCCCACGTCCGGAAACGGAGCATCTGATCGACGAGGTGCTCAAGCGCGTCGACGCGACCAGCGACATTACCGTTGTCGAAGTGGGGGTCGGGAGCGGTATCATCTCTATCGTGCTGGCCCTTCATCTTCCGAATGCCCGTTTTATCGCCGTCGACATTTCCGAGAGGGCGCTGGCCGTGGCACGGCGCAACATCGCCGCGTTTTCTCTGGAAGAACGGATCGAACTGCGCCAGGGGGACCTGCTCTCATCCGTGGACGAGCCGATCGACCTTCTTGTCTCCAATCCCCCCTACATCGCCCACGACGCCCCGTTGCAGAGCAATCTCTCGTACGAACCGCAAAACGCGCTTTTCGGCGGTGAGATCGGCGATGAGATCATACGGCGTCTGCTGGATGAGGTATACGCACGGCGTATCGGAATGTTCGCCTGCGAGATGGGGTTTGACCAGCGGAAGAAAGTGCAAGAGTATCTTAAAAATTTTGCGGTAAAATCGTTGGAATTTTATACCGATTTGGCCTCGTTGGACCGGGGATTTATCTTAAAGGGTGTTCATGAATAAAAAAGCGTTGGTCGATGTAGTGTATCTGCTGCTGGTGGGAATGACGGCCGGAGCTGTCGTGATTCTGGGAGTTTTTGTCGCCGCCGTCGTGTTCCACTCCGAACTCTATCTGACAACACCGCTCCTTTCGCGCTTCGAGGAGGGGCAGATCATGGGGGAAATATTCCGCCGATTCAGCTACTGGGGCTATGTGATGGCGGCACTCATCACGGTGTACGAAATTTCCCGCTACAAAGTGATGCAGATCGACAAAATCGCTATTCTCAGTGCTCTGGGGTCGGTCGGGACGCTGCTGCTGTTCAGCGCCGTCTACACCCCCAAGATCCTCGAATACCAGTTACGCGGCGAGGATGCGATGGACGAAACGTTTGAAGCGCTTCACAAAGCCAGCGAAATCGATTTTAAAATCCTCCTTCTGATGCTGTTGATCCTCTTCGGACGCCGCGCTTACCTGATGGCGGTGAAGCGATGATCCATTTCGAAAACGTCACGAAGAGTTTCGGGGAACGGCAGATCCTCAAAGGGGTAGACCTGGAGATAGAGCGGGGTAAAACAACCGTTATTTTCGGCGTCTCCGGAGGGGGAAAATCGACGATCATCAAGCATGTCGTGGGGCTGCTCAAACCCGACAGCGGCAAAATCACCCTCGATGGGACCCGGATCGACAATGCCGATGAGGTAACACTGCGTGCGATCCGTACCAAGGTGGGGTTTTTGTTCCAAAACGGGGCGCTCTTCGACAGTATGAACATCCGGGAGAACGTTGCGTTTCCGATCCTGGAACACCAAAAGCTCACCCCCAAAGAGCTCGAATACAAAATCGATGAAAAAATCACGATGGTAGGGCTCGATCCCAAAGTCGTCAAACCTCTCTATCCCGAAGAGCTCAGCGGCGGGATGCGAAAGAGGGTCGGACTGGCCCGTACCCTGGCGCTGGAGCCGGAGGTCATTTTGTACGATGAGCCGACGTCGGGGCTTGACCCGGTCACGAGCGATTTTATCACCCAGATGATCTGCCGGCTGCGAGACGAGATCAAGATGACGTCGGTGCTGATCAGCCACGATATCGGAGAGAGTTTCAAGGCGGGGGATTATTACGCGATGCTCTTTGACGGCGTCATCGTCGAAACGGGGGACAAAGCATCCTTCCAATCTTCAAGCAATGACGTCGTTCAGCAGTTTATACACGCCCGTGCCAACGGGCCGATCGCTTTCCACTAAGGGATTTGTTCAGAGGGGCAAACCATGACGCAGACGCGATCCTTCGCTGGAGGAGAGGATACCATTGATACGCTCGATGAGTTCCCGTGTCCGGATCGTCAGTTCTTCCAGTATATCGCTTAAGTGGAGGGCTAGTGAGTTGCTTGCTTCCACTTCTCCCAGAACTTCCATGACGGTACGGATGAAATCCCGGTACTCGGTGGAACGTTCGCATATCTTCAAAAATGTATCCATCCTCTTATTCAACGTAAAATAGGCTTCTTCGGTAGCTATACTCAGTTGCACATAATAGTTTTGGCTATGTGCCTCCGGGAATACGAGAAGTGCATAGAGGGTCTGGAAATCCTTGATTACATCACCTAATACATCATTCATGGTTATTTCCTATTAATTGATATATTATTATAATATCATAAAACATATAAAAACACAAATAATTATTTATTATACAAGGGAGATAAAGTTCTGGGAGGATTAAAGAACGAAGGAAAAAAAATGTGATTCAGCCTGGAAAAGAAAGTGAGTATGTCGAACGGCTATCTCCCGCCGAATTTTTTCGTCCACCACTCCTGTGGGGTAAGGGTCTGCTCTTTCAAAAAGTTTTCATCGAAATTGTATTCGTATTTCTCACAGTATTCGAGCAGCGTTGCGTAAGCTTCGTTGATCTGGGTGCTCATCGCGTGGGCCCCATCGGGATCGTCAGGGTGTTTGTCGGGATGCCATTGGTGCATCATGTTTTTGTAGCGGGTTTTGATTTCGGAGAGGGTCGCTTTGTCATGAAGGCCAAGGAGCGTTTTGGCCTTCATAAGCGTGTCAAAAGAGAGCATGGAAAGGGAGATTAGTCTTTTTGCTGACGCATGAACGTCGGAACATCCAGAAAATCTTCGCTGTAGTCACCGCCGACAACCATGGCCGGACGGACAACGACGCGGGGCTGCGTGGCGGCAGCGACCGCGGCGATAACTTCTTTGTTTTCAAATTCGCAGTTGTTGATTCCCTGCGCCGCTTTTTTCTCGAAACCGGTGGCCACGAGGGTGATACGGATGAAATCCTGCGGCAGGTTTTCATCGGTCGTCGTACCGAAAATAACATCGGCACTGTCATCGACGCTGTTGTGGACGACATCCATCGCCGCAGAGAGTTCCATAAACGGAAACTCGGGGTGCATGCTGAAGTGGACGAGAACTCCGAGAGCGCCGGTGATCGACATGTTGTCGAGCAACGGTGATTCGATCGCGTTTTTGATCGCTTCGTAGGCCGCGTTGTCCCCTTTGTATTCGCCCACACCCATGAGGGCAAGTCCGCGGTGGCTCATGACCGTCTGAAGGTCGGCGAAGTCGAGGTTGATGTCGTTGTCGCCGCTGGCAAGGATCACTCCTGATGTTCCGCTCACCGCGCGGGCGAGGACGCTGTCAACGATTTTGAAACTCTCTTTGATCCCGAGTTTGGGGTCAATGATCGAGAGGAGCTTGTCGTTGGGGATGACCACGATCGAGTCAGATTCTTTTTTCAGCTCTTCGAGACCGTCGTCGGCCAGTTTGAGCCGTTTTTTCCCTTCGAACGAGAACGGTTTGGTGACGACGGCAATCGTCAATGCACCCACTTCCTTGGCGATTTTGGCGATGATAGGGGCCGCGCCCGTTCCCGTACCGCCGCCAAGACCGGCTGCGACGAAAACGATGTCGGCCCCTTCCAGCGCACGTGCAAGGTCCTCATAGCTCTCCAGTGCCGACTCTTTGCCCACTTCGGGCTTCATCCCCGCACCAAGACCTTTGGTCAGTTTCGCGCCGAGCTGGATTTTCGTCGCTGCGCTTCCCTGTTCCAAAACCTGGGCATCGGTGTTCGCCATGATAAGTTCGATCCCCGGGATCTGCTCTTTGAGCATGTAACCGATCATGTTGCCGCCGCCGCCGCCGACACCCACCGCTACAATACGTGCTCCCGTGAGAGTTTTTGATTCTTCAATTGAAAATGGTTCCATGCTTGCTCCTTGACGTGATTAAAAAAGTTGAGTTGCCCAATTCCAGAACTTGGCAATCGGGTTGGGTTGATCGTTTTGGACCGGTTTGTTGGATCCGATGTTGACCATCTTTGAACTGTCCGCTTTCTTCTCGTCCCTGACCGGTTCGGGGGGAGGAGGAGTTGCGGCGGGCATCTCAAATTCCGGCACCTCTTCGTGAAATTGCATGTGCGGTTGGGTCGCCGGCTCTTCGCTGGTGTGACGCATCCGCTTGTTGACGTCGATTTCATAGGGGGTATATCCCCCGGCCATGTATTTGATGAGGCCGACGGCTCCGGAATAGGAGGGGTCTCTGAGGGTATCGAACAACCCCCCCATATCGCTGGGTTTGGCGAGGCGTACCGGCATGTTGTCGAAAATGGCGACGGCCAGCTCACGGAGCCCTTCGATTTTCGTAAATCCGCCGGTGAGGACGACACCGGCCCCCATGTGCTCTTTGAGCCCGCTTTTTTCGAGTGACTGGGCGATAATCATCAGGGTCTCTTCGACCCGTGCATAGATGACGTTGTGGACGACCTCGAGCGATACCTCATGGGTCGTGTTTTCGTCTCCGATAACGGGAAGTTCGATCAGGTCGTTGCTGGGCGCATATAGGGAACCGTAACTGATTTTGACATTGTCGGCTGTCTGGAGCGGCGTGTGCAGCGCCATCGACAGATCGTTCGTGATATGGTTGGAACCGACACCCAGAAAATCGTTGTAGCGGATCGCATGTCCCGAGTGGATGACGATATTGCTGGTGTTGCCCCCCATATCGACAACGGCAGCTCCCAGTTCCTTTTCGTCATTGTTGAGGACGGCGATTGCCGAAGCGTAACCGCTGAGAACGACGCTTTCGACTTCGACGCCGGCGGCTCTGACGGCTTTGCGCAGATTGTTCAGGTTGCTTTTCTGGGTGGTGATGATATGGGTTTCGACTTCCAGACGCGCCGCGTTCATTCCCAGCGGGTCTTCGATGAAATCCTGATCGTCCACTTTGAAATTGTAGGGGAGGGCGTGGAGGACTTCGTACTCGTTGGGAATGTTGGCATTGTACAATGAGGTATGCATCACCCGGTTGATCTCTTTGAGGGTGATCTCTTTGTTCGGGATATTGACGATTCCGCTGGAGTTGAGACTGCGCGTGTAAGCACCCGAAATGGTGACGACAGCGCTGCGCAGTTCCGTCCCGGCTACCCGTTTGGCATCATTCAGGGCATTTTTGATCGATTTGCTGGCCAGCTCGATATTCGTGATGCTCCCTTTTCGGAGTCCCTGAGCTTTTGAAATTCCGGCTCCGATAATCTGCGTGCTGTTGTCTTCATCGATTTCGGCAATGATGGCACATACTTTGGTCGAGCCGATGTCAATGGCTAAAACGGTCCGTTTCAAGTCAAATCCCTTCTACATAGATTTCAACGGGGTATTTGTTTTCAAGAGCTTTGACAAGTTCCTGATCCAACAAACTGCCCTTCAGTTTTGCAACTGCGGTCTCATCTGCTACTGTTTTCGTTTCAAGCAATTTTTGTTCCAAAACGTTATAGATTATAACATTTCCATTTTCCAGCGGGATGAAACCCTGTTTTTCTTTTGAACGGAAAAGCTTTGACAAAAATTCCGATCCTTCCATAGGGCTGAGTCCCGCCAGCTGGGAGGCGTCAAGACGGGTGATGAAGTCGGTCGTCGTTCCATTGAACGATGCATGGCTTGCTTTGGCTAACTCCAGCAGTTTGGTTTTTTCCAACTCGGCACGGTAGAGTCCGTTAGCTTCTGTTTTGGCCTCTTCGAATGTTTTAGAACGTGCGGGGATGAATTTTTCCAGTTTGACAATGACGTAATCGTTTCCGCTTTTTCGGGGTTTGAGAAACATTTTTTTGTCGTTCAGGGTCATGATCTCATGGGTCAGTTCGGGATCAAAGACGGATGCCGAAGCGCTGATCGTCGCTTTCTCCGGAACGATTGTTTCTTTGAGTTCCCCTTTTTTGTAATCGATGTAGAGGCGGAGTGCCTCTTTTTCGGTTGCTTTGTCGTTCAGACCGGCAACGATTAACTCATGCGCATCGGATGCGGAGAGAAGTTTCCCCTCCGCATCCTTGAGACTCTGGCGGTTTGCTTCGTAGTATTCGCTGATCTCGCTTTGGCTGTGCTCCACGACAAGAGGAGTTTGGCGTACATAGGCGATCTCGTAGCTCGGTTCGGTTTTGAACTCGGTTTTGCGTTTTTCCCAAAACGCTTTGAGCTCTGCTTCATCAACGGTAAGAGAGACCATATCGGGGGTGAGCAGTTTGTAGCTGATTTTGTCCGATACACCCAAAGCGCTGTCGATGCTTTTTGCTTCGAGCGTTTTTGCGCCGGAAGCGAGAAGATAAAGGGTTTTTTGGATCAGCAACTCTTTGCGCAGCGATTCTTCATACTCTTTTTTGGTGAGGCGGTTGTCGGAGAGGACTTTTTCATAAACGCTTTTGTCAAACGCTCCCTCTTTGAAAAAGACAGGCTGGGCCTGAATTGTGCTGGCCAGTTCTTCATCGCTGACGATCATCCCGTACTCTCCGGCCAGGTTCAGAACCAGAGCCTGGTTGACAAGCTGGCGAAGGGCCTGACGCTGAAGGCCGAACTGCTGTGCCTGCTTCTCATCGAATTTTCCCTGGAAAACCTGGTTGTACTGGTTGAAGAGGGCCGAATAGGATTTTTGAAGTTCTTCGGCAGTAATCGGGATGTCGCCTACTTTGGCAACTGAACCGGCTTTGTCCCCGTAGCTGTATTGTCCCCATCCGACAAATCCGGCTCCGACAAAGGCGATCGTGGAAATCCAGATTGTGACGACCAAGTATTTCCGGTGGCGTTGCATCCAAGTAATCATATTAAACGATCCTGTTGTAAAATTCAGATATTTTATTGAGTTTACCATTAAAGCTGGATGAAAAGAGTCCATGGCTAACACACGTTATCACATTATAACGCACATTTGAAAGGTTTTTATGAAGAACACAGAGATGGCAGAACGGGATCTGAAAGTCGTGTGGCATCCGTGCACCCAGATGAAAGATCATGAAACCCTTCCCATGACTCCGATCAGCAAAGGAGAAGGGGTCTATCTCGAGGATTTCGAGGGAAACCGATGCATCGATGCGGTGAGCAGCTGGTGGGTCAATCTGTTCGGCCATTGCAACCCCTATATCAACGGGAAAATCAAAGAACAGCTGGAGCGGCTGGAGCATGTGATTCTGGCTGGCTTTACCCATGAGGGGGTGGTCCGTCTCTCGGAGCGGCTTGTGGCCCTATCTCCCGAAGGGCTAACACGCTGTTTTTATGCCGACAACGGCTCCAGTGCGATCGAGGTGGCGCTTAAAATGAGCTATCACGCACACCGCAACAGGGGGGAAGACCGTCCGTTGTTTGTTTCCCTCTCCGAGAGCTATCACGGCGAGACGCTGGGCGCCCTCGCGGTAGGGGACGTGGCGCTGTACAAGGAGACTTATGAGCCGCTGCTGATCCGTTCCGTTACGACTCCGTCGCCGCGCGACCAGAGTGTCGAAGCGGCCTACGAAGCGGCCGAAGCGTTCGAAAAGCTGCTGATGGAGCGGGGCGCAGAGATCTCCGCCCTGATTGTCGAACCGCTGGTGCAGTGTGCCGGAGGGATGAAAATGTACCATCCCCTTTACCTGAGTGAAGCGAAGCGTCTGTGCGAACAATACGGTATCCATTTCATTGCCGACGAGATCGCCGTCGGATTCGGCCGGACGGGAAGTCTGTTTGCGTGTGAGCAGGCGGGGATCACCCCCGATTTCATGGCCCTTTCCAAAGGGCTGACCGGAGGGTATCTCCCTCTCTCGGTGGTACTGACGACCGAAGAGGTCTACGGAGCGTTTTACTGCGAATACGATCCCGCCCGCTCTTTTTTGCATTCCCACAGTTATACGGGAAATGCCCTGGCATGCGCGGCGGCCAATGCGACGCTGGATCTTTTCGAAACGGACGGCGTGATTGAGAAGAACCGTTCGATGATTGCCGTGATCGGGAGAGAGCTCAAACGGTTTGACGGGATGAAAAGGGTGAAGGAGACGCGCCAGTGCGGCATGATCGCCGCGATCGAACTGGAAGGGTTCGATTCCAAGGAACGGATCGGGCTCAAAATCCATCAGTTCTGCCTTGCACAGGGGGTCCTTATCCGTCCGCTGGGAAGTGTCATCTATGTGATGGCCCCCTACATCATTACCGAAACGGAAATGGTGCGTGTCTTCGATGCGATCAAAGGGGCGGTTGAATCGGTTTCAGTCGATGTCCAGCCGGGCCTGGGAGTGATCGAGCATTAGAATCCGGCAGCTCCTTTCGAGAATGGAGAGCTGACGGACCATCGTATGGATGTCGCGGCTGAACGCATAGACGCCGTATCCCCGGATTACCATGATGGCTGTATTGTTTTGCTGAAAATAGTGGGGGATCTCGCTGATCGCCCGCTCATACCAGTCATCAAATTTTTTGGGATCATAGATGGCGACTTTCCCGAACTCTTTAAACCCGAAATAGTCTTTGGGGATGATGATGCTGTGGTTGAGCGAAAAGGCCGTTGTAAACGGCGGCATGGTGAAGGTGACGAATTTGGCGTCTGAAATCTGACGGTAAATCCCGTGGTGGATCGACGCGTCGATGCTGGCATCTTTCCAGCGATAGTCCTTGTTGAAAAACAGATCGATCAGGCTGTGCTCCTGAATCGAATCGAAAATGGCATTTTTCGTGTTGATCGTGAAAAGGTTGGTATCGAGTTTGGCCGAGAGCGACCCGTGATAGATACCGAAAAAATCTTTTCGGAACATCGAAAGGGCAAAAGAGGCAAGTTGACGTTTGATGTGTTGTTTGTCCATGAAAAGGATTTTATCATATAATGGTGTCAATAGAGAGGACAGAAGTATGTTTACATTGCGCCAGCTTGAGATTTTCGTCGCCTTGGCCGAGTCATCGAGGGTGATCGACGTCGCGGAATCGTTGCATATGAGCCCTTCTGCCGTTTCGATGGCGGTCCGCGAACTCGAAAAGGAGGTGGGGGAAGAGCTGTATGAGCGGATCGGCAAACGTCTGGTACTGAATGAGCGCGGGCGCTATTTTCGGACACATGCCCGGGAGATCGTCGAGGGGGCGCACCACCTCTACCAATCTTTCAAAGCGGATTTGAGCGGCGGCCATCTGCAACTGGCTGCGAGCGTCACGATCAGCAATTACCTTCTTCCCGCATGGATCGGAGACTACCGGTCGCAAAACGCCACTGTAAAGATAACGCTCAAAACCGCCAACAGCACCGACGTGATCGAGATGGTCCGAAGCGGTGTCTGCGATCTTGGGTTTGTCGAAGGGCGGTTTGAGGAGAATGATCTCGAATCGCTGATCCTGATGAGCGATGAACTGGTCGTGGTCGGGAGCGATCCGGTGTTGGCGCAACGCCCTTTCTACATCGACGAACTTTCGCCCAGGCGGTGGGTGCTGCGTGAACGGGGTTCGGGAACCCGCGAGATTTTTCTCTCCCAGATTTCCCCGGTTGACAAAGAGCTGAACATCGATATGGAATTTGAACACAATGAAGCGATCAAGCGCTATCTGCTGCACGACAAAGAAGCTCTCTCCTGCCTTCCGAAACTGAGTGTGTCTGAAGAGCTGCGGCAGGGAAAAATGTTCGAAGCCCGCATCAAAGCCCACCGCTTCGAACGGGAGTTCCGCCTCATCTGGCGGAGGGAGAAAATCATAACGCGGGTTGTCTCCGATTTTAAACGATATGTTAGTGAGCTTAAGATATTATAAGGGGATAATTCCCTAAAGGCGCTCAGGATGCAGGAAACTCCCCATATTCCCGTTTTATACCGTGAGGTGATCGAAGCGTTCGCGCCGTGCAAAGAGGGGATCGTGGTCGATTGTACGATGGGATACGGAGGGCACACTTCGCTTCTGCTGGAGAACAACCCTTCTCTCACGCTGATCGGGATCGACCAGGACCCCACCGCGATCGATTTTTCGACCCGACGGCTGCACCCTTACGGTGAGCGCATAGAGATACGCAGAGGCCGTTTTTCGGATGTCGCGGCGCAGGTCATCTCTGAAAAAGGGGAAGTGCTTTGCGGCATCCTGGCCGATATCGGCGTCTCATCGCTGCAGCTGGATCAGCGTGATCGGGGATTTTCGTATGAGAGCGATACCCTTGATATGCGGATGAACCCCGATGCGGCTCTGAGTGCGGCAGAGGTGGTCAACACCTATTCGCAAAGCGAGCTGGAAAAAATTCTCCGCGAATACGGGGAGGTGACGAATGCCCGCCGCGTCGCCGAAACGATCGTACAGCGCCGTCCGTTCGGATCGGCCAAAGAGCTCTCCAACGCGATTTTTCATTTGATGCCCAAGGGGAAAAAGATCCACCCCTCGACGCTGGTGATGCAGGCGATACGGATCGAGGTGAACGACGAGCTTGGGGAACTCGCGCGGCTGCTCGATGCGATCGAGGCCTCATCGATCCGCCGTCTGCGGGTCGCGATCATCACCTTCCATTCGCTCGAAGACCGGATGGTTAAAAACCGTTTTTCCACATGGGCAAAAAACTGCATTTGCCCGCCCGAAGCAATGCGGTGCACCTGCGGAAACAATCACGCCATCGGCAAGATCATCACGAAAAAACCGCTCACCGCGCAGGAGGACGAGCTGCGCCAGAATCCCCGCAGCCGCAGCGCAAAACTGCGGATATTTGAGATTAACCGATGAATACGGACAAACACGATATCCTCGAAGAGACCCGGGAGATCATCGCCCCGAACGAGGGGATGGGGCTCCTTTTTTTGCGGAACGTTTTTGTCGGGATATTTCTGATACTGGTCGTCGTGTTTCCCAAAATTTTCATCAATACCCAGATTTATTTCAAAAGTCGCGAGATATCGACGCTGACCCATGAACATGATGCGTTGTTGGAGGAAAACCGCCTGATCAACGCTAAAGTGGAAGAACTCAAGTACAAAAATCAGATTTTAGATACTCTTTTCTAGGAGGGGGGAAAATGTTGCGCCGTTTTGTGGAGTTTTCCCTCGACAAGCCTCTCCTTAACCATCTCTTTTTGTTTTTCATTTTTCTGAGTGCCGTTTTCGCCTATCTGAACATCTCGAAAGAGATTTTTCCGCCGATGCAGATGGACAAGATTACGATCAACGGCGCCTATGCGGGGACCAGTGCCGATGTACTGGACAAGATGGTCGTCCAGACGCTGGAGGATGACCTCAAAAACGTCAGTGAACTCGACAAGGTGACTTCGACGATCAAAAACGGTTCGTTTGTCATCGTCGCCGATATCAAGTCCGGGTCCGATAACAACAAAGTCCTCAATGATGTCAAAGACATCATCGGAACGGCCAAACGCGACCTCCCCTCGGATATGGATGAACCGACTGCCAAGATCATCGAAGAGACGATTCCCCTCGTTCTGGTGGCGATTGCCGGCGATGTGGCGACCGAAGAACTGCTGATGCGGGCCGAAGAGCTCAAAAGCGACCTTTCCGAGCTAAAAGACCTGAGCGACATCACGATCCGGGGGGATGCGGATAACGAGCTCGTTATCCGTCTGGATGAGCAAAAAATCGAGGCGTTCGGATTGACGCAGAGCGGGGTGGTCTCGGCACTGGGGAACATCAGCTCCATTTTTCCGATCGGTACGATCAAAGAGGCGAAAAACCACCTTTACATCAGCACCTATAACGGGGAGAAAGAGGTCCGAAACCTCGAAGAGACACTGATCTCCGTAGGGACGGCACAGGTGCGGCTGGGGGATATCGCGACCGTTTCGTTCGAGCTGAGCGAGGGATCGGAACTCTCCCATTACAACGGGATGCGGAACGTCTCGCTCAACATCAACAAGGCCAAAAGCGGCAACGCGATCGAGCTGGTCAAACACATTCGTCAGAAACTGGAAAAATACGAGAAGAACTATCCCCATCTGGAATTCGAGATCTATACCGATACCTCGGTGTGGATCAAAAACCGTCTCAATACCGTTTTTTCGAATATCGTGTTCGGTCTGGTCCTTGTCTTTTTCGCGATGCTCATTTTTGTCAACCGCGGCATCGCCATGGTCGTTGCGATGGGGATACCGCTCAGCTTTATGATCGGCCTGATCGCGACGCAGATACTGGGATACAGCCTCAACATGCTTTCCTTGCTTGGGGCGCTGATCGCCCTGGGGATGCTCGTCGATGAGGCGATCGTCGTGGCAGAGAACATCTACCGCCACATGGAAGAGGGACTCAGCCGTCGCGAAGCGACGATCCGGGGAACGGTCGAAATGTTCCCTGCGGTGCTGGCGGCGACGATGACGACGATTTTCGCCTTTATGCCTTTGCTGATGATGAGCGGAGAGATGGGGACATTTATCAAAATCCTCCCGATCATGATCTCGATTCTGCTGCTGAGTTCGCTGTTTGAAGCGTTTTATTTTCTCCCCCTCCATTCGCACGATTTTCTCCGCGTGCGCCGCGAAGACCACCTCTCCCACGCTATTTGGGAAAAACTGTACAATTGGTTAGCCGCTGTTTTGGGGTTTGTTCTGCGGCGTCAGGTGGTGTCTCTGGTCGTGATCGCGGGGGGGATACTGGTCGCCGAAGCGTTGTTCGTCCGTTATACGAAATTTCAGCTTTTCCCTCAGTTTGACGTGACGCAGGTCTATGTGACGGGGAAAGTGGACATCAACAACGATCTCGAAGCGACCGAAAAAATGGTCGAAGCAATTGAAAAAGAGCTGATGGAGAAACTTCCCGACAGGGATGCGGCATCGGTGACCTCGGTGATCGGCATGCGGCTTGATTCGAAAAACAAGGCCGAACTCGGAGACAACCTGTTTCATATTTTTATCGATTTACACGAACGGGCCCCGGTGAATTTCTTCGACCGCTACATCAACCCCTATCTGAGTATCGAATACGACTCTTCGGGGATGAGCCGTAACCGTGATGCCGATCTGATCGGCGAAGAGGTGGCGCGGATTATCAAGCCGTTCGTTACCAGACAGGAGGGGGGGAAACCTGTGTACGACGAACTCATCACCTCGGTGCCGGGAACCGGCGTGGTGGCGCACGATGTCGAGATCGCGCTCGAAGGGAAAAGCGACGGGGAACTGGTAAAGGGGATAGAGCGGCTCGAAGCGCAACTTCGGACGATTTCGGGGGTGCACAGCATCGGCAACAACGCCGACATCGGCGTTCCCGAACTCAAACTCAGGGTGAACGGCTACGGCCAGCAGCTGGGGCTGGACGAAGCGTCGATCAATGCACAGCTGCGTGCCTATTACCTCAAAGCCGAGTACGCGAAAATGTTCAACGACCAGGGGCTCATCCGGATTCGCATCGAAGGGGCACAGAAAGATTTTCTCTCCTCCCTGGACGATTTTCCGATTCTCCTTGCCAGCGGCGAGCGGATAGCGCTGCGCGACGTCTGCGATTTTATCTACACCCGGGGTTTCGTGACGCTGAGCAAGGAGGACGGGAAACGCAATCGCAGCGTCTTCGCCTCGATTGACAAAGAGACCATCATCTCCTCCGAGGTGATGAAGCGGCTGGAACCGACGATTGCCACCCTGAAAGAGGAGGGCTACACCGTCAAAATCAAAGGGGAAGAGGAAGAAAACGCCAAAACCAAGCGGGAGATGTCGCAAGCGGCCATCATCGCGATCGTCCTGATTTTCATTACGCTGGTGTGGCTGTTTGACTCCTTCATCAAATCGCTGATTGTGCTGAGCGTCATCCCCCTCTCCCTGCTGGGAGTCTATGCGGGGCATGCCCTCATGGGGCTGAACATGACGATGCCGGGGCTGATCGGTACCGTCGGTCTTGTCGGAGTTGTCGTCAACGACGGGCTGCTGATGGTGCAGTTCATCCAGAAAGCGCGGGATAAAGCCGAGCTCATTTCTCTGGCCAAAACCCGACTGCGCCCTATCCTGATGACCTCCATCACGACGGTACTGGGGCTCTCCACGCTGATCTTTTTTGCCTCGGGGCAGGCGCAGATACTGCAGCCGATGGCGATATCGCTTGGATTTGGGCTGGCATGGGCGACCCTTTTGAATCTGATCTATGTTCCGCTCCTCTACAGTGTCGTCTATCGCATCAAATAAGAATTGTGGTGGTATAATCGCGGTCTTAAACTTTGAAAGATTCGATTCGATCCAAAACGGGTAGGGTAAAATGGGAAAGCTTTTTCTCGCTCTGGCAGTGTGTGCGCTGTGGGCGAACGCAGCGCCTTGGAGGGAGACAAAAAGCTTTCTCCTCCCCAAAGACCGCCTTGTCAAAGTGCTGGTAAAAAGCGAAGGGCAGGAGCGTCTGCTGACGTTTCGCTGGACCCTTTATACCGACAAGGCACTGGTTGTACATGAAAGTTTTGATCGGTTTGTAGGGCAGCACATTCTGTACGCTTCGCATGCCAATCAAAGCTTTCGAAAACGTCTTTTGCCCCCCGGGAAAAGTGAAAAAGATGTCCCCTACATCATCGTCGTCTTCAAAAAATTCGATGAAGGGGAAAAAACGGCGCAAATGGACCTCTTTTTGATTGACAAAGAGAACCGGATCGTGTTGGACTATTTAACGGAGAAGTGATACAGAGGATGTTGGAAAAAGTAGAAACACTCATCGCAAAGCTGGTCGATGAGGTCGATTACCCCCAGGCCGGCGAACTTTTCGCAAAACTTTCCGGGGGGAAACGGCTTCGGGCACGCCTGATTTTAACGATTGCCCCCGAAGCTCCGGATGCCCCGCTGCTGGGCGCCATCGTCGAACTGATCCATGCGGCAAGCCTGCTGCACGATGATGTCATCGACGAAGCGATGGTGCGCCGGGGTGCCCCCTCGGTCAACGCAACCCACGGGAGCAAAGTCGCGATCATGCTCGGAGACATCCTCTACTCCAAAGCGTTCAGCGAACTCACGGCCTTTGACCCCTCCATCGCCCGCGCCGTCGCCGAATCGGTTACCCGTCTCTCCGTCGGGGAGATGATGGACGTGGCGATGGCGGAGAGCTTTAACGCCGACCGCGCTCTCTACCTCAAAATGCTCTACCTCAAAACGGCGACCCTGATCGAAGCGGCCGCCTACAGCGCCGCGGTGTTGGCGGGCAAAGAAGCGGCCGCCTACGC
>JAFGUJ010000079.1 GCA_016938595.1 Campylobacterales bacterium | reverse complement strand
TCTGTCTAAGCGCCACTGTGTACAATACTTTCTTACAGGTTTGCAAAGGAGCCGCCGTGAAAACCCCCGAAACGATCATACAGCAGATTCTGGATGAAACCCAGAGTATCATTCTGGGGAAAGAACAGCAGATCAAACTCTCCCTCTGCGCCTATCTGGCGGGGGTGCATGTATTGATCGAAGATATCCCCGGAGTGGGGAAAACAACGTTAGCCAAAACCCTCGCCCGGGTGCTGGGGCTGGAGTATTCGCGGATCCAGTTTACCAGTGACCTGCTCCCCTCAGACATCATCGGGATCAACGTTTTCAACCCCAAAGAGGGGAACTTCAGTTTCAAAAAAGGGGCGGTATTCTCCCAGTTTCTCCTCGCCGACGAGATCAACCGCGCCTCCTCAAAAACCCAAAGCGCCCTGCTCGAAGCGATGGAAGAGCGCCAGGTCAGCGTCGATGGGGTCGCCTATCCCCTTCCCCGGCCGTTTTTCGTCATCGCCACCAAAAATCCCAACGAAGAAATCGGCACCTATGAACTTCCTTCTTCGCAGCTGGACCGCTTCGCCCTCTCGTTCGCCCTGGGCTATCCGGACGCCGAAGCGGAACGGAAAATGCTGATGGCGAGCCACCGCCCTCCGATCGAGACCCTCCTTTCTCTGGAGCCCGGGGAGCGTCAAATGCTGCAGGAGCGGTATGATCGTGTCCACGTCAGCGCCCCGATCATCGACATGGTCCAGGAGATATTGAAGTTCACGCGCGAAAGCTCCCTCTACCGCACGGGGCTCTCCCCAAGAGCCGCCCTGACCCTCCTGGCTGTCTCGAAGGGGTGGGCCATGGTATCGCTGCGCGAATACGTAATCCCCTCGGACGTTCTAGCGATCCTCCCTTTCATCATTTCCCATCGTCTGCGCCCTCTCGGGGAATCCAAAACGGCACTGGAGATGGCCGATGACATTGTTCACAACCTTACTATCGATACATAAAACGGTCACTGTCCGACCAACGCGCTATTTCATCGCCCTCGTCGCGGTGATCGTCGCGTTGTTCGCCGAAGCCTACATGCACAACTACAACATCGTCTACGTGATGATGTTTTTCGTCACCGCGGTCGCGGGGACCTCGACCCTTTTTGGAATGTTCAACCTCTATCCCCTCCGATTAAGTTTTCTCTCCGCAGGCCGACTTTTTGCCCAGTCTCCCGGAAAGCTCACCTTCGCCCTGCGCAATGAATCTTCCTACCCCTGCTACGATTTTTATGTCCGAAACGGCGAGGAAGCGTTCCATTTCCCCTCCATTGCCCCCAACGAATCCAAAACCTTCACCATGGAGGGAACGTTTGCACTCAGGGGGATACATCCCCTCCCTTCCTTTCGGATCGATTCGCTCTTTCCACTGTTTCACGAGATCAAGCACAAAACCCTCGCCATGAAAGAGACAGTGACTGTCTACCCCGCTGCACAGGGGGAGCCGCTCGAAGAGGCCCGCCATATTCAAAACGCTTTGCAGGGGGACATTAACGATTTCGACCAGGTCGAACGGTACCAAAAAGGAGAAAACATCTCGCGGATCCACTGGCCCTCACTAGCCAAAAGCGACACTATGATGAGCAAAAAGTTCCTCTTCGAACGGCCCCAGCAGACCCTCAGATTCGTTTTTCAGCAGCTGCCGGGGGAGAAGGAAACCCGCCTCTCCCAACTCACCCTCTGGGTCCTCGAATGCGAAGCACGCCACCAGCCCTTTGTAATCGACCTCAACGGGGTGCTACTCGATTCCAGACAGATGAGTACCGATGCGATTCTTACACAACTGTCTCTTTATTAAATCCCCCTCCCAGCAGGGGCTCATCGACGTTGCCATCGTGCTGACCCTCATCCCCCATCTCTTCGTCCTCGAATTGTGGATGCTCCTGTATGTGGCCCTCTCACTCTTCGTCATCCTCAGAGACAAACGCCCCCCTTACGCCTCGGTGCTCATGTTCGGGGTCGGGGCGGTGATGATGGCCCTCTCGTTTTTTGACCACTACCATTTTGCCGATCTCACCCGGATGCAGGCTTTTGTCTCCCTCGTGAGCTCGCTGCTTATCATCGGGATCAGCCTGCAACGTCTGAGTGGCGAGATCAACGGCTATCTCAGGCTCTCTCCCCTGATGCTGATGATGCTTGGGTTTTTCTTTTTCGATACGATCGAGATGCTGGTCTATTCGCTCTTTACCCTCTATATCCTGGTCATGATGATGATCTGGGCGAGGACGGATGCCCCCCTCGGAACCCTCCTCAAATTCACCGGCACCCTTTTTTTACTCTCGCTGCCCGCCGTCGTCGTGATGTTCATCGCCTTCCCGAGGATCTCCTACGAACAGCCCGAATACGGATTCCGGGGCGAAACGTATGCCCAAAGCGGATATTCGGGGAAAATGGAGGTTTCCACCCTCCCCGTCGTCCCCTCCAACCAAATCGTCATGGAGGTTTTTTTCGAAACCCCCGACATCCGCGATGAACAGCTCTATTTCCGGGGTTCCACCCTCGAAACCTCCGACGGCCTGACGTGGACCCCCTCACTAGGTATTTCTGCACCCGAGCGGCTATTCGATCCCACTCAGATCCGGCGCTACACGATCACCCTTTATCCCCATGGCCAGAAGTGGATCTACCCCCTCGACATCCCGCTGCGCGCACCGAACAAAACGGTCCTTAAGAATGATCACACCCTCGAAACGAAGGAGCCTCTGCTGCACGAGGAGCGGTTCGTGGTTGAATCGGCCCTCAGCTACCGTCTCCTCTCCTCCTCATCCCGGGATCATCTCCTCGTGGATGCCGCCGTGCACGAACGCACCTACCAATCCCTCGCGTCCCTGCGAACACTGCAGGCAAGCCCGGAGGAGAGGGCACGGAGGCTGATGGCCTTTTTTGCCGGGCGCGATCTCTCCTACACGACCCGCCCGACGGGGCTCAGGATGGAAGATTTCGTCGATTCGTTTTTGTGGGAGGGGAAAAACGGCTACTGCGTCCATTTTGCTTCGGCATTTGCCCTGAGTGCGCGGATGATAGGAATCCCCTCCCGGGTCGTCACCGGGTTCAAGGGATCGATCAAAAACAAAGTCGAAAATTATCTGATCGTCAAAAATGCCGATGCCCACGCCTGGGTCGAGCTCTACCTCGGAGCGGCGCGCGGATGGGTCCGGTTCGATCCCACCCTCACCGCAAGACGCAACCTCGATACGGCGCGCAGTGAAATCATTTCTACCGAAAAAAGCCTGTTCGAGACGATAGACCTACAGCTGATGTACCTCAAGTATCTGATCCAGAACTGGATTTTGGACTACAACCGGTTCAAACAGATGCAAATTCTCGAAAAACTCCTCAGTGACACCCTCTATCTCATCAAGTTTCTCCTCGCTTTGGCGGGAATCGTCGCCGTGTCTCTCCTTCTGGCCGCGCTGCTGCGGACAAGACGGTGCCGCGACCGGCTGATGTGCGAGATGGCAAAACTGCTGCGCTGGCTGGAAAAACAGGGGCTGGAGAAACGGCATGACGAGACGATGGAGGATTTCCTGCAACGAGGGGAAGAGACGCTCGGGGTAAGTCTGGAGTCCATAAGCCGCCTCTACCATGTGCTGCGCTATTCCCCGCAACCCGACCCGGCACTGTATGCGCAGCTTCGTACGGAAATCACGAAAGCGAATAAAACGGCCGTCCTCAGATCATCCCCATCTCTTTGAGCGCCCTGCGTATCGCCCCCGCGATCGATTCTCCTGTTTTTTCAACATACGCATCGATTTTTTCTTTTTCGGCTTTGGTCAGTGTCAAAAACACTTTTTCGCTCTGCTTGGCCTCGTCGCTTTTTTTCGGGCGTCCGCCGGGATGTTTGGCCATCTGGATCGCTGCATGGGTCGAGCGTTCGCGCTGGGTGACCCGTTTGGCAAATTTATTTTCTTTCGGAGTCTCTTCCATTTTTATACCTTTCAAACTGTAAATAACTGTAAATCAATTCGCGTATTCCCTGATTTTGGCGTGCAGATCACGCATCAGGTTCGCGCTTTTTTTGTACGCGTACCCTTTTATCCCCCCCTGCCGAGAGAGATCGATGATGGAGCGGTTTTCGTTGATCGCCGTCTGAAGGGCGACGCTCATCGGGAGGGCGAACATCTCGACCTCGAATCCGAGCGTTTCGTCAAAGACGAATTTGGCATCGGCGATGTCGTTCTCTTTTTGGCTCATGTTCGGTACCAGCAAGATCGGCTTGTCCATCGGTGCAACGCGCACCAGCGTATCCACCGTCCCCTGAATCGTCTCCAGCGTCGGGATGAACGGGATCACGATCAGATCGGAATAGCCAATCGCCTGATCGAGCTTGATATCATCGAATCCGCCGAAATCGAAAATCGTGTCCCGTACCGGTTGCGGCAGATGTTTTTCCTGTATCTCGATCCGCTCCACCATGTCGGGGAGACGGTCGCTCAGCGATCCGTACGGGTCGATCTCGCACCCCCGGTACCCGAAACCGGTAATGAGCTGATGGGCAATCATCGATTTGCCTACTCCCCCTTTGAAATTGACAACCGTGATGTTCATAAAATTCCTTGCATTATATAACTGTTAATTACAGTATTTTACATTTATAAAATA
>JAFGUJ010000078.1 GCA_016938595.1 Campylobacterales bacterium | reverse complement strand
GCTTTGACCATATCGGGGTTCGCACCCGGTTTGTCCATTTTGTTGACGGCAACGATAACGGGAACGTTCGCCTCTTTGGCGTGTTTGACCGATTCACGCGTCTGAGGTTTGACACCGTCATCCGCCGCAACGACGATGATGATGATGTCGGTCAGCTGGGCGCCGCGGGCACGCATCGCGCTGAAAGCTTCGTGGCCCGGGGTATCGAGGAATGTAATCAGTTTCCCTTTTTGTTCGACCGAGTAGGCACCGATGTGCTGGGTAATCCCCCCGGCTTCACCGTGCGCCACTTTCGCGTTACGGATCGCATCAAGGAGAGAGGTCTTACCGTGGTCGACGTGTCCCATGATCGTAATGACCGGAGGACGCTCTTCGAGCCCTTCGGTATCGTCGATCGCTTCTTCGTACATCTCTTCGAGGTTGAACGCGTCTTTTGGGTCGATCGTTGTCACTTCGACGCCGAATTCACTCGCGAGAATTTCGATTTCGTCTTTTCCGAGGAAATCGTTTTTTGTCACCATCATCCCGAGGTTGAAAAGGATTTTGATCACTTCGGAGAGTGGCTGGCGCACTTTCTCGGCGAATTCGTAAACACGGATGTCTTCGGGGATCTCGACGTGAGTGACCACTTCGTCTTCTTTGGTTTCGCGGGTGTATTTTTTACGCGCTTCACGGGAAACCTGGCGCGGTTTGTTGCGGTTCGCCCCCTGTTTTTTGCCGGCATTGCGGCCGATCGGTTTTTTCTCTTTGGGTTTTTGCTGCTCTTCTTCGGGAAGCGCTTTGGCATTCAAATCGCTGAAATCGAGGAGGACGACCTGTTCGTCTTCGTAATCCATCGAAATATCCGAGATGTCTCCGCCGAAAATGTCGAGCTTAACCCCCTGGTCTTTTTTCTGAACCGGCGACGTGCTCTGGGCTTTTTTCGCTTTTTTCGCTTCGAGTTCACGCTGCGCTTCGGCGCTCAGTTTTCCGTATTGCGATACCGACAATGCGCGCTCCTCGCGCTGCATGGCAACAACTTCTTCTTCGACCGGACGCTTTTTCTTGACAATTTTCAATCCGGAACGTTTCTGCGGTTCGGGTTCTACGGGAGTCGCTTCGATCCCTGTTTCTTGTGTTTCTACCGGTGCCTGAGGCGTTTCCGCCATCTGCGAAGGCTCAACCGCTGCGGGAGTCTCTTCCTGGGGAGCCGGTTTGGCGGATGCTTTCGGCGCGGAGGCCTCGGCAGATGCTCCGCTCATGATATAGTTCATGATTTGCTCGGCTTCTTCGATCGAAACCGAACTTGAAGCAGTTTTGACATTCAGCCCCATTGCGGCTGCTTTGTCCACTACCTCCTTGGAATTGATACCAAGTTCCTTGGCAATTTCATGAACTCTTACTTTATCCATCATTAACGATGATCTCCTTTAACCGATTCATTAGCATCTCCGTTCCGCCGTTTTTGCATTGGCGGGCCAGCTGGCCCGGAGTTTTCTTGTGCTCTACGCACGAAGGGCAGAGGTAAAAACTTCTCCCCTCTCCGCAATAGGGTTCCAAAGAACCCTCGCGGCACTGAAGCCGCAAGAGTGCCGATTGCGCGAAACGTTCACGGCAAACAACGCACATACGTATGGGCTGATGTAACTTTTGCGCCATTATATCCAATACTTCCTTTAGTTATCGAGTTATCGCTCGACAACCAGCCCGTCGTTGTCAAAGCCCAGTATCTTGACATCGAAATCGGGGAACTCTTCTCTGAATTTTCCGGCCAGCATATCGGCGTCCTGGTCATACACCATGTTGAAAAACGTCGATCCGCTCCCGGAGAGGGTAGACATCAGCGCGCCGTTGTCATACGCCGTCTTCTGGACGGCGAAGAGCTCAGGAAGCATTTTCATCCGGATCTTCTGATGAAACCGGTCCTGGGAAGAGAGGCGGAGCATCTCCCAGTCTTCGTTGAAAAATGCCCCTACCGTCACCGCCGTATGGGCGAGGTTGAACACGGCGTTCTCTTTGCTGTACGATCGTGGGAGGGTCGTGCGCGATTTTGCCGTCGAAATCGGCTTGTTCGGGATGACAACGACCGCTTTGAGGTAATCGGGAAGATGCTTTTGCTGGGAAAAGACTTTTTGTTTTTCGACCATTGCGGCATTGAATCCCCCCATCACCGCCGGCGTGATGTTGTCAGGATGGGACTCGTACACGAGCGCATGGTTGAGGATACGGCGTTTGGAAACTTTTACCCCGGCGGCTTCGTGGGCACAGCTGATGGCGCTGACGATGACGGCAGAAGAGCTCCCAAGACCGCGTGACATCGGAATCTGGTTGTAAAACGTGAACTTGAAGTTCTGCCGCTTTTGGGTCAGGCGGCGGTAGTGCTCGTTGAAAATGCTCACGAAGAGGTTGTTCCCTTTGAGACGGGGGTTGTTTTCCCCCTCCCCTTTGATCGAAACGGCAAAAAACCGCGAGGGGACAAGCTCGACCTGATTGCGCAGATCGACGGCAAGCCCCAGTGAATCAAATCCAGGCCCTAAATTGGCACTCGTTGCAGGTACGCTGACGAACAAATAATTTCCTTATCCTACGGCATCTATCCCGTAATACGGGAGATTGTCCGAATCAAAATTTTCCAGATCGATCCTTTGCGGGAGGGCAAACGTTCCGGTTTCCGCCGAATCGATCGGTTCTAGTGTTATTGTAGAGCTATTTTTAACAAAATAGAGCTTTCCAACTGCTTTGATGGGGCTGTTTTGGTTGAAAAAAAAGGCGTCGGTCGCCAGAAGAGGAATTTTTTTGACGATGCTGAGGGTTTTGAGGAAGAGGTAGGTGACCTTGATCCCCATGAAACTTCCGGGCCCTTTGGCATAGATAAAATGGGAAAACGTGTACTTTTTGAGCAGTGTGTCGAAAATCTCGGCCAGGACGTCCGAGCTCATCCCCTCCGATTGAATCTCCTCGATGAGGCGCCCCTCTTTGTAAACCCCCACCAGTACGGGGGTTCCAAGAGCGATGACGAGCGCATCATGCATACGCTTTTGCCAGCTCTTTGGATTCGACGGAAGAGAGCTCGACGATCTCGTAATTGGCCGGATCTTTGAGAAGTTCGAGGGTCAGCTTGTGATTCAGGTCGTGACTCCCCGCGAAGGCTTCGTAGTTGCCGATGAAATTCATGCCGATCAGCGACATATCCCCGATCGCATCGAGGATCTTGTGGCGTACGAATTCGTCTCCGAACCGCAAGCCTTCGGGATTGAGCACTTTTTTGTCATCGAGGACAACGGCGTTTTCGAGACTTCCCCCCAGCGCCAGCCCGATCGAGCGCAGATACTGAACCTCGTGGACGAATCCGAAGGTCCGGGCACGGGCAATCTCGTTTTTGTAGTTTTCCTTGGTGAATTTGAGGACATAGCTTTGCTTGTCGATCACCGGATGCTGGAACTTGATCGTAAAATCATAGGTCAGATCATTGGCCGGAGCGAGTTTGACGTATTTGTCCCCCTCTTTGACCGCTACCTCTTTCTTGATCCGCATGATCTTTTTGGGAGCATCCTGCTGGACCACTCCCGCTTCGTCAAGGAGCATGCAAAAGCTCATCGACGATCCGTCCATGACGGGAATCTCGTCGGCATCGACGATAATGCGGAGGTTGTCGATCCCGTAGGCGTAGATGGCGGAGAGCATATGCTCGATCGTCGAGATGGTGACCCCCTCGCGGCCGATCACCGTCGCCATCTTCGTATCGACGACATTGGCCGGAATCAGAGGGATCGAGACCCCCGCATCGCTGCGGTAGAAGACAATACCGCTGTTTGCGGCGAGAGGCTCCAGGCGGAGTTTGACGGGAGAGCCTTTGTGCAAACCGATCCCTACGAGTTCGACACTTTTTCCAATCGTTGTTTGCATCATGGCGTGCTTTCCTTTGGTCGGTTCAATTTCGAAATTATACCGTTTTTACTGTTGGTTAATGTAGAGCTTTGCACTCTCCATCACGCTGGTGATGTTGTCGTAGATCCATTTGGTGTCCATCCACTCTTCCGGACGCACTTCGATCCCCTGCACGAGGACGCCGAAATGGAGATGGTCTCCCATCGCATAGCCGCTGATTCCCGATTTGGCGATCTCCTGTCCGTCGGCTGCGATATCTCCCTCCTGCACATGGACGTCCGAGCAGTGGCCGTAGAGGGTATAGAGGCCGAATCCGTGATCGACAATCGGAAGGTTGCCGTAAATGCCGTTGGCCTGCGAGAAGACGACGTTGCCGCTGTTGGTCGCGAATATCGCCGCCATCTGTGTACTGGCGAGGTCAAGCCCCATGTGGTAGGCTTGGGAAAAGTTCTTCGTCTCTTTGTAGCTGTAGATCCGGTGGTCTCCGAAATCGGCAACTTTCTGACCGTTGGGGAGGGGATAGAACGGTTTGATGTTAAAATCGGTGATCATCGCGTTCGATACTTTCGATGTTACCTCATGGATAATCTTCTCGTTGTTGGCACGGACCGTTTCATTGATGATCTTGAACTGTTCCAGGCGGTCGTCTACTCCCGCCGTTTCCTCGTATACATTGGCCAGCTCGGCGATTTTTCCGTCCAAAAATTTGTCGCTCAGTTCAATGTTCGAAACACGGTAGAGATGGTCTTTCAGGCGCAAAGGAACAGAGCTTTTGGTCTCGTTCCCGGCACGGTCTCGGGCGACGACGGTGGCACTGAACGTTTGTTCCTGTACCGGCCAGGCCAGCAAAGAGGCGTAATACCCCTCTTTGACAAACGGCTGGGCGATAAATGTCTTGCCGTAATTGGTTTCGATCTTCAGACTCTCCATGTGGGGATCATTGGCTTTGAAAATGACGATTGCCGATCCTCCTTTCTGGATTTTATACGAATGGCTGACAATGGAAAGAAGCGGACGGCGCTGGTCGATGACGAGGGTGTATTCTTCTTTGGACGTGTTCCCCATAAACAGCCCCCAAAGACTGTTGTCGGTGGCTTCGAGATTCAGGGTCACCGATTGTGCTTCGACACGGCGTACCCCTTTTGGGGGAAGAATGGTGAACGTTTTTTTCGACTCGGCCGAAGGGGTATTTTCCTCGACGACTACCCACTCTTCGTGCGGCGTCGCAATGGTCGCTTTGAATGCTTTGAGCCCGCTGGCGTCTTCTACGCTGACTTGAATCGGGTCTTTGAAGTTCCAGTACCCTTCATGGCTGAGGGTAAGTTTCGGGTCTTCCCGCTCGAAAGTGGGCGAAAACGCCATAAATCCGATCCCTGCCAATATCGCGATCGCGATAATCCATCCGATAATTCCCTTGCCCTTGCGCCCTCTTCTCACTCAAACTCCTTTTGTATCATCATTATTATCTCTGACGCGAAACTTTCCTGATTCTCTTCTTCGATCCGTGTTCCGGCACGGTGGATGTGGCCGCCGCCGCCGAAAGAGCCCATAATTTTCGATGCGTTCACCGTCCCGTCTGTCCGAAGAGAGATTTTGAGCCCTCCGCGGGGGTGTTCGAACTGCATCATCGCGGCCTGTACGCTGCGCATCCCGAGGGCCTCTTCGAGCACTTTTTTGCATTCGGAGATCGTGGCCCCCGTCTCTTCCATGTGCGAAAGGCGCACGTCGAAAAAAGCCAGACGTCCGTCAAGTAGGAGGCGCATCTCTTTCCACAGGATGCCGCGCACCCGCAAGGAGGCCAGGGACCGGCGGCGGTAAAGCCATTCGATACAGGTCGCATGGTCCGCTCCCGCCTCTATCAGAGCGTGTGCGGTCGCGAATGTCTTGGCGTTGCATCCCGGAGCACTGAAACATCTCGAATCGTCAACAAGTCCCGCGTAAAGCGAAAGCGCCATTTTACCATTGATTTTTACACCGTTGGCAACAAAAAAATCGTAAACCGTTTCGGTGGTGCTGATGGCGGCCGTATCGATGATGTTGACCGAACCGAAAAGATCGTTGCTGATGTGGTGGTCGATGTTGATGAGGGGGAGTTTTTTCTCGATCCCCATACGGCTGTGGCTGCCGCAGTCGAAACTGATCATGCAGTCGGCGTCTTCGGGAAAACGGTCGGTGACCTTGTCATACCACGGCAAAAAGGCAAGGTTGGGGTTGATGGCTGAAGAGGCGCAAAAAAGGGTCACTTTTTTCCGCAGGCGAAGCAGGTAGGAGTAAAAGGCGCATGCCGATCCGAGGGTATCGGCATCGGGGTTTTTGTGAGCGATCAAAACGATATGCTCGGATGAATCGATCAGCTCCAGCACCATAAAACGTCCCCCTCTTTGGAAATGGGGTCGATTATACCACCCTCTAAGGAGAAAAGATTTCAAAAAGTGATTAAATTTTAATCACTTTCTTACGGCTGGAAATAAACCGCCCCCTCCTGTACCCGTTCGATGATTTCGGCTACGCCGGCACTCACGACCTCGACATTCTCCGTCAGGCTCCAGTCCTCGATTTTATCCGCATCCATCGTGTAGCCGCAGGCGACGAACTCGACACCGCGCTGCTGCAGGGCCTGAACCCGTTCGGCAATCGCCTTTTCTTTTTTCAGCAGCAGACGCATCCCCTGATGATAGGCGACGATCCGAATATGGACCTTTTTGTCTTCGTAGAATTTAAGCGCGTCGTCCGCCGCTCTGAGCGCCTGGTGGATCGACACGTCATCCCCATGACCGACCCCTATGACCACCTTGCGCGGTATTTCCGCACTCGGGTAGGGTTCGGCGATCCTGATGTCATAACTCCATCCGTTCACCGCGATCAGCATGAAGATCACGGCAATCTTTTTAAACAGCGACATTGTCCCCTCCTCTTTCATTGGGATTTCCCCGCTCGTTTCAGGCAGGGGCAGGGTATTATTGTCGCACAGTAACCTTTAAAAGAGCTAATAGATCACTCGACCGTGCTCTCCAGGACTGCTTCGAAATCTTTCTGTGCCTGCATCAGGACCGCTTTTGCCTCGGTATCCTCGATGCGGGCACTGCTCATCCAGTTGTACACACCGGGAAAGCCCATCACGATCTCATCGGCATCTTTTTTCTTGTAGACCATCAGGGTACACGGTGCGAATGCCGCCGCTTCGGGACGGGTTTTGGCTACGGTGTAGATGACTTTTAGTTTACAGATCGAATAGGTGTCGTAAAAATGGAACGGGCTCTCTTCGCCCAGGACAAAATTGTAATCGGTGAAGTTGGACATGACAAACCCGGCCGGCTTGAGGCCGTCTTCGATCATCATTTCCGCTGCTTCCTTGTCGCTCGCCCAGCTCTCGGCACTGCTTTGCATGACATAGCGGCTCAGCAGCGTTCCTGTGGCGGGGAGGGAACTGTCACTCTCACTTACTTTGGCGTTCGGAAGGGCCTTTTTGAGAGCCGCGAGGACCTCTTTTTCGATCAGGGCAAACTCCGGAGCGTCAAAGCCGGCAATCTTTTTCATCGCCGCGGCGGTTAATACCGATACATGGAGCTCTTTTTCGTTGTTACGCTGGTAGACGCCAAATCCCATCGGAACGAATATCCCCGCATCGGGATTCGATTGAACCAATGTGGCCGAATGGGCTTTGTGATAGGCGGTGAGGAGGTTGAACACCGCAAAATCGCTCTGGCCGAACTGGATTTTGAACGGTCCGTTCATTTCCGTATTGGCCGCAATCGTAAATCCGCTGTTTTCCAGCGCCTTCTCGACGACTGATGGGGTGATTTTCCCCTCCGCGTTGGGGACGCTGAAGAGATGAAAATCTCCGCCGAACAAAGAGAGGGCTCCCGCCATCAGGATGAACAGGTATTTTTTGAACATGGTTTTTCCTTAGGGTTGAATGTAAAAAGCACCTTCATGGGTGCGTTCGATCACTTCGGCGATTCCTGCCGACACAATTTCGACATCGTCGATGAGTTGATCTTCTGTAATCTTTTTCGTCTCCATCGTATTGCCGCAGGCGACGAATTCGACACCGTATTGCTGCAATGCACGAACCCGCACGGCGATATCTTTTTCGCTTTTCAGCAACGTGCGGATACCGTGATAATAGGCGACAATCCGCAAATGGATCTTTTCGGGTCCGTAAAATTTGAGGACGTTGTTCGCCGTACTGAGACCGTGATGGATCGACGCATCGTCCCCTCCGCTGATCCCCATCACCACTTCACGCGGTTTGTCGATCGAGGGTTCGGGCTGTGCGAAACGGACATCTCCATATGCTAAAGCGGTGAAGAGAGAGGCTAGAAACAGAATTTTTTTCATCATTCCCACTCCAATACCCGATAGGAGGCTTCGACGTTGCCCCGATGGGTCCCTTCGTAGAGATGGTATTTTTTATACTCTTCCATGCTCACTTTTTGAATCGTTTCGTCGATGCTGAGCCCCTCGGCAATCGCCGCGCGGATCTCGTCGCGCATCCGGGTGAAATATTCCCGCGTCATTTTCGGTGAGTCTATGTCGGTTCGCTCACCGTGCCCGCCGACGATATGGAGCGCCCCTAATGTTTCAAAATCCTCCAACGCACTCAGCCATCCGTTGATGTCTCCGCTGCGCACGGAGGGGAGACGGTCGTTAAAGACCAGATCGGCGGCGATCAGCACTTTGGATTTCGGCAAGAACACCACCATGTCTTTGGCCGTATGGGCTTTGTGTTTGGCGATTTTAAGCTCCAGCGTCTGATTCCCGATGTTGAGGGTTGTATCGGTGCTGATCATCTCGGTCGGCATTGTCGGCTTTGTTTTAGCGTAGGCTTCAGGAGAGATATAGGTCTGCATACGTGTCGGTTCACTTATATCGGCGTTGGCTTTGAAATCATCGGTTCCTAAAACACGGATTCCCTGCTCGGTAAAATAGTTGTTTCCCAGCCAATGATCGTCATGGATGTGGGTGTTGATAACGAGTTTAACGGGGAGGGATTTGATCTTTTTCATCGCGTTGTACGCCGACTCCGCATAGGCATACGAGGGGCCCGTGTCGACGACGACGTACCCCTCCCCTGCATCGATATAACAGCTGTTGACGATGTTGCCGTTGTTGGTTTTGTCCATGATCTCGGGTTTACCGAAAAAGCAATGGACATCCGACGTGACCTTTACCGGTTTAAGGGCGTAATCGTACGCACTCAGACTCGTGACGCTCATGAGGAGAGAAACCAATAACGTTTTCATCATTCACGCCTTAGAAGAGGTAGTTGATTTCGAAACGGTACTCGTTGTACGAGTTGTAATCAATAGTATCGCCTACACTTGGATCCGCATCAACGGTTGCGAAACGGAATTTGAATTCCGTATTCGGAAGCGATGCAAACGTCTGCCACGCATCGACATGGAAAA
This sequence comes from Campylobacterales bacterium, assembly GCA_016938595.1. Taxonomy (GTDB): domain Bacteria; phylum Campylobacterota; class Campylobacteria; order Campylobacterales; family Sulfurimonadaceae; genus Sulfuricurvum. Next base: position 2,264 of record JAFGUJ010000078.1, on the reverse strand, counting down.
TATCGCGGTCGGTAAATCCGCTCGTGGCCGATTTCGCATCATCGAAATTCATATTTTCATAATCGGCCGCGATTTTCAGACCGGGGACCAACCCTGCCTTGCCGAAATCGAATGCCGCTTTGACCGCCCAGTTTTTGGTGTTGGCGATCCAGTCGACCTGCGCCATCGAACGGGTATAACCGCCCGTCGGGAATCCTCGCCACGGGGCGATAATGTCGGCTTTGTCTCCAACTTTCGAGTATCCTGCCGAAAGTTCCAATGGACCGTTGGCCGCAACCAGGCGGGCCATGATGATATTCCCGTCTGCATTTCGGGCGTCTTTATACCCCCCGGAAGCTCCGGTTTTATTTTGCAACTTGTTGCTTAGGGCCGCACCGCCGATATAACCCGCTCCGTCATCCATCTGATTGAGATAACGGACACCCGGTGTCAGAATCCACGCATCACTCAGTTTGATTTTATAATTCGCTTCAACAACAGCTGTATTGAAAAAACCGTTCAGCGCTACGTATTCGGCATTGAGTTTCAAATTGGGGATCGACGTATTTTGTGCCGTTACCAAAATCATTTCAGGGTCAACGTCACCGTTTCCTCTCGCACGGATGTTGTCGGTTGACAACCCTTTGTGGGCACCTGAATCATCATTTCCTTCAAACTTCGAATCGCTGTCATAAGCAATTACGCTATGAAACGACTGGTGATCCCGAAGTTTTTGGGCCATGATGTAACCCGCCCGCAAGGTTGTGTCGGGGATCTCTTTGGTCTCGATCACCGCCGCTTCAAACGTATTCGGGATCATTTTGGTATCGTTGGTGGCCAGCATCATGCTGTCGATGCCCTGGCGACCCACTTTGACGTTGGTTTTGCCGTTTTTGTATTCTCCATACGCTTCGGCAAAATTCCCCATGGCCCCTTCGCTTCCGTCGGCACGGGTATGGAAGGTATCTTTACCCATTTTCGTATAGTTCGTAGTCGTACCGGGGAAAACATTTTCATCGTGCATCGGTACCGTGCCGTAAAATCCTACCGTAGCACCGAACCCGTGGAAATAACCCGTTTTGTACACGAGGCTGCCCCCAAGACCCCATACATTGTGGTCGGCCGTTGAATTATTTTTGGCATTGTCCACGTCCCACCAGAACATATTGGAGCGCAGACGCCCATAGACCTCTGCCTCAGTGAACATTTCCGTAAAAGAGTTTACCGCGCCCGGCGCTTTGGTATATTCTACCTGGTAATTGCCTTTTACCGTGCGGTCTTCTGATTTAAGCGCGTACGCCGACGTAGAGAGTACGCAGACCGCTGCGGCTGCCATACTGAGATTAACCAACTTCATTTCCTAACTCCTTAAGTTTGATCGATTTTACACAAGGTGCCTAGCACCCTCTCGCACCTTTTTTCGGACACCCGCAGTCGTAATCGAGCAGGCGCACATTGCTGTTGCCGCTGATGTTGACCGATTTTTGACGGCGGATGTAGTCCGCTGTCACATCGTATACCGGACGGGTCAGCTGCTCGCGCAGATTGCTTCCCGCATTCTGGAGATTGCCGCCCCATGAGGAGACTTTGTACACTTTCGTATCGTTGAGAGGTTTGCCCCCCACCATGATATTCGTGATCCGTTTGCCGGTCGCGCCGCCTACACGGATTTCATACGTCACACCGCCCAGACGGCTCATGTCACCGCCCTGCTGATAGAGGGGGTTGGCGTTGAAGACGTTGTCGGCGATGTCTTCGAGAAGGGTACGGATATGTTTTCCGGTCAACTCGAACGTATAGACATTCGGATAGGTGATCGCCGTCATGTCGTAGACATCATCCATCGTGATGGCAGCACCTCCCAGGACCGTAGTCCCCCAGCGGTATCCCGGGGTAAACGAAATATCCGAATCCATCGCATCGATGATCGAGTCGTTGATCAGCTGATCGAACGTCGAGTGGAAGGTGTCGCGTTTGAACAGCGTGTTCTTGGTGATCCCCAACACTTCGGAAAGCTCCGAATCGTACGGTGAGTAGAGCTCTTTGACGAGCTGCTCCCCTTCGGGATCGGCAGGGATTAGGTTCGACGCGACGGGGATCAGTTTGTACTCGTATCCCTTGACCTTGTGGTTCTGGATATCGATATCGAGACGCCCGACGTATTTGCCGTGGCTTCCCGCGATGACGATGACCGTTCCGTTGATGACGGTCGGACGGGGAGAAGGATCGTGGGTGTGGCCGCTGAGGATGAAATCGATCCCCCTGACCTGACGCGCCACTTCCTG
>JAFGUJ010000077.1 GCA_016938595.1 Campylobacterales bacterium | reverse complement strand
GGCGATGTCTGTGGCGACGAGGATACGGGCTTTTCCTTCCCGGAATTCGCTCAAGGCCCGGTCACGGGCACCGTGTTTTTTGTCGCCGTGGATGACGACGTTTTTGAGGCCGCTGGCGCTCAGCTCGGCGCTTACCTCATCGGCTTCGGCTTTGGTACGGGTGAAGACGAGGACCTGCGGGTAGTTGTTCGAACCGATCAGGTATGAGAGCAGCTCACATTTACGCTCTTTTTCTACCGGGTGGACGATCTGTCGCAGCGTCATGTCGGCGGCTTTGAGGTTGTCGATCTCGACGAGAAGCGGTTTTTTGAGGATTTTCTCGCTCAGCTGTTTCACGGCTCCGGTCATCGTCGCCGAAAAAAGCATGTTCTGGCGGTTCAGCGGGAGAAGGTCGATGATCTGCCCCACTTCGCGGATAAATCCCATGTCGAAAATCGTATCGGCTTCGTCGAAAACCAGATATTCGATGCGGGAGAGGGGGACGTGCCCCTGCTTGTTCAGCTCGATCAGCCGTCCGGGGGTGGCGACGATGATGTCGACCCCCTCTCCCAGCTCTTTGGCCTGACGCGCCATGTTGGCACCGCCGTAGAGTGCGATGCATCGCACCTCCAATCCTTTTGCATACGTCTGGATCGCCGATGCGACCTGGGATGCGAGTTCACGTGTCGGAACAATCACGAGTGCTCTGGCACTGGCGTGACCGGACTCCGAAGCGCTGCCGAGCTTTTGTAGGATCGGAAGGGCGAATGCGGCCGTTTTGCCTGTACCCGTCTGTGCCGCACCCAAAATATCGCGTCCGCGCAATACGAGCGGAATCACTTTTTCCTGGATCGGCGTAGGGGTTGTGTAGCCGAGGGCGGCAATATTCGATTGCAGTATGGGGTGTAATTGTGTAAAGGGCATAAAAGCTCCCTGTTAATAGATAACCAATAATATCTTTTTCGTCCTTACAACACCGCATTTTGGCATTATTTTTGCTACGATAGCGCAATCAGTACAGTGGAGAATATCAGTGAAAGCATTAGCGCTCTTAGTAGCAGCGATTACGTTGTCATGGGGAAGTACCATGACCAAAGGGAGCGTTCTGGATAAAGAAACGCTCAAACCGATAGCCAACGCTATCGTCATCTCCGGGGGCAAGGAATACCGCAGCGACGAAAACGGCACGTTTGTCATCCCCGCGTCCAAATACATCGGGGTCCGGGCACTCGGGTACGAGCGCAAATTTTACAAAACCGGCGGGAAAATGTTCCTCAAACCGGTGACGCCCAAAGCTCTTTACCTCTCCAGTTACGGAGCCACCAGTTCCAAACTGATGGGGAACGCCAAGGAACTGATCAAATCGACCGAGATCAACGCCCTCGTTATCGACATCAAAATGGACCGGGGCCAGATCGCCTACCGCACCACCAACCCGACCGCCAACAAAATCGGGGCGCAGGAGATCATTCTGTTCAAAGACCTCCCCAAATTTGTCGCCGACCTCAAAGCGCAGGGGATCTACACGATCGCCCGGATCGTGACGTTCAAGGATTCCCCGTTCGTCGAAGCCCACCCCCATCTGGGAGTACGCCGCAGTGACGGGACCCTTTTCAAGGACAAAGAACAGCTCTACTGGATCGACGCCTCGCGCCGTGAGTCGTGGGACTACCCCATCGCCATTGCCAAAGAGTCCGCTGCCGCCGGATTTGATGAGATCCAGTTCGACTACATCCGCTTCCCCGATGCCAAAGGGGTGAAATTCTCCGTCGAAAACACGCAGGCAGAGCGGGTCAAGGCGATCAGCGGATTTTTGGAAAAAGCGCGCCGCGAGCTCCTCTCCTACAATGTCTTCATCTCCGCCGACATCTTCGGATACGTCAGCTGGCACAACGCCGACATCGAGATCGGCCAGCGGGTCGATGCGATTGCCCCCTATGTCGATTACATGTGTCCGATGCTCTACCCCAGCGGATTCAACGCCGGCATCCCCGGATACACCAATCCCGTCGCGGCAAACTATGAAATCGTCAAACAGTCTCTGGACAAAGCGCTCGAAAAATCGGGCGGTTCACCCCTCGCCTATCGCCCGTGGCTCCAGGCGTTCCGCGACTATGCCTTCGACCGCCGCATCTACGGCGAACAGGAGATCCGCGACCAGATCCGCGCCAGCGAGGATTTTGGCAGCAACGGCTGGATTTTGTGGAATCCCCGTAACGTCTACACGGCCGCAGGGCTGATCCGGTTTGACCGAAGCGTATCGGAGAACGCCAAAAGCGATCCTACCAAGCCAGCCAAGCCCGCTTCCTGAGGATGATTCCTACGCTCTCGAATCTCCCTATCTCGGAGCAGATTCCGCCGATCCGGGAGTCCCTTCGTCAAAACAACCGTCTTATCCTCCAGGCTCCCCCGGGTGCGGGGAAGACGACCTCTGTCCCCCTCTGTCTACTCAATGAACCCTGGCTGGAGGGGAAAAAGATCCTGATGCTCCAGCCCCGCCGTCTCGCCGCCAGAGCGGCCGCGACACGGATGGCGGAGCTGCTGGGCGAAGAGGTCGGTGAACGGATCGGCTACCACATCCGGGGTGAGCGAAAATCTTCGAAAATGACACAGATTCTCGTCATCACCGAAGGGATGCTCACCCGCTACCTCCAGAGCGATCCGGCTCTGGAGGAGACCTCCCTCGTCATCTTCGACGAATTCCACGAGCGAAACCTCCACAGCGACCTCTCGCTCGCCCTTGCGCTCCAGTCGCAGGAGGTGCTGCGCGACGACCTGAAACTCCTCGTCATGTCGGCGACCCTCGATACGCGGGGGCTTTCCGAGCTGCTGGAGAATCCGCCGATCCTCACCAGCGAGGGGCGCAGCTACCCCGTGGAGATATCCTACCGTTCCCCCTCCTCGCCGTCGCTCTCTGCGCGCGAGATCGTCTCCGAGGCGTTTAAAACGCTGCTGCAGGCGTTGCGCGACGACGCGGGGGATATCCTCGTCTTTCTCCCCGGAGAGCGCGAGATCCGTGAGCTCGAATCGCGCCTCGACGAATACGACCGGGACGCCAAAGCCGATCTTGCGATCGCCCCCCTCTACGGCACCCTCTCGAAAGAGGAACAGTACCGCGCCATCCTCCCCGCGCCCAAGCGCAAAATCGTCCTCGCGACCAACATCGCCGAAACGAGCCTCACGATCGAGGGGATCCGCGTCGTCATCGACACGGGGCTGGAGCGGGTGGCCCGATTCGATCCCTCCAGCGGGATGGAGCGGCTCGTAACGCAGAAAATCTCCCGCGCCT
>JAFGUJ010000076.1 GCA_016938595.1 Campylobacterales bacterium | reverse complement strand
GAGGCGCTTCCCCTCTCTCCGGTCAGCGTTTTGTTTTATTTCGAAGAGGGGACGGCCAGCCTGACGCCGGAGTCGCAGGCGCAGACGGCATCGCTGGTCGAGCTGATCCAGTCGAGGGAACCGTGCGTCGTCGATATCATCGGACACACCGATACGCAGGGGAATGCAGAGGGGAACGACAGGCTGGGGCTGGAACGGGCACAGATGGTCAAGTCGTTTCTGGAAGAACGGCAGATACAGATGAAAGAGGTGAGCGTGACGTCGCACGGAGAGGGGGATCTTCTGGTTCCGACGGGCGATGGGGTCGATGAGCCCCGGAACCGACGGGTGGAAGTGATCGTGCGATAGCCCATGAAAAAGAGAGCCGTTTTCCTTATCGCGTTGCTGGCTACGGCCTTTTTTTACGCCCTTTGGTGGCAGAGTGCGCTGCTGGAAGAGCTGGACGACAGACTATACGATGCTTTTGTATCGGAGACGAGCGTCCCCACTTCGGGAGCGACGGTGGTCGTCGAGATCGATGAGGCAAGCCTCGAGGCCCTGGGGCAGTGGCCATGGCCGAGAGTCGTCATGGCGCAGCTGCTCGACAAAATCGCACCGATGGAGCCTTCGGCGATTGCGATCGATATGCTCTTTCCCGAATCCGACCGCACCTCCCCGGCAGCGCTCAGTGCTTTTTACCGCGATTTTTTTGATCTCGATGCCGTCGTGTCGGGGTTGCCGGAGACACTGGCCGACAACGACGCGCTGTTCGCCGAGGCGATAAGGGGGGCAAATGTCACCCTTGCGCTTTTCTTCGATTCCTCCCCATCGGGACCCGGGGAGTGTGTTCTCCCCTCCGCCACAACACTCTCTTCGGCGCAGATGCCCGAGGGGCTTTACAGCAGCCCCTATCTGCTGTGCAGCCTGCCGGTGCTGCAGCAGGCCGCGCGCGGTGCCGGCCATATACAAGCTTCCCCCGACAGCGACGGGATCCTCAGACGTCTGGCACTGTTTATCCGCCATGACGATCGGCTGATTCCGACGCTGGGGGTGGCAGCACTTCTGAGTCTCGATCCGGCAGTGGATTTCTCGCAAGAGATGCCGGAGGGGGACATTAAGGCCACGGTACTTGGGCGCAGGGTGATGGGAGACGATCGGGGGCAGACCCTTTTGCGCTTTTACCCCCGGGAATGGTATCAGAGGGTTTCGGCGCTGGAGGTATTGAACGGCCGTGCGGATTCGTCCCTTTTCAGGGGAAAAATTGTCCTGATCGGTGCCACCGCGATGGGGCTGCACGACTATCATACCCTCAGCGACGGGACGGTCCGCCCCGGTGTCTATGCCCACGCAACGCTGATAGAGAATTTTTTTGACGACGCGCTGCTGGTCCAGCCTTCTGCCTACAGGACCGCCGCATTTTTACTCTCCCTTATGATCGCCGTAGTGCTGATGACGCTGATGTCCGCGAAAAAATATCTTTATGTTCTGCTCCTCTATTCGGTCGCAGTGGCTGGTGCTTTGGCCGCGGGCCATCTGATGATAGGACGCAATGTGCATGTCTCCCCGGGGTATTTCATCATTCCGCTGACCTCTTATCTTTTCGCTTTGGCGGCCGTTTTGTTCGTCATTTATTACCGTGAGCAGAAACGGTTTTTTGAGAAGATGAGCAAAGCCAACGAAGCGATGATCGACAGTATGGCTCTGGTCGCCGAAACGCGCGATACGGAAACGGGGGGGCATATCATCCGGACCAAGGAGTACGTCCGGCTGCTCGCAGAGGATCTCGCATCCCGGGGGTATTTCCGGGAGATCCTGACCCCTGAGTACATCATGAACCTCTACCATGCCGCACCGCTGCACGATGTCGGCAAGGTGGGGATCTCCGATGAGATCCTCAAAAAGAACGCCAAACTGACGGTCGGTGAGTTCGAAGTGATGAAAACCCATACGACGCTTGGTCAGGCGATTATCGACAATGCGATCCATTCGTATACGAACACGGCCATGCTTGAGATCGCGTACAACATCGCCCGATACCACCATGAAAAATGGAACGGTTCAGGGTATCCGGACGCCCTTGCGGGGGAGCAGATTCCTTTGGAAGCGAGGATGATGGCCCTGGCGGATGTGTATGACGCCCTCATCAGCCGCAGACGCTACAAAGAGCCTTTTAGCTACGAAGACGCCGAGGAGATTATCATCCAGGGGCGCGGCACCCATTTCGATCCCGTTTTGGTCGATGTGTTTGCCGAGATCAAGGGTGAGTTCAGGAAGATTGCCGAAAATGTCAACCAGCGGGACACACCGTAATTCATCCGTTCCCTTTGGGGAGGATAGGGGGGCGTTGATCTCTCGGGGTTGACAAACCCTTCACGATTAGAGGATACTGTTTCCAACAAAAAGGAAACAGCCATGAAAACAATCGTTTTACTCATGATCGTGTTGGCGCAGATCGCCGGCGCCAAGGTGCTTAGTGCGACGTATGAGGTGTCGTACGGGATTTTCGATACGATGGGGACAGCCGATGCCCGTCTGGAAATCCGTGACGATCAGACCTATACGATCCGGATCGAGGCGCGGACGACGGGACTGGCCAAAACCCTCTCCAACAACCGTATCGAGATCTACGAAAGCCATGGGATTGTCCAAAACGGCCGGTTGGTTCCCCAAAAATACGCCAAAACGCGGCGGACCGATTCGAAAAAATTGATCAAAATCTATACCTTCGACCATGCGAACAAAACCGTGTGGCGGGAAACGATCGAAAAAGACGAATGGGATCGGGTGAAAAACGACTATTACGCGACCGACGATATCCTGAGCCTCTTTTTTAACTTCAACCACTACATGAATCCGCGGAAGAACCGCTCGATTGCGGCGATCGGCGGGAACAAGAAAGACGGCCGGATCGACGTCGTTTTTCCCGGCAAAAGTGAGACGGCGCTCATGAAACAAAAGCTCGAAATAGAGGGGGGAGAATTTTTGAAGGTGATCCTCAACGACCGTATTTTCGCCAGCGAGAGGGGGGAACTGCTGATCAACCTCGGCAGTGACGGTCTGTGCGACAAGGCGATTCTCGAAGACGTCCTCTTTTTCGGAGACATCGTCGGCAGACGGGTGAAGTAGGGAACTACAGCTCGAAGCCGAACACTTCGCGCAGCAGGACGTCCAGATCTTCACGGGTCGCCCCGGCAAAGGCGTTTTCGACGAATTTGTTGATCCCCTTGCCATCGTGTGAGATGACCGGGACGATCTTGATTCCCGTGATCTCGGACATGAAATGCGATTCGTCCCCCTCCTCGTAGGCGTGCAGGAGGATCGAGCGGGAGAAGTTGTTCAGAATATGGTAGTAGATGTGCAGGAATTCGGCTTCGAGTACTTTGAGGCCGTAGAGGTGGGTGACAAGACGGCTTTCGTGGCTCGCGATCGGGTGGACCTGGGAGGGTTTGATCGTAATGCCGATCTCCTCTTTGATCTCGCGCAGCAGTGCCGCGGTGAGGCTCTCCCCCTCGTTGACCGTTCCCCCCGGGAACCCCATCCGGCCGTCCCACCGGTCGATCATGATGAAGGCCGGGCATTTGAGGTGGCGGATGTCGTCTTTGAAGTATTTCCACGGGGAGATCTCGTCGACGTAGATCGCCAGAAAGACGGCGTTTTTTTTCTCCGGGACAGTCTGGCCGAAAGGGACACGGATGGTTTTCATAAGTCTGTGCTTTTTTGGGTGGGATTATAACGTCAAAACTCTTCGAAATCGATCTCACACGGGTGCTCGGGGAAGCGCGTTTCGATCATCGTTTCGATCCGGCTGCGGTACTGCGCGGCCTGGATCGCGTCGGGTGAGAGAAAGGCGACGGCGATCGAGGCCTCTTTGGGGTATTCGGCGCTGATGTCGAGGACCGAGACGTTGAAGCTCTTGAGCCGCTCTTTGAGGCTGTTGAGGATGGCGCGGCGTCCTTTGAGCGAATGGACATCGGGGAGGTCGAATTGCAGGTACATCGTACAGATAATCATAGCGGCCACTCGTGAAGCGGGTGATATCGGGCCCCTTCGGGATGGAGGACACTGCGGTAGAGGATCACCGCTGGTCTGAGTATCCCCAGCGGCTGCGCCGGGGGGGTGTCGAGACGGCGGTAGAACTCCTCGTCGTCGAATCTCTTGACCCGCATCAGGGTGACATGGGGGCGCAGCACGGCGTTTTCCAGTTCCAGAAGGGGGGCAAGACGCTCATAGAGGCTCTGGAGGCTCGGGTTATCCGTCGTCGCGACGAAAACGCGGCTGCGGGCGAAATAATCCCATCCGTCGAGTTCGGAAGATTCAAACGACCACTCGAACCTCTCCAATTTTGCCATTACTGTCTCGGCGTCCATCCGTTTTCCCAGAAAAGCGATTGTGACGTGGAGCGTCTCCTCTTCCCTCCAACGTCCCTCCAGAAACGGACCGAAGCCGCGCCGGATGGAGGGGTAGTCGTAGAGGCGGACGGGGACGGCGAGAAAAAGGCGCTTTTTTGTTTCCATGATTCAATTGTACCCATAAATAGCGGCGGTGCGGTGTATTAGGTTATTTTTAGACTTGGGCTGCTATAATTCTGCCTGTGATGCGGGAGTAGCTCAGTTGGCTAGAGCGTCAGCCTTCCAAGCTGAATGTCGCGAGTTCGAGTCTCGTTTCCCGCTCCACATCTTCTTTCTTT
>JAFGUJ010000075.1 GCA_016938595.1 Campylobacterales bacterium | reverse complement strand
GTTTCGATCAGTTCAAACTGCCGCTCATGCATGGTCTGGATAATCCGTTCCGCGACGTCGGCGTAGTTGATAAATACTTCGCCGTCATAGGGGTAGTCTAGGGTGCCGTCGATCCGGACACTCTGCGGGGTCGTCCGCTCTTCGGGGAGGATGCCGAGAATCGTCTCAAACGTCAAATCCTCGATCAGGATTTTCATACGACCCGCTTCTCTTCCCCTTTGATCAGGCGGACGAAATTGGGGATGTGCTTGTAAAAGAGAATAAACGCGATGAAGAGGACCGGGGCATGGAACATCTCCGGATGGACGATGAACGAGGCAATGACAAGCCCGAGGAGTCCCAGCATCGAGGAGAGCGACGAAATGCGGATCGTTTTCGCCGCGATGAACCACACGACGAGGGCAATCGCCGTCTCGATGGGGAGCATGACCGCCATGACGCCCATCCCGGTAGCGACCCCTTTGCCCCCTTCGAACCACAGGTAAGGGCTGAAGCAGTGTCCCAAAACGGCCAGGACGGCGACGAGCCACTGGGCACTGTCGGAGAGTTCGAAGTATTTGGCGGCCAGGACGACGATGATCCCTTTGAGGGCGTCGAGCGCCAGCGTTGCGGCCCCCAGTTTTTTGGCCAGCTTGGGATTCGTCTCCTTGACGACGCGCAGGACGTTGGTTGCCCCGATGCTCTGGGAGCCCGCCTCTTTGATGTTGACGCCGGCGAAGACTTTGGCCAGGATGAGGCCGAACGGAATCCCTCCGAGCAGGTAGGCGGCCAGATAGAACTGGACGTTGAGGTTAAATAGAAAATCCATGATGCCCTTTCGCATAGTGTGAAAAACGCCATTATAATCTAACTGTCGTTAGACTATACTAAACGTCGGTTGGGGTGGGAGGGGTGAATGTTTCCAAGAAGGTTTCGAGCTCCTGTGCGGGCATCGGCCGGGCGATGAAATACCCCTGGATTTCGGTACACCCCTCCTCGTGCATCATGTTGAGCTGTGTTTGTGTCTCCACCCCTTCGGCGATCGTCGTGAATCCGAAAGCGCTGGAGATGGCGATCACCGCCCGAACAAGGTTGAGGTCGTCGGTGTTGAGCGCCGCATTTTTTGTAAAAGACTGGTCGATTTTGACTTTGTCGATCGGAAAAAGCTTGAGGTAGCTAAGGGAAGAGTAGCCGGTGCCGAAATCGTCGATAGAGAGACGGATGCCGCTTGTTTTGAAATCCTGCAGCGTTCCAAGGATGTCGGTATTGTCTTCGATCAGGATGCTTTCGGTCAGTTCCAGTTCAATTGATTCGGGACGGACGCCGCTTCGGTCGATGATCTCGTGGATAGTGCGGGAGAAGTTTTTCTCCCTGAACTGGCGCGATGAGAGGTTGACCGCCATCGTAAAGCGTTCGTAACCGAGCGATTCGAGCCGTTTGAGCTCCATGCATGCGGTGCGGAACACCCACTCCCCGATGGGAACGATGAGACCTGTTTTTTCGGCAACAGCGATGAATTCGGCCGGAGAGATGAGCCCCTTTTGGGGATGGATCCAGCGGATCAATGCCTCTGCCCCGCTGATGCGCTCTTCGTGCAGGTCGTACTGGGGCTGGTAATAGAGGACGAATTCGTGTTGTTTGAGGGCGTTGACGAGTCCGTTGTGGATTTCGAGCTGGCTGCTCACCGCCTCGGCCATTCCGCTGTGGTAACGACGGACCATGTTGCGCCCCGCCTCTTTAGCCGAATACATCGAGATGTCCGCGTTGCGCAGCAGGAGTTCGGGGTCGTCGCCGTCGAGAGGGTAGAGGGTATAGCCGATACTCAGCGTCACATGCAGTTCATGTCCAGAGACGCCCAGGGGAGTCGTGAAACGGTTCAAAAGCGCCTGCAGGATATGGTCGACGTCCTCTTCTTTTTTGATGTCTGGGAGGAGGATCGCAAATTCGTCGCCCCCGAACCGTGATACCGTATCGCTGTTGCGGAAGTGTTTCTGAAGCTGTTCGGAGACCGACCGCAGCAGGGCATTGCCAACGTCGTGCCCTAGGGTATCGTTGATGGTTTTGAAAAAGTCCAGATCCAGAAAGATGACGGCAATGAGTGTATGGCTCCGGTCGGATCGGTGGCATTCGAGTTGGAGATGGTCTTTGAAAAGGGTGCGGTTGGGCAGCCCTGTGAGTTCATCATAATAGGCGAGGTACTTGATTTTTGCCTCGGCCTCTCTTTTCTCCGTGATGTCTTCGGCGATAGAGGCGACACCGATCACGTTTCCATCATCGTCGAGGAGTCGTGTGTTGTGCCATGCACACGTGATGATCTTCCCCTCTTTGGTGATGTTGTCGTTGACACTGAATTCTCCCCCCTGGCAGGTAACGAGATCGGACATCAACCGGGAGGTTTCGGAGAGATTGTGGGGAGGGAGAATCAGGTCGCTGGCCTTTTCTCCCACCGCCTCGTCGCGTGTATAGCCGAAAATTTTCTCTGCGGCGGGATTCCAGTCCAGCACCCTGAATTCGGTATCCCATTCGATGATGGCGAAGGGAGCCCGTTTGAAATGGAGCAGCAGCCTCTCGGAGAGTTTGTGGAAGGCCAGTTCGCTCTTTTTTTGCGCGTCTGTATCAGTGAAGTAGGCATGGTACGACAATGCGTACGTGTGGTTTTTCGTGAGGATAAAGGCGTGGAACCATCGGTACTCCCCCTCTTTACCTAGGAGCCTGAGCTCGCATTCGCCGCTTCGGCCGGGTTCGGAAGAGAGATTTTCCAAAAGGGTTTCGAACGTGCCGCGCTCTTCGGGATGGATCAGGGAGGGAAACGGTATTTTTCCCGAGACGATCTCTCTCGCAGGGTATCCCAGAAGGGGGTCGATGTTGGGGGAGGCGTAGAGGGTGCGGAAGAGCACAGGGGCATTGACCCATTTCATGACGAACGACGGGCCGCCGACGAAGAGGCCGATCTCCTCGTTCAGCCGGGCGTTGATGCGGCGTATATGAAGGGTGTTTGCTTTGGAATAGAGGAGCAAGAACGCGACGAGAAAGATGACGGTGATCCCGGCGAAGCGGCTCTGAAGAATCTCCCGTTTCCAGTAGCCCGCATCGACGTCGGCGCCGAAAAAGACGGGCGAGCCGTCCTGGAGCGTCAATGGGAGGGGGATGAGCGCGCTCACCCACGTCCCCCACCGGTCGGTTTCGGGATCGAGGACGGCGGGTTCCCCTGTACGGAGTGCTTTTAAAAAAGCGGGGGTCGCCTCCGTATAGACCTGCCCTGGGGGGGAGAGATCGGGAGAATCTTCGGGTTCGGAATCGGCGATGAAAACGACCTCCCCTTCCCGGAAGGTGAACAGGTAGAGAAAGCGCGAAACGACCCGGATATGAATCAGATGGTGTTTGAGCTCCTCGTAGGCAGGGGTTCTGAGGTCGGCTTCGCTACCCCCCAGAGGGCGGATGAGGTCGGCATCGATGCTGTTGGCGGCGACCTGGGAGCGTTTGAGCAGCTCGCTTTTGAGTTGCGAAAGGCGGTGGTCGCCCAACTGCTGGGTTACAATCCAGCCCGCGGCCAGAACAATGGCAAGTATCAGCAGTGGCCAGAGTATCTGGGACGGGGTGGCGGCGGGAAGCCTTTCGTCGTCCCAGTAGCGCAGATAGCGGTTCCATAGGAGGCCGAAAAGGATGCTTCCGCTGAGGATTCCGACCAGATCCCCCATCACGACCGAGGTATCGGTGCAGAACGAACCAAAAAGACAGGAGGAGACGATCCAAAACTCCAGCAGCGCATGCCCCCCCAGGAGCAGGGAGAGAAACAGGAAAAAAAGGTGTCCGGTGGTGCGGAAAAGTTTCCCGAAAGCCATCGAGCCCAGCAAGAGTGCGGGGAGTATCAGGAACGTGACGGAAATATGGTGCAGATTCTCTGGATCCCGCCACCCCGCCACTGCTGCGGCGAGGGCAATTCCCGGATAGAGGATGAGTGCGGAGGGTAAGGGGCGGCGTACAAATGCGGCCATGGCGCCCAGTGCCACGAGGCCGGCGGCCAACTCGACGAACCCCGTCCTGGCCGAAGGACCGATGACGAGGCCGAAAAGGCCGAACCAGGGCGTAGCACTGAAGGCTGCGGCAAAAAGGGCGAACCACCCCCACGAAAGAGCGGATTGCTGCCGGCGCTGCAAGAGGAGGGCGATCCCTCCGGCGAGGAGGTAGAACAATCCCGACAAGAAATAGAGGTAATCGAGCTGGTGTTCTATCGCTCCCAGAAAGTATGCCATGGTGTATGATCCGTATGGAAGGGTATTCACGATCTGTGTAAAATCATGAAAGTCAATTCTATCTCATAGTTTTCATGGCAATCCTTAAAAAAAAGAGAGAAAGGGATCTGTTACCGTCGGTAAGTCCGGGAGGGGATAAAACTGAAAAGTGTTACGATACTTTTTACTCTTCAAGAACCCAGGGCGGTGAGTAAGCTATAATAACCCTTTATTCGTCAATGCAAGGATTAGAGGTTTGAATACCGAAGAATTGAAACAAAAGATTATCGATCTGAAAAAACGGCTCAGCGTCACCGTTGTCGCCCACTATTATCAGCGCGACGAAGTGTTCGAGATGGGAGACATCACGGGCGATTCGCTGGAGCTTGCCAAACGGACGATGGCGGACGATAAGGAGTTCGTCGTGTTTTGCGGCGTCGGATTCATGGGGCAGAGCGTCAAGATCCTGAGCCCCCACAAGCGGGTCGTGATGCCCAAGATCGCCTGCTGCGCGATGGCGAAAATGATCGACGGCCTCTATTTCGACCAGTCGGTCCAGAAACTCGAACAAGCGGGGATCAAAGCTGAGGACATTCTCCCGATCACCTACATCAACTCCGATGCCTCCGTCAAAGCGCGCGTCGGCAAGATGGGGGGGATGGTCTGCACCAGCTCGAACGCCAAAATGATCATCGAAAAAGCGCTTGCCGAAGGGAAGAAAATCCTTTTTGTCCCCGACCGCTGTCTGGGGCAGAACATCGCCCGCATGATGGGGCTCAAATCGTGCGTCATCGGGGACGGCACCGATCCCAAAGAGGCCGACATCATCTGCTATGACGGATTCTGTTCGGTCCACCAGCTCTTCACGGTCGAGGACATCGAGTTCTACCGTAACAAATATCCGGGGATTCTGATCGCCGTCCACCCCGAGTGCGATCCTGCGATCTGCGAGAAAGCCGATTTCGTCGGATCGACGTCGCAGCTGATCAAATACATCACCGAGCTCCCGGAAGATCAGAAGGTGGCGGTGGGGACCGAGTTCAATATGGTCAACCGTCTCCGTCCCAAAAACACCTACATCCTCTCGAGCACCAAGCCTGAGTGTCCGACGATGAACGAGACGACGCTGGAGGATTTGTACAACACCCTCAAGGCGATCGAGGAGGGGCACCCGATCAACGAGATCGAGCTGGACGAAGAGACCGCCTACTGGGCGAAAGTCGCTCTGGAAAGGATGATGGCGCTATGATCGAATCGTTCATCCGTGAAGTGCTGGCCGAGGATGTCGGGCGGGGGGACCTGTACGCCCGCGTATCGGCCCCCGTTCCCGCGAGCGCGAAGATCATCGCCAAAAGCGAGGGGGTACTGGCGGGCGAAGAGTATCTGAGGGTGCTGGCACGAATCGAGTCGTTCGGAATCGTATGGCACAAGCGCGACGGCGAGACGTTCGTCAAGGGGGACGTTTTGATGGAACTCTCCGGCGATTCGCACACCCTGCTGCGGATCGAGCGGACCCTGCTGAACATGCTGCTGCACGCCAGCTCCATCGCGACGCTGACACGCCGTTACGTCGATTTGATCGCCCCGTACGGGACAAAGCTCCTCGATACGCGCAAAACGCGCCCTCTGTTGCGCACTTTTGAAAAATATGCGACACGCATCGGCGGGGCGACGAACCACCGGATGGGGCTGGACGATGCACTGATGCTCAAAGATACCCATCTCAAAACGATCGGCGATCTCGATGCTTTTATGGCCGAAGCCCGCAGAAAGATCCCGTTCACCTCCAAGATCGAGATCGAGGCCGAAACGGCCGAGATGGCCCAAAAAGCGATGGAGGTCGGAGCCGATATCGTCATGTGCGACAACATGTCTCCCGAAGCGCTGGCGCAGATCGTGGCCTACAAGCGGGCACACCATCCGGGCGTATTGCTCGAGGCGAGCGGGAATATTTCGCTGGAAACCATCGAAAGCTATGCCCGCACAGGGGTCGATGCGATCAGTACGGGATCGCTGATCCACCAGGCCAACTGGATCGACGTTTCCATGAAAATGGACTGACGTCCGTTGTTGTTTTGAACGAGAGCCGAAACAACGTTCCGGTTCTCTGTGCTGGCCGCTATGGCACTGAAGGATGGCAATGCATCCCGCATGGCCGATAAAGGTTTCTGCTACCTACGCTAGGATGATTAATGGCCGATGATTTAGAAAAGACCGAGGAACCGACCGCCAAGAAGATCGAAGACGCGAGGCTGGAAGGAAACGTTGCCAAAAGCATGGACATCGTCGGGGTGGCGGTACTGTTCGTCGCCATTCTGGCGCTGCTGATGCTGTTCAATTTCATCGCCGAACGGATGCTCGATCTCTCCCGCTATTATCTCTCGCTGATGGGACAGCCCCTGGACCGGGAGCTTATGCTGGACATGGCGATCGTCACGTTTCGGGAATTTTTGATCATGGCGCTCCCCATCAGCATCGTCATTGCGGTCGCCGGGATCGCGGGGACGATGATGCAGATCGGGTTCAATTTCACGACCAAGCCCCTCGTCCCGAACTTTTCCAAACTCGATCCGATCAAAGGATTCGCCAACCTTTTTACCTTCCACAAATTCATGGAGTCGGTTAAAATCACCCTCAAATCGCTCACGGCCCTGGGGATAGGATTTTTGTTTTTCTGGTCCTACATTCAGGAACTTCCCACCGTGGCGCTCTTCTCGCTGGAAAACCAGATGGGGTGGCTGAGGGACAAGTCGATCGTTCTCGCCTCCGTGATGCTCATCATCATTTTCATCTACGCCGTGATCGATCTGTTTCTGACCCGGAAGCAGTATTTCGACAAACTGAAGATGTCGAAGCAGGAGATCAAGGACGAGATGAAGAATATGGAAGGGGATCCGCACGTCAAGGCGAAAATCCGCCAGATTCAGATGCAGGCGGCGCGGAAGCGGATGATGTCGGCCGTTCCCACCGCCGATGTCGTCATCACCAACCCGACCCACTATGCCGTCGCCATCGTCTACGACGAGACGAAACATTTCGCCCCCGTCGTCGTGGCCAAAGGGGTCGACAACATCGCGATCCAGATCAAAAAGGTGGCCCGCGAAAACGGCGTCCATATCGTCCAGAACCCGCCGCTGGCCAGAACGCTCTACAAAGAGGTCGACATAGACCGTCCGATTCCGGAGATGATGTTCGCCGCGGTGGCCGAAGTGCTCGCGTATGTCTACAAGATGGGCAAAAAACGCAAGGAGACGCCGTGATGGAAAAAATACTGCGGATATTGGCGGACAAAAGGGTCATCGTTGCCGTGTTTTTAACGATCATGAGCGTTTTGGCGGGGACGTTTTGGTATCTGGAGAAAAAAGTGACCTCCCAGACTCTGGAGCGGCTCAGCGACCAGCTCTCGCTGGCGCTAAACAACCAGCTGGAGAAGGAGCGTTCCAGCGCACTGCGCTATGCCCTGATCCTGAGCCAGAATGAGGCACTGATCGATGCGCTGGAACAAGAAGACGAGGACAGGGGGTTTAAAATTCTTGCCGAAGTGATGGAATCGATCAGGCTCCATACGGACGCTCTGATCCGTTCGCAGATCATCACTTCCGATTACGTCATTTTCGCCCGCAGCTGGGATAACTCGTACGCGGGGATGCCGCTGGATTTTCACCGTCCCGATCTGCTCTATTTCCAAAGCCATAAAAAACCCCGTTCCGCGATAGAAGTGGGGCGCAAGCTCGGGATCAAAGCGACGGTCCCCGTCTACCATTCGGACAAGATGATCGGTTTTGTCGAAGTTGTCTCCTTTTTCGAATCGACCGAGGAATATTTTGCGAGGGTGGGGATCGATATGTATATTCTGATGGAAGACCGGTTTTTCGATACGGCCGTATTTATGCAGGAAAACCCCACCGTCGGCAAGGAGTATATCCTCGCCAATCCCAAATACACCCAAAGTGATCTGGCCCTTCTCGAAGCGGTCGATTTTAAAGCGCTCCGGGCGGCGCGGGTACTGTACAGCGGAGGGAAATATCTGATTTACGAGCCGATGAAAAACGGGGAGGGGGAGACGATCGGGGCGTTTGTCTTTTCGCTTACCCCCAAACAGGTCAGCACCTACGCCCACTCGGAGGATGAAGATATTTCGTTTCTGATCCATCTGACCCGTAATGAGCTTTACGATGTCATGATGAAAAAAACGTTCGACAATGCGATGTTTCAGAGTGTGTATGACAAAGAGCTCCTTTATCTCAAAGATACGGTGGCTCCGGAAGACCGCGAGCTGTTTTTGCAGGAGGCGCGTGAAAGGCTTAACGCCTATTCGAAAGAGGAACTGATCGGGATCATGCTCGATTATCAGGTGACCAAACAGATCAAAGGGGAGATCCGATGAAAGTACTGCTGCTGGAAGATGAATACATGCTGCGTGTCAGCATCACTGAATTTCTGGAAGACATGGGATTTGACGTAGACGGTTTTTCCAACGGCGAAAAAGCGTACGATGCGATTTATGAGAGCCATTATGACCTTTACCTCCTCGATGTGAACGTGCCGGGGATGGACGGATTCGCGCTGCTGCGTTCCCTGCGCAAGGAGGGGAACAAAACGCCGGCCATCTTTCTCACCTCGATGGTCAACGTTTCGGATCTGCAGGAAGGGTACAAGTCGGGGTGTTGCGACTATATCCGCAAGCCATTCGATCTGACCGAACTGCAGCTGCGGATTATGCATGCGCTTAAAAGCTTTTACCATGAGGGGGAAAATAAAATCGATTTCGGCAGCGGATTGGTCTACGATACGGAGAATTTCACCCTGACGCACAACGGGGAGAGCATTTCCCTCTCCAAAACCGAAAAGGAGATTTTCGGCGTGCTGCTCAAGCATGCGAATCAGATCGTGTCGGTGGAGATGTTCCAGGACGAAATCTGGGGTGAATACGTCGATCCCGCCAATATCCGGGTTCAGATCAACAACCTCCGCAAAAAACTCCCCGCCGACATCATCCAGAACCGGCGCGGCCTGGGGTACATCCTTGAGCGATAGCCTTTACGCCCTCAAAAACGCGTTACTCTACACGGCACTCGTCGCCGTGTTGCTGCTCGCCCCGACCTATGTCTACGTCACCTACATGAAGCACGTGCATGAAATTCAGTACGAGTTCAAGCTAAAACGCCAGTCCCAGCTGATACTGCGGGCGATGGAGGAATTCGACCCGGGGGAGCAAAAGGTGTTCGACTATCCCCGGTTCCGGTCGTTTGAATCGGGGCTGTATGATGCCCATTTTAATCCGATGTTCAGCCTCATCAAACAACCTCTGCCCATTCAGGAGACAGGGTACCATCTGCAAAATGGCTATGCCTATCTCGTTGTGTCCCTGCCGGAACGGCGCTATTTTGATGCTTCCTATCTCGTGGTCGGCGGAGGGGTATCGTATGCACGCATCTATCAGGATGTCGTTATGATCCTTTTTTCGATTACGGCATTGATTTTTCTCCTTTCCCTCTTTTTCCTGGACCGGTTCGCACTCCCCTTTCAGCGTCTCAACCAGCGTCTGGACCGGTTTATCAAAGATTCGATGCACGAGATCAATACGCCGCTTTCCATAATCAACGTCAACATCGACCTTTACAACCGTACCAATCCGAATAACAAATATCTCCAGCGGATCAAAGCGGCGACCAAGACGCTATCGACGCTCTACAACGATATGGATTACCTGATCAAAAACGAGCGCCTGTCGTTCGAATACGAAATTATCGATTTAAGTCTTTTCCTGCAGGAGCGTATCGATTATTTTGCCGAAGTTGCGGCTCTCAAAAACCTCTCGATCGAACCTCGGATAACCGGCGGCATCCGGATCTTTTTCAATCCGACCCAGTTGCAGCGGGTCATCGACAACAACCTTTCCAATGCGATCAAATATTCGCATGAGGGGGGAACGATAGAAGTGATTCTTGAGCCTACCGACGACGGATGCGTGATGAGGTTCAAAGACCAGGGGATCGGGATCGAGGACATCGAGCGGATTTTTGAGCGCTATTACCGGGAAAACAGAGACAAAGGGGGATTCGGGATCGGGCTGAACATCGTTAAATCGATCATCGACAAGGCCGGGATCGAGCTCACCATCGATTCGCTCTACGGTCAGGGGAGTGCCTTTTCGTATCATTTTCGCTCTCCCATTTTCCTGCCGCGATAAAATTTTCTTTTTTTACATTAATTTTACAGTCCTTCCTTACAATGCTCCTTGAAATAAAAAAACATCAAGGAGAGTCAATGCGAAAAGTGACGATGCTGGCAATCGCAACGTTTTTGAGCGCAGCCGATGTGTCACAGGTGATCGAGAGCCCTGATGCGACGGCCATACTGAAAAAAGATGCATTGCCGGCCCCGAAAGCATATGTGATGCCCGAAGGGTGCATCAGCAATGATGCCGGAGCCATTGCACGTGGAAAATATATTTTTCATAATTTGAACGGTAAAGATGCCAAACAAAATCCCCCCGAAGGTTTGAGCCGTACCCTTGCGGATGGCAAACCGAAGCAAATGGGTAACTGTGTCGCCTGTCACAACATCGAAGGGGCGGACGGCTATGGGAACATCGGTCCGGATCTGACCAACTACAAAGCGTTGTATATGGACAGCGGTGTCCGTGATGCGCAGTTCGTGTATCAGAAAATCGCCGATCCCCGTATCGACAATGGGCAAACGCACATGACCGTTAACCTCACCAACGGTTTAATGAATGAGCGTGAAGTGTGCGATCTGACGTCGTACATCATGGCTGTAAAAAAATAATATCAAGGAGACTATCAATGGAACGCAGATCATTTTTAAAAGGTTTTGGAGTAGCGGCGGCATGTGCCGTAGCATTGCCTCACGTAGCGAGTGCAGCAGACGAGAAAAAAGTTGTTGGCCCGAACGAGATGAATTATGAGACGGCGGTCGCGGCGATCACCGGCGGCAAAGCGGTGACCCCTTCAGCCAAAGTGAAGATGGAAGCGCCAGAGATCGCGGAAAACGGTGCCGTGGTACCGGTCAAAGTCACGGTTACGAGCCCGATGACCCAGAAAGAGTATGTCAAGGCGATCCATGTACTGGCCTCAAAAAACGGAAACGTCCGCTGCGCCAACATCTACCTGACTCCGGCCAACGGCGAAGCGTTTTTCGGAACCCGTATCAAACTCGGCGGAACGCAGGATGTCGTCGCGATCGCGGAGATGAGCGACGGGACTTTCCTCAGCACGAAACAAAACGTCAAAGTTACGATCGGCGGATGCGGTTGATTTAGAATCAACGTCATTCCCGCGAAGGCGGGAATCCAGTTTTATAAAAAGAAAAGAACAAGGATAACAGTATGAAAACATTGATCAAAATCAAACCCAAAACGTATGCGGCCGGCGATATTGTCAAGGTCGATTTTATGGCGATGCATCCGATGGAAACGGGGATGCGTAAAAACAAAGATACGGGTGCACTTATTCCGGCACACTACATCGATGAAGTCAAATTCATGTTCAACGATCAGCTGATCACCAAAATGGTCATCTGGGAATCGCTTTCGGTCAACCCGCTGATGAGCATCAATTTCAAGGTTCCCTCCGCCGGAACCCTCAAGGTCATCGCCAAAGACAACAAAGGGCAAAGCGTCGAGACGACCACCGCCATCAATCCCAAAGGATAAGCGATGCGTAGACTAACTGTATGTGCGGCGCTGCTTTCGGCAGCGTTGTGCGGGGTGCTGAACGCCGAAGAAAAAATGAGCATGAGCGATGCCGACAAGGCAATGTACGCCGAGCTTCTCGAAAACAACCCCGCTGAAATGGACGTTGCCGAGGGGGAGCAGCTTTTCGGTGATCTGATCGGTGCCGAAGGGTATGCGAAAATGCTGGGGGTGAACGAAAAAGATCTCGCCGCCTATCTTGCAGGTTTCCCCCGTTACGTCGAGCCGGCCAAAAAAGTGGTAACCCTCTCGCAGACGATCCAGATGGCAGCCGCTACGGCGAAGAAGCCGGTACCGAAGCTGGAGAGCAAAGAGATGGTCAAAATGACCGCGTATGTGAAATCGCTGGCAAACGGCGAAAAAACATCGATCGATGTCAAAGCGAACAAACATATGGAGCAGATGCTCAAACTGGGACAGCAGGTGTTCGAAGAGCGCCGCGGCGGTCGCGGTCTATCGTGCAACAGCTGCCACAGCGCCGACATCGTGGGGCAGCGCCTTCGGATGCAGCCGCTGCCTGATCTGGGGGCAAAAGAGACCGCCGCAGCGGGAACCTGGCCGGCATACCGTATGACCCAGAGCCAGATGGTCACTCTGGATAAACGGTTCCAGCAGTGCATGAACAACGCCCTGCTGGCGAAGATTCCACTGGGATCACGCGAGATGGTGGCGCTGGAAGTCTTTATCACGAACAAGACCAAAGGGAACGAGATCCAGATTCCCGGTCTGAAACGGTAAGGGGGGAAGGATGGATCTGTCACGCAGAGACTTTTTTCAGATCGCCGCCGCACTCGGACTGGGACTTCCGGCCGCGGCATCGGCGGCATCGGTCACTACCCGTGCCGATGAGGTGAGCCTCAAGGATATTTACGGTTTTAACGCCAAAGGGAACGTGACGCTGCTGCATATCTGTGACATGCACGCCCACATCAAACCTCTCTACTGGCGCGAGCCATCGACGCTGATCTCGGCTCCCAACCTCACCGGGACACCGGGATTTCTGTGCGGGGAGTCGTTTCTCAAACATTACGGGATGAAAGGCAAAACCCTCGACGCCTATTTCGACACCTACATGAACTTCGACGCGCTGGCGCAGAAGTTCGGGAAAATGGGGGGGATTTCGCACATGAAAACTCTCATCAACCACATCAAAAAAGAGCGGGGGGCGGACAACGTCATGCTTCTCGACTCCGGGGATACGTGGCAGGGGACGGGGGTTGCTCTGAAAACCAAGGGTGAAGCGATCGTCAAAGCCCAGAACTATCTGGGCGTAGACGTCATGGTCGGTCACTGGGAATTCACCTACGGCAAAGAGCGGGTCAAAGAACTCATCGAGATGCTCGATGCGAAATTCGTTTCCCAGAACATCATCGGGGACGATTCGTTTGCCGACGATTTCGAAGAGCTGATTTTCGAACCCTATACGGTGATGGAGCGCGGCGGTGCGAAGATCGGGATCATCGGTCAGTCATTCCCGTTCACATCGACGGCGAATCCCAAAGAGTTCACCCAGGGGTGGAGTTTCGGACTGCGCCTTGATACGCTGCAGCAGTACGTCGACAAACTCCGCAAAGAGGAAAAAGTCGACTGTGTCGTGGTTCTATCGCACGACGGTTTCAGCGTCGATCAGGAAGTGGCTCGCCAGGTCAGGGGGATCGATTTCATCC
>JAFGUJ010000074.1 GCA_016938595.1 Campylobacterales bacterium | reverse complement strand
TTCATCGTCGAGGAGGATGTAGGTGATGTTGGTGATGTCGGTGCTCGGATAGAGACGGATCGCGTCACACTCCAGCGTCGCCATAAACGGATCTTCGGCGTTGATGACCCGTAACGGCGCCATTTCGACAAATCGGCGGTAGGCGTTGTGGAACTCGTCGATGTTGTAGTTGTAGTATTCCATGTGCTCGGGTTCGGCGTTGGTGACGATGGAGCAGTAGGGATTCGAATTCAAAAAGCTCCCGTCGGACTCGTCGGCTTCGAAAAGCATCACGTCCGTGCTTCCGTCGTAGCGGACGTTGGAGCCGAAATCTTTGGACTCGGCGCCGATGATCGCGCTCCCGCTCATGACCGAGGCGAGGATCGCCGTCGTCGTGCTCTTGCCGTGGGCGCCGCAGACGGCGTAGACTTTTTTCTCTTTCAAAATCCGCAGCAGCGCGTCGCGGCGGTGGAGCACCTCGATCCCTCTGCGGTGGGCTTCGACGATCTCGGAGTTGGTCGGCTTGATGATCGCCGAATGGATCACGAGATCGCACCCCTCGGGGATGTTGGAGGCGTCGTGTCCGATATGGACGGTGATCCCCCGGTCGATGAGCCGCTGGGTGATGTGGGTCGCTTTCATGTCCGAACCGCTCACCTCGTGGCCGCTGAAACGCATGTATTTGGCCAGTCCCGAAATGCCGATGCCGCCGATGCCGATAAAATGGACTTTCACATTGTCTCCTTTTGATACGCCAAGGGAGCAAAGCCCCCTTGGGCTACGCTAACGCTGAGTTTTCTTCGGCAGAAGGCCCAGCGCACTGGTGCGCTTTTATTTTTCAATCTCTTTTTTGAAAAAGCTGATGTAAAACTTGCCGCCGTTCTGGGTCGCGTGCATGTCGACGTACTGCTCGATGAAATCGTCGAACGGAATCTCCGCGTCGCAGGCGGCGCGGTGGACTTTCATCGCCTCGGAGAACGGTTCGTCGTTGCTGATCCCGGAGAGCACCTCGAACAGGGCGCTCGCATCATGGGCGCTCCCCGCACTGTAATGCTCGATCGCGTATTCGTACAATGCCCGCAGCGTCGCGAAATCCTGCACTTCGTTCATGTCGAGCTTCTCGAGGCTTTCGAGGGTGTTCGTCAAGCGTTCCAGGGCCAGGTCGAGGATGTTGGCGTAATAGGCCATCAGGGTCTCTTCGTCGAATTTCTCGTGCGCCTGCGATTCGAGGACGTAGAGGGAAGCGATGTCCCCCTCCCCCTGCGCCTGATAGATTTTTTCTTTGAGTTCTTTCATGAGAGTGCCTCCTTCAGGCGGTTGAGTGCGTGGATGGTGCGTCCCGTCTCTTCGACGAGGGCGATCCGGATATAGCCGATACCGGGGTTTTCCCCGTGCGCATCCTCCCGGGCGAGAAACTCTCCGGGGAGGACTTTGACGTTGTAGTCACGGTACAGACGCTGGGTGAATTCGAGAGCATCAGGGACTTTGAGCCAGAGGTAAAACGTCGCATCGGACGTTTCAATCCCCAGTATCTCCCGTGCCGCCTTGAAGTTCTCCGCGTATACCTCGCGGGCACATGCGACGTGCTTCTCGTCCGCCCACGCCATCGCCGCCGCCGCCTGAAGCGGAAGCGGCGACGCGCACCCGACGTAGGTGCGGTACTGCGCGTACCCTTTCAGAATTTCCGCGTCCCCGGCGATAAAGCCGCTGCGCAGCCCCGGAGCGGAGGAGCGTTTGGAGATCGAGTTGATGACGAGGACGTTTTTGAACGCCGTGTTCCCGACATGCACCGACGCTTCGAGGAGAGAGGGAACTTTTTCAGCGGTGTAGATCTCGCTGTAGCACTCGTCGTTGAGGAGGAGGAAATCGTGTTTGAGGGCGAGTTTCACCCACTCGCCCAGCTCGGCCAGGCTCAGTACCGACGCGGTGGGGTTGTTGGGGAAGTTAAGGATCACGAGGTCGCATCCTGAGAGCTCCGCTTCGTTCACGACCGGCTTGAACCCGTTTTCTTCGGTCAGGTTCAGGTGGATCACCCGGGCGCGCGACGCGATCGCGGCCCCTTCGTAGATCTGGTAGAACGGGTTGGTGTACGCCATGACGGGATTTTGCTTGTCAAACAGGTAAAACTGCGGGAAGTTGAAGAGCACTTCGCGCGTCCCGAAGGTGCTGACCAGTTCACCCGGTTTGAGAGCGATCCCGAAACGGTGTTCCACGAAGCCCCGCATCGACTCGTTCAGGTACGCTTCCCCCGCCGTTTTCGGATAACGGCGGAGCTCTTCGGAGTGCTTGGCCAGCGATTTCTGGATAAACGCAGGGGTCTCGAACTGCGGTTCCCCGATCGTCAGGGCGATCGGAGAATATTCGGGATTCGGAGTGATCCCGGCCAGAAGAGTGTTCAGTTTTTCAAAAGGGTACGGTTCGAAATGCAAGGGTGCGTCTTTGTAATGGGATTTAAGTGCTTTATTATAGCGATTTAATACCTTATAACCTCTTTTTTCGACGGCGGCATCCGATCCTCCGTGCCGTCGACCATCCGCGCAAACGCTTTGAGATCATGCCTGTCAACGACCATGTAGCGGGGCTGTGAGGTCATTTTTTTCGCGGAAGAGGCGTGGGCGCGGTCGATCGTGAGGGCCGAAACGTATCCCGCCTGCGCCGCCTTGCGTTCGAGTTCGTCGTCGTAGATCCCGAAGACCCATGCGAGATATTTCACCTCGTGCCCCATCCGTTCCTCGAGTTTTTTCTTCGCCCCGGCGAGCTGTTTGTCGACGAATTTCTCGTACTCGGCAGCGGAGAGCTTTTTCTTCTCGTGGTTGAAGTTGGGGTGCCAGTAGGTGTGGGACTCGACGCGGAACAATTTCGTCGTCTCCAGCTCGCGCAGCTGTTCCCAGCTCATCGCGTACTTGGCGTTCGAGATCGCGCTGGGGTAGACGAAGAGGGTCACGGGGATTTTGTACTGTTTCACCAGCGGCGCCATGTCGCTGTAGACGCTTTTGTGCCCGTCGTCGACGGTGATGACGACCGGCTTGGCCGGGATCGGTTTCACCTCCCCCTTGAGGTGTCGCATCGCCGTATCGAGGGGGATGACGGTGTAACCGTTCGCTTTTAGCCATGCGAGCTGTTCTGCGAACGCGGAGTTTTTGATCGTCATCGAATCGGCCACTTCGGGACCGAAGCGGTGGTAGCAGAGGATGGGGATCTTTTTCTCCGCACCCCATGCCGAAGCGATCAACAAAAAGAAAAACAGAAGGAAACGTAACATGGTTTATGAACCTTTGGTAAAAAATCGGGGGATTATAGCGCAACGGCATTAACATTATTAACAAAAGCGCCTTGACTTTGTTACCGACTTTTCCTAGAATTCGGTAAATTGGTTGCATATTCAACTAAATTGTCCAACAGGAGGGTGAATGAACCGCTGCGAATGCCCCATCGACGACTCGCTTGGATGCCTGACCAACCACGCCGGCCAGGCCGCACGAAACTTTTTGACCCGTCAGCTCGCACACAGCGGCATTGACATGACGATCGAGCAGTTCAAGATCATGGTCGTGCTGTGGAAAGAGAAAGCCTCGACCCAGCAGGAGATCGCCGATTTCGTCGGCAAGGACAAAACGAGCGTCACCCGCCTGATCGCGGGGCTGGAAAAGCGTTCCCTCATTTGCCGGACGGCCGATGAGAGCGACAAACGGTGCAACCTCGTCACCCTCACCCCCCAGGGAGTCGCCCTGGAAAAACCGGCCATGGAGGTCTTGCAGCGCGCCAACGAGTCGATCCACCGTGAATTCACCCCCGAAGAGCTCGCCATAACCTTGCGCGTCCTGAAAAAAATGTGCTACCAACTCCACTACCCCTCAAAGGAATCCGAATGAAACGTCTCTTACCCCTCGCCCTCTCTGCCGCTGTCATCCTCGCGATCAGCGGATGCGAACGCCCCAAAGCCGCAGGAATGCAGCCGCCTCCCCAGGGACCCGTCCCCGTCACGGCAATCCAGGTCAACCGAGGCAGTTTCCCGGCCGTTTTGGAAGCTACGGGACAGACCGAAGCGTACAACACGGTCCAGATCTACGCCCGCGTCAGCGGCTACCTGGCCAAACGCTCCTACGTCGAGGGCTCCTTCGTGACGAAAGGATCGACCCTCTTCACGATCGATCCGAGCGACCTTAAAAACTCCCTGGATAGCGCGAAGGCAGCCTACGATCTGGCGCAGGCAAACCACACGAACGCCCAGTCGGTACTGAACCGGATCAAACCGCTGGCCGCGGCCAATGCCGCCAGCCAGCAGGAACTCGACACCGCCACGGCAAATGAGCGCAACACCGCCGCGGCCGTCTCGGCGGCCAAAGCATCGCTCGAGCAGGCACGCCTGAATCTCAGCTACACCACCATCACTGCCCCCATCAGCGGCTTCGTCGACCGGCGCAAAGTCGACGTCGGGACCTACGTAAGCGCCGGGGCAAACGGGCTGCTCACCACCATGTACCAAAACGATCCGATCTACGTCAATTTTTCGTTCAGCGAAAACCAGCGACTTTCCCACCAGAACGCGATCGCTTCGGGAGCTTTGAGCGCCCCGAAAGAGGGAAAATACGAAGTGGAACTCACCCTCGGTGACGGATCGGTCCTGAAACGGCAGGGAAAAATCGATTTCATTGCCCCCTTTGTCGATCCGACAACAGGGAATATCATGTACCGCGCCGTGCTGGAAAACAGCGACCACAAACTTCTCCCCGGGCAGTTCGTCAAGGTAAGGGTTAAAGGGATGGAGTGGAAAGAGACCCTCTATCTCCCCCAAAAAACAGTCCTGACAGGAGACAAGGGAAAATTCGTCTACGTCATTGAAGCCAACAACACCGTCTCCCCGCGTCCCGTCACCGTCGGTGCATGGGTCGGCGACAACATTCTGATCCAGGGGGGACTGAGCGGAGAGGAAAAAATCGCCGCAGACGCCCTGCCCAAACTCAAACCGGGAGCGGAAGTCATTCCGAGCGGTAACTAAATATGTTCAGCAAGTTTTTCATCAACCGCCCCGTCCTCTCGATCGTTATCGGGATTATCATCATGCTGCTGGGTTTTGTGGCGATTAAATCCCTCCCCGTCTCCCAGCTCCCCAACCTGACCCCACCGACCGTCGTCGTAACCGCCAAATACCCAGGCGCCGACGCCCAGACGATTGCCGACAACATCCTCACCCCTCTCGAATCGCAAATCGCCGGGGCCGACGGACTGATGTACATGTCCGCCAAAGCCGCGGCGCTGCCGGGGAGCGGGACGATCACCTGTACCTTCAACATCGGCGTCGATCAGGACATGGCCGCCGTCGACGTCCAGAACCGGATCAACTCCGTTTTGGCTCAGCTGCCCCAGACGACCCGTGATCTGGGGGTGACGGTCGAGAAAAAAACCTCCGACATCCTCCTCATCGTCGCGATCACCTCCCCTGATGGCAGCCATGACGCGACGCAGATCAGCAACTACATCTCCTCGAACCTCCTCGATGAGATCAAAAAAATCCCCGGCGCCGGGCGGAGCCAGATATTCGGGCAGCGCGACTATGCGATGCGGATCTGGCTCAACCCCGACCGCATGGCCACCCTCGGCGTCAGCAGCAGCGAAATCGCCGCCGCCATCCGCGACCAGAACCTCCAGGTCGCTCCGGGGCGCCTCGGACAGTCCCCGACCGCAGATGAACAGATGTGGACGATGCAGCTCACCTCCAAAGGGCGTTTTTCAACCCCCGAAGAGTTCGCCGACATCATCATCCGCGCCAAAAACGACGGTTCTATGATCCGATTGAGCGATGTCGCCCGTGTCGAACTGGGAAGTTCGAACTACGAGTTTTTCGGACGGGTCAACGGCAAACCGGCCGCGATGATCGGGATTTTCGCCGACACGAACGCCAACGCCCTCGACACCTCCGCGGCCGTCGAAGCCAAAATGGAAAAACTGGCCAAAAAATTCCCGCAGGGACTCGCCTACGACATCCCCTACAACACGACCGATTTCGTCAAAATCTCGATCGACGAGGTGGTCAAAACCCTCATCGAGGGGATCATCCTCGTCAGCCTCGTCATCTACCTCTTTTTGCAGAGCGCCCGCGCCGCACTGATCCCGATCCTCTCGATCCCTATCTCTCTGACGGGGGCCTTTATCGGGATGTATCTGCTGGGGTACTCGATCAATACCCTTACCCTCTTCGGGCTCGTCCTGGCCATCGGTATCGTCGTGGATGACGCGATCGTCGTCGTCGAGAACATGGAACGGATACTCCAGACCGAGAAAATACCGCCGCGGGAAGCGGCGATCAAGGCGATGATGCAGATCTCCGGTCCCGTCATCGCGATCGTCCTGGTGATGTGTGCCGTATTCATCCCCGCGACCTTCCTGGGAGGGATGACGGGGCAGCTCTACAAACAGTTCGCCGCCACGATCGCCATCTCGGTCGTCTTCTCCGGTTTCATGGCCCTCACGTTTGCTCCGGCCATCGGTGCGATGATCCTCAAACACCACACCCATACCCCCAACGCCTTTTTCCGCTGGTTCAACCGCGCGTTCGGGAAAATGACCGACAACTACGTCCGCCGGTCGATGTTCATGATCCGCAAAGCGGTCATTTTCGGGATCATTTACCTCACAACCTACGGTTTTGTCGCCTATTTCCACAAAACCCTCCCCACCGCCTTTTTGCCGATGGAGGATCAGGGATTCTTTATCACCAGCATCAACCTCCCCGAAGGTGCTACCGCCAACCGAACCCTCGAAGTGGTCAAACAGGTCGAAGCAATTCTGGGCGAGCAGGAGGGGATCTACAAATATACGGCCATCACCGGGCTCAACATCCTCACCTTCTCCCAGGAACCCAACTCGGCCGTCGTTTTTACCCGCCTCAAACCGTGGGAAGACCGGACAACCAAAGAACTGGCCATTTTCGGCATCCTGGGCAGCCTCAACCCCAAATACGGCCAGATCAAAGAGGCCAAAGTATTCGCAATGGCCCCTCCCCCGATCCGCGGGATGGGGCCCTCGGACATGTTCAGTGTCCGGCTGCTGCAGCCCGGAGACAACAACTTCACCCAGCATGCGGCCACGACCAACGAATTCGTCAACGCACTGCGCAGCGAAGCAAGCCTCAAAAACCCTTTCTCGACGATGAACGTCAACACCCCGACCCTCTCGGTCGAAGTGGACCGGGAAAAAGCCAAATCGCTGGGGCTTTCGATCAGCGACGTCTACCAGACACTGCAGGCGACGATCGGGGCCATGTACGTCAACCAGTTCGACAAAAACGGCAAAACCTACTGGGTGCAGATGCAGTCTGACAGCTCCTACCGCGCCACCCCCGAGGATATCGGGCGCGCATGGGTCCGCTCCAGCAGCGGGATGCTCATCCCCCTCTCGAGCGTCGTCACCGTCACGATGTCAAGCGCCCCCTCCAGCATCGAGCATTTCAACGGGGTCCTGAGCACAACGATCATGGGCTCCCCCGCACCGGGATACAGTTCGGGAGACATCATCCAGACGATCGAAAACGCTGCCGATACGCTGCTCCCCTCCACCGCCACCTACGACTGGGAGGGGCTCTACCTGCAGGAGAAACTGGTCGGTTCCAAAGCGCTGTTCATCGTCGCGTTTGCCCTGGTGATGGTCTACCTGATCCTCGCCGCCCTGTATGAGCGGTGGATGCTCCCCATTTCGATCATGCTGGCCGTACCGTACGGGATCATGGGTGCGTATACCGTCGTATGGCTCATCCCGTTCCTGAACAACAACGTCTATTTCCAGATCGGCCTCCTCACCCTGATCGCCCTTTCGGCGAAAAACGCGATCCTCGTCGTCGAATTCGCCGAGGAGCTCCGCCATCAGGGGAAAAGCATCTATGAGGCGACGATGGAAGCGGCCCGTCTGCGTTACCGTCCGATGATGATGACCTCGTTCGCTTTCCTCGCCGGGATGCTCCCGCTGATCTTCAGCTCGGGTGCCGGATCGGCCGGCCGCTTCTCGATCGGGGTGGCCATGTTCGGGGGAATGTTGGCCGCGACGTTCATCGAACGTTATTTCATCCCTTACCTCTATTATTGGGTTGCCACAGCCCAGGAAAAATTTACCGCACGCAAAGAGGTCACCCATGACTAAGCATACCCTCTACGGTTCTCTCGTTTTAACCCTTTTGCTCGGAGGGTGCACCATCGGGCCCGATTACGCCAAACCGGATATCGCCGTCCCCGAAGCGTTCCGCGACGCCAACGGCTCGGCTGCCATTGACACTCGGTGGTGGAGCCGTTTTAACGATCCGGAACTCTCCGCAGCGGTTGAACAGGCGCTGAAAACCAACGACGATCTCAAAACAGCCGAGGCAAAAGTCGACGCCCTCCTGGGGAAATTCGACCAGGCCCAATCCTACCTCTATCCGCAGCTCAACGGCAACGGTTCCCTGACCCGAAAAGGGGTGTATGACGCTACCGGCCCGAATCTGCGCGACGGCGTCACCTCCACCTACGCGGCATCGCTGTCGCTGGCAAGCTACGAAATCGACCTTTTCGGAAAAGTGCGCCGTGCCAACGAAGCGGCCCGGGCGTTCCTCCTCTCCTCCGAATACGCCAAAGAGACGGTCAGACTCTCGGTCGCAGCGAGCGTCGCCGCCTCCTACCTCAAACTCTCCTCCCTCCAAAGCCAGATCGACCTGGCCCAGGAGAACCTCTCCATCAGCCGTGAGCTGCTGGAGATGACCGGGCTCAAATACCGTCACGGCGTCATCGACCAGAGCATCGTGTTACAAGCCGAATCGGAGTATCAGAACGCGCAGGCGACCCTCTCACAGCTCGAAGCGGCCAAAATTTCCGAAGAGGCGCTCTACAATCTGCTCCTCTCCCGCAATCCGCAGCACGTTTCGACGTCACCGCTCGAATCGATTACGCTTCCGCCCATCCCGGAGGCATTGCCCAGCAGCATCCTGACCCGCCGCCCCGACATCGCCGAAGCCGAACAGAACCTGATCGCGGCCAACGCCCAGATCGGGATTGCCCGGGCCGCCTACTTCCCGAGCATCAAACTGACCGGACTGCTGGGGATACAGAGCCTGGAGCTGAGCGATTTTGTCTCCAACCCCACCCGACTGTGGGAAATCGCCCCCTCTGTGACCGTCCCGATTTTCACGGCGGGGCGTATCGCGGGCGAGATCAAAACCGCCGAGGCGGAGCACAATGCCACCCTTTCGGCCTACCGTAAAACCATCATCAGTGCTTTCAACGACACCGACAGCGCTTTGGGGCAAAACACCAAAGCGGCCGAACAGCTGGAGTATCAGCGCAAACGCTCATCCGCAATCCAGCAGGCGTTCGAACAGGCCAAACTCCGCTATCGGGTCGGAGCCATATCCTATACCCAGATGCTGCAGGTACATCAGCAGTGGCTCGCTGCCCGCCAGGGGTATCTGATTGCCCGGCAAAACGCGCTGATCGCATCGGTCACCCTTTTCAAATCACTCGGCGGGGGATGGAGCTCCGATACGCAGAGGCAATGATTCCTCTGCCAGACAAAAAATCTCTTGCCACCGACGGGTAAAAACACCCTTGAAACGCTCCGATTTTTCCTCCACAGTCGCACTCCCGATACCCCCCAAAAGACAACCGTCGGTTAATAGAGGGGGAAAATGGAAAAAAAAAGGTCCATTTTTCCCAGGAATGTCACCGATTTATCCGTTTTTCACCCCCTTTTGAGAGAAATGTGATGCCCTGCAAATGCCTATTTCACGCACTTCGCAAATTCTTTCAAAAAAAATAGCAAAATCTCTTGACAAAGATGGGGGAATTAGTGGTATACTTCCGCTACATTTTTTAAGGAGCCTTATATGTTGAAAATCGTTTCTGCTATGCTTTTAGCTGCTATGTTCATCGGATGCAGCGAGTCTGCTACTACTGAAGCTACACCTGCTACTGAAGAAGTTGTTGCTGAAGAAGCTGCTGCACCAGTTGCAGAAGAAGCTGCTGTTGCTACTGAAGAAGTTGCTGCTGAAGCTGCTGCTACTACTGAAGAAGCTGCTGCGCCAGTTGCTGAAGAAGCTGCTGCTACAGAAGCTAAATAAGTTTAGCTTTTCTTCTCTTTCGCACTTCGGTGCGAAAACTTTCTCTTATATTTCTTTCTTAAACTTCCAATCAAACTAAAAATCGTACAATGTCCTAATCTTGTTTAGGAGTACCCCATGAAATATCTTCTACCCGTTGTGTGTTCTGTTTTTCTGATCGGATGCGGCGACAGTACCCAGACCGAAGCGCCTTTGGCATCCCCGACCGAAACGCAGGCGGAAGCCGTCGTCGACCAGGCGCCTGAAATGGCTGCGGAAGTTGCCGGAGCCGAAACAGTTGCCCCCGAAGCGCCTGTTGCACCCGCAGAAGCTCCTGTAGCTGAAACCAAACCTGCTACACCGGTGACAGCAGCTGTAACCACAGCAAAAGCTGCCGCTTCTACGGCAGCGGCAGCAGCCACATCGGCTGCAGCGTCCACGTCCACCGCCGTAAAAACTGCAGCAGCCGCTGTCGACGGTGCGGTAGTATTCGCCCAAAAGTGCGCCTCATGTCACGGTATGAAAGCCGAGAAAGCCGCGCTGGGCAAATCGCAGGTGATTGCCGGATGGGATCAGCAGCAGACGAAAGATGCGCTTAAAGGGTATCAGGCCGGGACGTACGGCAAAGAGATGAAGACGTTAATGCAGGGGCAGGCCAAAGCACTCAGCGATGCGCAGATCGACGCATTGGCCAAACACATCTCGGGACTTTAACCCTCACTTTTCGGTAACGCAAATTTTTGCGTTACCAACTCCCCCTCGTCATTGAAAAAGAGATAATACAGAAAATCTTTCCGGACACTCAGCCCCGCCAGATAGCGCAATGCCAGATTTGCCTGCAGTGAAGCGATATGCATGACGATCGGTGCGGCGATCCCTGCGGGTGTTTTCTGGGTGATTTTAAAGAGTTCGTTGAACGAGGCATTCTCGAAGAAACAGACCTGGCCGTTGAACGCTTCGACCGAACCGTAAACCCACGGCAATCCCTTGGATTTGGCATAGGTATTGATCATCCCCCGGGTCGGGAGGTTGTCGGTCGCATCGATGATCAGGTCGACCTCGATGTTTTTCTCGGTAAACTCCTCGAAACGGCAGGAGTGCGGAGTGGCTTTGACATAAGGGCAGCGCGACTCGATCAGGGCACAGGCGATCTCGGCCTTGTTTTTCCCTTCATCCCCTGTCTTAAAGGCGATCTGACGATGAATATTGTGCAGGCTGACGGTGTCAAAATCGACCATATGGATCTCGCCGATCCCCGAAGCGCCGAGGGCGAATGCGAGTGAGGATCCCAGCCCTCCGCTTCCGATAACGGCAATCCGCTTGGACTGCAACGCGCGCTGTGTCTCTTCTCCCCACAACTGTACCTGACGGTGGAAATAATGCATCATGTCGTGTTCCTCCTCCACTGATCCCTTACTGTAGCATCGCTATCGTTAAAACGACCCCAATACTCATCCATCGGCTAAGGAATTACTGCGAAACGTTCCGTTTGCGGATCGCTTCTTTAAATCCCCATCCCTTGCGTGATTCGCTGATCATTTTTCGGTCCAGATCGACGATCAGGAGCTCTTCGGTATTTCCCAGATCGGCTTCGACATCGCCGTCGGGCGAGATCACCATCGAATCGCCGTAAAATTTCCAGGCGTGCTTTTCGTCGAAATATTCCCCGACGCGGTTGGCCCGGAGGATATAGCAGTTGTGGGTGAAAGCCCGCGTTTTGAGCAGCTCGCGCCACCGGTTGTGCGATTCAAACGTCGAGGCGCTGGGGATCAGGACGGCGTCGACGTTTTTGGCATCCACCGTTTCCCACAGTGGGTCAAAATGGGTTTCGAATCCCCCCATTACGGCGAATTTGAATCCCTCGAGCGCAAAAATCATCGGAGGCTTGACCGGTTCGATCGGGTTGGCAAAAAACTTCTCTTCGTTCCAGTGGGGATAATTGATCAAAAACTGCTGAGGATAGTAGGTCACGCTGCGCGGCCCCACTTTGACGATCATCTTCGTGCACTCTTTTTTCTTCACCGTGACGATCGGGGCGACAAATACCAGATCGTACTTTTCCGCAAGCGCTTTGAGGGTCTCGATCTGATGGGTGCTTTGTTCGGAAATCATCGAAACGGGGGTTTGCACCAGCTCTTTGAAAAAAGGGTTCAGAAGATACTCCCCCATCAAAACGAGCTTGACCCCTTTTTGGTGGGCGACACGGGCATAGTTTTCGAGTTTGTTGCTCCCCATACCGATCGAGGGGAGCTGCAATAGGGCGATACGCATCATTGTTCCTGATTTTTGATGATTTGGATCTGCAGCTCGGCGTCGGAGATCATCTTTTCAGCTTCTTTGAGCTCTTTCATCCCTTCTTCATAGGCCTTGATGCTCTCGTTCATCGGAAGCGCAGGGTCCATCAGTTTCTCGAGGATCTCCTTGGCTTTGGCAATCTTGGTTTCGAAACTCACTTCCTGACTCATAGGGCCTCCCGTACATAATTCTCAATTTTATCGATTTCCACCAGAAAGGCATCGTGCCCGTAATCGCTCCGGACGGCGAAGTAATCGACGTTCTCTTTCCCCTGCGAGGTCATCGCCGCATAGATGCTCTCCATTTCGCTGGGGAGGAAGAGGAGGTCTTTTTCAAAACTGACCAGATAAAGTTCGGCGTTGATTTTGCTCACGGCCTCCTCCATCGAATCAAAGCCCCGCGAGAGGTCGTAGATGTTGATCGCCTTCGTGATGTACAGATACGACAGCGGATCGAACCACTTGGTGAAGTTGTAACCGTTGTATTCGAGGTACGACTCGATCTGGAACTTCCCGAACAGTTCGAACAGTCCGTCGTTGCGGCGATACTCCCGTCCGAACTTGCGTTCCATCGACTGATGGGACAGAAAGCTGATGTGCCCTGCCATCCGCCCGATCGCCATCCCCGAGAGGCCGTTCTCGCGGATCGCATCGGGATCGTAGTAGCCGTTTTTGAAATCGGGGTCTTTGAGGATCGCCTCCTGGGCCACCTTGTTGAAGGCGATGGCCCAGGGCTGCGTCGCCGCCGTCGTCGCCATCGCGATGATCTTTTTGGCGAAATTGGGGAAAAAGACGCCGAACGCGAGAGCCTGCATTCCCCCCATCGATCCGCCGATGATAGCATGGACCTGATGGATTCCCAGCCGGTCGAACAGTATCCGCTGCGCCTTGACCATGTCGAGAATCGTGATGACGGGGAATTTGTAGCGGTAGGGTTCGTTGTAAGGGTAGCGCGGCGACATCGGACCCGTCGAGCCGAAGCAGCTGCCGATGACGTTGGTACAGATCACGAAAAAACGGTCGGTATCGACCGCTTTCCCCGGACCTATCAGGCCGTCCCACCACCCGGGTTTGTTGTCCCCCTCGTAGGTGCCTGCCGCATGGTGCGACCCCGTCAGGGCATGCGTGATCACGATGACATTGTCCTTGTTCTCGTTAAGCTCCCCGTACGTTTCGTAGACGATGTCGTAGGGCTCGAGAATACGCCCGCTCTCGAGATAGAGAGGGTTGGTAAAATGCTCGCTGTGGATCTGCAGGTTTAACATAACTTCCTTTACGCGTCCAATGCCTGCTTGAGGTCATGGATCAGATCTTGAGCCGCTTCAAGGCCGATGCTGAGGCGGATCAATCCCGAGGGGACACCGCAGGCGATAAGCTCTTGTTCGGAGAGCTGCTGATGGGTCGTAGACGCCGGGTGGGTGATGATCGATTTGGAATCGCCGATGTTCACGACGAGCGAAAAGAGGTTTGTCGCGTCGACGATCTTTTTGGCTTCCTCGAAACTCTCCACCTCGAAACTGAGCAGCCCGCTGGCCATCCCATCCTCGAAATAGCGCTGTGCGTTGGCATAGTTGGCATTGGTTTTGAGCCCTGGGTAATTGACCTTTTTCACTTTCGGATGGTTTTCGAGAAACTCCGCAACGGCCAGTGCGTTGCAGGAGTGCTCACGCATCCGCAAAGAGAGGGTCTCAATCCCCTGGATGAAAAGCCACGAGTTAAACGGCGATACGACCGCACCCAGATCGCGAAGGAGCGACAACCGCGCACGCAGCGTATAAAGCGGCAGAGGAACGTTAACGTACACCAAACCGTGATAACTCTCATCCGG
>JAFGUJ010000010.1 GCA_016938595.1 Campylobacterales bacterium | reverse complement strand
CCCGATTTGGCGATGGTTCCGAGGTTTTCGACGAGGTCGGTTTCGTTCATCCCGATCCCGCTGTCGCTGATCGTGAGGGTTTTGGCCTCTTTGTCGATGACGATGTCGACGCGGGGGTTGAAACTGATCCCTTTGTAGTTCTCATCGGTGAGGACGAGCATGTTGAGCTTGTCCATCGCGTCGGAGGCATTGGAGACGAGCTCGCGGACGAAGATCTCCTTGTTCGAATAAAGAGAGTGGATCATGAGGTGCAGAATTTGTGAGACTTCAGTCTGAAACTGATGTTTTGCCATGTGACTGTTTCCTTGTATAGATGAAATTTCAGAGCGGTGATTGTAACAAAATAGATTTAATAATGCAAGAAGTATCAAATAGTTTTAGTGCAACCGACTCAATACTGTATGTCCTTTTCTTTTTAAAAAAGAAAAGTACACACTAATATTTGATATGGGTAAGGTAGAGCCCGTTATGCGGCGCGATATCGGTCGAATGGCGCTTGATGCCCTCCAGCTGCTCTATCAGCTGCTCTTTCGTCGCTTTTCCCGCCGAGATGCGGAGCAAAAAGCCGACCATCAGGCGGATCTGTGAGCGGAGAAACCCGTTTCCCTC
This sequence comes from Campylobacterales bacterium, assembly GCA_016938595.1. Lineage (GTDB taxonomy): Bacteria > Campylobacterota > Campylobacteria > Campylobacterales > Sulfurimonadaceae > Sulfuricurvum. The sequence continues at coordinate 6,493 of JAFGUJ010000010.1, read as the reverse complement.
GAAGACGAGGACGAAGTATCCTTTGTGGCTGTAGGCGTAGGAACGGTAGATGATCCGGACGAAATGTTCCATGTCGTTGCCGCTTTTTTTGAAGAGTTCGAAATTATGGGTCCCCTCGAAGCATTTGATCGCGTCGGCTATCGCTTCGCGGTTGAGGCTGGGGATGAACGAGACGAAGTTGTCCTCGAACGGGTTGCTGCGCCCCTCTTTCATGACGTAGCGGTAGACCCGCTTGCGGGCGCTGTACCGGGCGTGGAAGTCGTTTTCGACGAACTCGATGCGCCGGATGCGGATGGAGGGGGGGAGCTGGAGGTTGAGCATGTCGACGAGGCGCCGCAGGTCGGTCCAGTAGTGGGGGAGGTCCAGGTGCATCACCTGATGGGTCGCGTGGACGCCGCGGTCAGTGCGCCCCGAGCCTTTGGGGAGGGTGTGGATGCGCAGACGCCGCAGGGCGATGATGAGGGTACCGATGACGGTTTCGGTCGTCGTGGGCTGCTGCTGGGAACCCATGAACGCCGAGCCGTTGTAGCTCATCGTGATTTTGACTCGGTTCAAAAGCGGTTCCCCACGAGCCGTTTGTAAAAGCCGTACGAGAGGATGATCCACAGCAGCGCGACGATCCAGATCGTATGGAAGGCGAACCATTTCTGGAGCAACAGGGCGGAGGTGTAAAACCCGAGGACCGAGAGGAAAAGCCACAGGTAGATCCACCGTTTTTGGTGGCGGGCGTGGACGATCCCCAGCGCGATGATCAGAAAGACCGAGAGGAGGGGGAAGAGGCTCAGCAGCGTGTTGGTGATCAGGAGCTGGTCTTTTTTGTCCCGCCGATCATTGTTCGTCCAGTAATCGAGGGCGTTTCGGTAGATGTCGGGCTCGGTGGAGAGCATGTCGTTGATGTAGGCGGTTTTGAACGGCATCTGCTTGTAGATGTCGTTGCTGTAGCTATAGCTCTGCCCGTTGTCGAGGCGAAACTGCAGCACGCCGTTGTCGTTGATCAGCTCGGCGTTGCTGGCGTAGATGAGGATTTCATCTGATCTCTCCTTGCTGAAGAGGACGATGTCCCCGTAGGCCCGGTTTTCGTTGTCGCTTTCGTTGATGAAGAGCATCCATTCGCCGAAATTGTGGCCGAATTCGGAGGCAGAGAGGTTGAATTTCGCTTCGGCTTTTTTCTGATCGATGAAATTGGCCGAGATGTTTTTGATGTAGGGGGTGATCATCAGGTAGTCGACAAACAGCAAGATGGAGAGCAGCAGCGCCGGCAGGGCCAAAACACGGGCGATGAAGTGCGGAGCAATCCCCAGCGAAAAGACGACGACCATCTCGTTGTCGTTCGAGAGGCGGTAGAGCGCCAGTGCCCCGCTGACGACAAACGCGATCGGCAGGGTGTAGAAGAGCAGTTCGGGGAGGACGAACAGATAGAGTTTTCCCATCTCGGCGACGCTGAGCTGAATGACCGCCGTATAGGTGGCCAGTTTGATCATGAAGATGACCGACGCAATCGCAAACAGCGGCAGGAAGATCGAAAAGAACAGCAGGGAAAGGTTCGAGAGGATATAGGCTCGCAGTTTATCCATACAGACCCGCCAGATAGGTGCTGATATGTCCGTCGAACATCAGGGCGATCCATGCCCCCATCGCGAGAAAGGGGATGAAGGGGAGCTGTTTGGAATCGTCGCTCTCCCCCTGGGTCAAAAGGAGGGCGGGGAGAGCGAGGAGGGCTCCGATGAAAATCGCCGCCAGCGCCAGCGGTATCCCCAGAATCGCCCCCATCGTCGCGGCGATCATGATGTCGGCTTCTCCCATCGCCTCTTTTTTGAGAGCATAGGAGAGGTAAAACCGCAGCAGGGTGAATCCCCCGGCGAAGAGGAGGGCGTTTTGGAAATTGTACGCCAGATGGGTCAGCGAGGTGACGCTGAGAATCGCGACGGTGAGGGCGGCGAGGTTGATGCTGTCGGGGACCATCTTGTAGCGGTAGTCGATCACCGAGAGGGAAAGGAGCAGGACAAACGTCAGGGCGATGCCGAACGCCTGGAACGTCATCCCCAGCTTCATCGCGCTGAAGAGGAAGACGAGGGCGCTGAGGATTTCGATGAGGGGGTACTGCATCGAGATTTTCTCTCCGCAGAAGGCGCATTTCCCTTTTAAAAAGAGCCATGAGAGGATCGGGATGTTGTGGTAAAACTTCAGCGGCGTGTTGCAGCTCATGCAGTGCGACGCGGGGAAGGAGATGTTCTGGTCCAGCGGTGTCCGGAGGATCAGGACGTTGAGAAACGACCCGATCGCCGCTCCGAGGATAAAGACGAAAACAAATTCCATTAGTTAAGCCCTCCGAAGCGTCTTTCGACGGTTTTGAATTTTTTGATGATTTTGGCGAGCTCGTCGCCGTTGAAGTCCGGCCAGAGGGTATCGGTGAAAAAGAGCTCCGCGTACGCCGACTGCCACATCATGAAGTTGGAGAGGCGGTGGTCACCCCCCGTGCGGATGAGGAGATCGACGTTTTCGGAGGTGTCGAGCACCTTTTCGAGCGATTCGACGGTGACGGGGGCGTTCTGCGCGATCAGCCGGTTCGCGGCCCGTACGATCTCATCGCGTCCGCCGTAGTTGAGGGCGAGGCTTTGGACGAGGCCGGTGCATCCGGAGGTCTCACTGCGGACCTGTTCGATCGTCTTGCGCAGCGATGAGGAGAAGATCGAGAGGTCTCCGATCGGTTCGAACCGGATGTTCCCTTCGAGGTAGGTTGAGAGCTCGTTTTTGAGGTATTTTTCGAGGAGCTTCATTAGAAATTCGACTTCGATTTTGGGGCGTTTCCAGTTTTCCGTGCTGAACGCATAGAGGGTCAGCCTCTCGATTTCGCTGTTTTGGGCGCAGTATGCGGTGATCTCGCGCACCGTTTCGGCCCCTTTTTCATGTCCGTGGGTGCGGTTTTTCCCTCTCGCTTCGGCCCAGCGGCCGTTGCCGTCCATGATGATCGCGATATGGCGCGGCTGGTTGCTCATAGCGACTCCGCCCGGTCCAGAATGGCGAGTGCGACGCTCAGTTTGTCGCCTTCGGGGAGCGAGACGCTCTCCCGGGCGGTGATGAAGTCGATCCGGTTGGTATCTCCGCCGAAAGGGTTGGAAGCGTCAATGACGTTGAGGCAGACGGCATCGCCTCCTGTGCGCTCCAGCAGATTACGGGCGTTGCACGCAGCGGCATCCGGATTGGTTTCGGCTTTGAACGCGACCGTTTTGATCCCCTCTTTGGGGATGGCAGAAAAGAGGTCGGTGTTGAGTTTCATCGCAATGTTCCAGTGTTCCCCCAGCATCTCTTTTTTGAGTTTGCCGCTCTGGGGATGTTCGGGGACGTAATCGCTCACCGCCGCCGCCATAAAGAGGAAAGGCTCTTTTTGGATCAGCGCGATCGGTTCGTCATGGATCAAGGAGGGCTTTGAGAGCTTCCCTTTTTTGGCGATCCGGATCGAGTCGTGGAGGTATTCGGCCATCTCTGCGGAGCTTTCGACGTCGATCGTATGGAGCGCTTTGGGGAGCTCTGCATCAAAACGGGTCGCAATCAGGTTGACATCGGCGCCGCGGACGAAGAGGGCTGCTGCGAGGGCCGAGGCCATTTTCCCGCTCGAGAAGTTGCTGATATAGCGGACGTCGTCGAGCCGCTCGATCGTCCCTCCTCCCGTGACGATGACGCGGCGATCCTGCCAGAAACGGTTTTGGAGGAGTGCGCGGGCAGTGTGCCAGAAAATTTCCAGCGGTTCGGCCATCGCCCCCTCGCCGGTCGTCTGGCAGGCGAGTTCTTTGGTCTGGGTGGGGATGATGTCGTAGTTGGCGATGGCGAGCATCTTGAGCGATCCCTGGATCAGGGGATTTTGGATCATGTGGGTGTTGGCCGAAGGGGCGAGGAGCTTGACCCCCGGGAACGCGAGGGCGCACTGGGTGAGCATCGTGTCGGCGATCCCGTTGGCGAGTTTGGCGATCGTGTTGGCGCTGGCCGGGGCGATGACCATCAGGTCGGCCCACTGGGTGATTTTGATGTGGTTGAAATCGTCACTCCACGATTCGTTCGTGTCGTCCAGGACGGCGTTTCGGCTCAGAGCTTCGAACGAGAGGGGCTGGATGAACTTTTTGGCCGCGGGGGACATGACGACCCGCACCTGCGCCCCTGCTTTGGTATAGAGGCGGACAAGTTCGAGCGTTTTGTACGCCGCGATCGAGCCGGTGACGCCGAGGAGGATTTTTTTGCCGTGGAGGAGATGGGACGGAATCAGCATTGCTTCCCCTTGCCGAAAAATTTACTGAAAAAGCCGGCCACTTTGCGGACCGGAGTACGGCTGAGGATCAGGATGCCGCTCTCGTACTTGCCCGACGTGACGGTCGTCCCCGCTGCGATCATGACGTTGTCGGCGATTTCGATGGGGGCGACGAGCTGGGTGTCGCTTCCGACGAAGACGTTTTTGCCGATAATCGTCTGGTATTTTTTCACCCCGTCGTAGTTGCAGGTGATGGTCCCCGCCCCGATGTTGGTCCCCTCATCGATGCTCGCGTCTCCCAGATAGCTCAGATGACCCGCCTTGACCCCGCGCAGGTGCGATTTTTTCACCTCGACGAAGTTGCCGATGTGGGTTGCTTCCACGACGCTCTGGGGGCGCAGGTGAGCGAGGGGGCCGACGTCGGAGTCGCGGACGATTGAGTCCTCGATGACGCTGTGGGCCTTGATGTGGGAGTTCTCAATCAGGGTGTTTCCGCAGAGGCGTGCACCGTTTTCGACGGTGCATTCGCCGACGAAACGGACCCCCTCTTCGATGTAGATCGTCTGGGGCAGCTGCAGGATAACCCCCGCGTCCATCCATGATTTGCGGAGGCGCTCCATCATGATCTCTTCGGCGTGGGAGAGGTCGGCTTTGGAGTTGACCCCCTTGAACTCTTCTTCGCCGACATAGAGGGGGGAAATGGCGAGGCCGTCGGTGCGTGCCATTTCGATGACGTCGGTCAGGTAGTACTCCCCCTGGGCGTTGGCATTGGAGAGGCGGGGGATATAGGTCTGAAGGACGTGGTGTTTGAAGGCGTAGACCCCGGCATTGACGGTGTTGATCGCTTTTTCGGCGTCAGAGGCGTCTTTCTCCTCGACGATGCGCAGCACCTGGTCCTCTTCGATGACGACGCGTCCGTATCCGCGGGGGTTGTCGAGGGGGATGACCGACATGACGATGTCGGCCGGGTTGGCGAGGAATTTTTCGATCGACGTGCGGGTGATGAGCGGCATGTCACCGTTGAGGACGAGGACGTCATCGTATTTCGGCGTGACCCCTTTCATCGCTCCGCCGGTTCCGGGGTAGTTTTCGGTATCCTGGGTAACGAAGGTAAGATCGTCGAAATGGTGCTCCATCGCATGGATCACGGCATCTTTCTGGTGGGCGACGACGACGATGACGTCATCGGTGATCTCCCGGGCGGCTTTGATACTGAAGTAGAGCATCTCCCGTCCGCAGATCTCGTGCAGCACCTTGGCCTTGGGCGATTTCATCCGAGACCCTTTTCCGGCGGCGAGAATGACGATGGAGAGAGGATGGGACATAGATGCTCCTGTGATAAAGTCATGCAATTTTATCAGAATTTAATCAAGATACACCCTTTGTTTGTGGTATTATCGCCTCTTTAAAAATGATTTTATGACGGAGCACGGTTTGGGTCGTTTGGTTTTTTTGCTTTTGATGATCCCGCTGGCGTTGTTGGGCGCCGAACCGCAGATCCCGGCCATGAATTTCAATCTCGCCGCTCCCGAATCCCCCGAGCAGGTGGTGAGCTCCCTCAACGTTCTGCTGATGCTGACGGTGCTGTTTCTCGCCCCCAGCCTGGTCCTCGTGATGACGACGTTTACCCGTTTCGTCATCGTCTTCGGGTTTTTGCGCCAGGCGCTGGGGACGCAGCAGGTCCCCCCGACGCAGCTGCTGGTGATGCTCGCCCTGATTCTGACCGTATTCGTCATGGAGCCGGTCGCCCAAAAAGCGTATGACGAGGGGATCAAACCCTACAGCGAAGAGAAGATCAGCTACGACGAGGCGTTTGAGAAGACGACCGATCCGTTCAAAAACTTCATGATCCGCAACACCCGCGAAAAGGATCTGGCCCTTTTCCTACGGATCCGCCATATGGAAAACCCCCAGTCGGTCAAAGAGGTCCCCCTCACGGTCGTCATCCCAGCCTTCGTCATCAGCGAGCTCAAAACGGCGTTCGAGATAGGGTTTTTGCTCTTTTTACCGTTCCTCGTCATCGACATGGTCGTGGCCTCGATCCTGATGTCGATGGGGATGATGATGCTCCCCCCGGTCATGATCTCGATGCCGTTCAAGATACTCGTCTTTGTCATGGTGGACGGATGGAATCTCCTTATCGGCAATCTGATCGCCAGTGTTAAATAGCTTTTAAAGGTCTTTCGTGCAATGTGACTATTTTGGAATATGCGGCAGCTGCCGCGATTATGGAAGCGGATACGAAGGGCAGCT
>JAFGUJ010000073.1 GCA_016938595.1 Campylobacterales bacterium | reverse complement strand
TGGTCACCAACGCTACGAAAAAAGAGCCTCTGGACGGGTACGACTTCATCATCGGAACCCACGCTCTCTTGTACCGCGATCTCCCTGAAGCAGCTCTGGTGATGGTCGACGAGCAGCACCGCTTCGGCACGGCGCAGCGCCACGCCCTCTCCCGCATCACCGACAACGAAGCTCCGCCCCATACGCTGCAGTTCTCCGCCACCCCGATCCCCCGGACGCAGGCGATGATCGACTCGGCCCACATCGACGTGAGCCTGATACAGCAGACCCCCTTTACGAAAAACATTTCCACCCGACTGATCGGCAAAAGCGATTTTCCCACACTGATCTCCCATATCCGCTCGGAGATTGCGCAGGAGCATCAGGTTCTGATCGTCTACCCCCTGGTAGAGCAGAGCGAGACGATCGACTACCAGAGCATCGACGAAGCGCGGGGGTACTGGGAGAAAAACTTTGATGCCGTCTACGTGACCCACGGCAGGGACAAGGAAAAAGAGGCCGTTCTAATGGAATTTCGCGAGAAGGGATCGATCCTCCTGGCAACGACGGTCGTGGAGGTGGGAATATCTCTCCCCCGTCTCTCCACCGTTGTGATTGTGGGTGCCGAGAGGCTGGGGCTCTCGACGCTTCACCAGCTACGCGGACGGGTGAGCCGGACGGGACTGGAAGGGTACTGCTACCTCTACTCCAACAAAACGGGGAAAAACAAGCGGCTCGAAGCCTTCGCGGGGTGTATGAGCGGATTTGAAATCGCCGCGCTCGATCTGAAATTCCGCTCTTCAGGCGACCTGCTGGAGGGGAGCATCCAGAGCGGCAAAAAGCTCAAATGGATCGATATGGGAAGCGATGAGAAGATCGTCAAAGAGGTTGTGGAATATCTAAAACATATAGAATAGATATGTTTTAGATACGGTTTTGTCAATACAGTCCAAACCGTCCGTCTGTACGTTTGAATAGGACACGCATTTTTCCCTCGTTGTCGTAGAAGACCTCGAACTGTTTGCCGCTCTCCTTGAGCCGCTCCAGCACTTCTCCGATCTCCTGGGGCTTGTAGAGGTCCAGCTCGGTCGGGACGATCTCGTCTTCCATCGCTTCGCTCGCGGCATGCAGATCGACCGCGTGGGCGGCGGCATTTTTGGCTTCGTTGATTCCGCCGCCGTTTTTATGGTCGCTCATTTTGTCGTGGAGCTTGCGCAGTGCTTTCTGGGCCCGGTCGATCGCGATGTCGATCGCGGCGTAGAGGTCGTTGTCGCGCTGGGTGATGACGATCGTGTTTTTGCCTGCGATGTTGATCGTAAACTCGATCATCACCCCTTTTTTGCGCTCGTTCATGCTGGCGACGGCGTTGACGCTGATGAGATCGAGATGATATTTGCTCAGAGTGTCTATAGAGTGCATCAGATGGTCTTTGACCGCGTCGCTGAGATCGATGTGCCGTCCGACGAGAGAGATATTCATAATGTCCACCTTGTGTTGGGTTGAATGTTGATTATAACACACCAAACACAAACGTCAAGCCACTTTTGTCGACATACCACTGTACGTAATAAAACAATAATTATTAACGTATTTTAATGATGGTTTAATAGAGTAAACACTACAATGAAAAAATAGGGTATTCTCCGAAACGCTTCAGAAAAAGGGACGATCGGACGATAATAAGAGATTGGCAGATGCGGGTTTTTTCCGCTGTAAGAGGAGAAGGAGAAGGTGATGAATATCTTTAAAGTGGTTTTGACGAGTTTAATAGTTTTGATGGCAATGTTCCCTGTGGCATACGGAGCGGACAATTGCAGTGTAGGTGATGATAATTCATCTACTTTTTCTACGGCTTCCGATATCTATTCTCCCGGCAGCCGGACACTTGAAGCAGGCGATCATCATCAGTATTATTTTAATATTCTGACGGCCGGTACGCTGACCATCACCGTCACCAGTCCAGGTGACAAGGTAAAAGTGGCGTACAGTGACAATACCTGTCCGAGCGCGACGACAGCTGATCCGACAACGCGGATTGTTACGGTAACGGATCCGACAGATATTAACGTTGACCTCTATACCGAGAGTACCAGGGATTATATTTTGATCGCTACCTTTGTTCCCAGTCCGCTGGGAATCACGAAAACCAATACGCCGCTTCAAACAGCCATCAATACGGATACGGATGTCATCTATACGTTGTCGGTCACGAATTACAGTGAAAATCCGCTGACGGGTGTGGAGGTAACGGATACGTTGCCCTCAGAGATTAACATCGGAAGTGAGAATAATATCAGTTTTGACCCGGCTTATTGGAATTGTTCTCTGAGCACCAAAACGGTCAACTGTTCTTTGCTCGGAAGTTTGGCGGCCAATGCAACGGCCCCCGCTATCACCATTTCGACGACGGCCAACGTGGCGACGGAAATGAATGTGGTCAATACGGCGACGGCGACGGCGGATGGGGACTGGAGTGCTTCGGATGATTCCACGCTGGCCGTTTTCAGCGGTGCGGGGCAGGTCGACCTGGAAATCCAGAAATTTGCGTCGAACGACGTCATCCCGCCTAACACCAATTTTGCCTATTTGATCTTTGTGATCAACTACGACAACGACGATGCACAGCTTGTGCGCGTCACCGATACATTTCCGGAAGCCACAGCGGCAGACGGCAATATCACCTTCCTCAGTGCGGGGGGGAACGGGTGGAGCTGTACGACCCCGACCGATGCAAACCGGACATTCGTGTGTGACTATGACCAGCCTCTGGGCAAAGGGATCACCTATTTCATGGTCAACGCGAAAACGGGAGACTACAATGCTACTTATGACATCACCAACTGCGCAAGCGTCGACGCGCTCAACGATATCTCGGGTGACCACAGCCTGAGTGACTGTGCCGATATTAACATCTCGACAGAAACAACGGGAGGCGGGACTGCCTTTACCGGCTTTTATACGCAGGGAGGAAGCATCGAGGTTTCCGATTTGGCTATTACGAACCGTGCAAATGCCGAAATTTGGACAAAAGTGGCCTCAACGCAGGATACGACGTTCCCGGTCTATTTTGTTGATCCTACGACCGGGAACGTTATGGATTACAACGGAACCAGTCAGGGTGTTCCGCTGACGGTCATTTTCAAATTGACGGATGAGACGTGTAGTGCCGAAAACCAAACCTACCTGAGCTATGACCCTACGAAATCGGTGATTGCACGATTTGACGTAGGGGTAGGATCCGTGGTACAGGCGAAAACCGAACCTGATACCACCTTTGACCTTCGCAATATTGCCAAACGTAACTCCCGCCTTATTATGAAATACGTCGACATCAATGCGAAACTCGACTATTCCGGAGAGTCGTGCAGCAACTCGAACCTGAGCGCGAACATCAAAGGGCTTCCGCAGTGTATAGCGAACAGCGTCGGGGGGAGCCTGGATAACAACAAATACATTAATGTCTTCGGGATCGATGCCTTCGTGCGGTGCGCGATCAACAACGGGCAACCCTGCAATGCGTCAAACGGAGGGGTGGGTGACGAACCCTATAACACCGAATACGGATGCTATGAATGTACGGTAGGGGGTTCAGGCTATTGCACGAAAGATAACTTCGCGATCCGTCCCAAGCAGTTCGATCTGAACATTACGGACTATGCTACGTATCCTATTGTAAAGGCGGAAGCGATCAGCCTGGCGTTCAAAGGGCTGACCAATCATAATACGATTCCTGATCAGACGACCCTCGATTACAACGAGACACAGAATACGACGTTCGCAGTAGACATCAACATCACCGACGCTGCCAAGATATGTCAGGAGATGAATCTCTCCATTTCTCCGGAGGTAGGTTTTGGAGATGGTCTGGATCTGGATACGTTCCGTTTCAGCAATATAGGGGATGTGAACCTGACGATCCATGACATCAATGGTTCGGAATTCGCGATTGTCGATATGCCTGATGAAAACCATACTACCGTATCCCGTTTCATCACCCCGTATACGGCGCAGTTTCGGATCATTCCCCACCATTTTACGATCGACGGAAACATCACCAACGGTTCCAACGGCTTCACCTATCTCTCCAATTTCGAGGAGTACAATACGACCGAGAGCCGGATGATCTCCGCTTCCCTCGATGTGAATGTGACGGCGATGCGGGATGATGAAGTGACGATGACGAACTATGCCGAGACCTGCTACGCCCAGGACGGGAACCTGACTGTAAACCTCGAAAATGCGCTGTCTCCTACACCGGCAGGTCATTTGAGCAGATTGCTGTGGTACGATGTCAACCATGCAGACGATGATCATAATGGTTCTTTCAATTTATCATCAGGACTGACGGCATATCCGTTTGATCTTTTGGCGGACCAGTATGACAACAACGACACGAACGGGACGGCTCAGGTCAATTATGTCCTAAACTTCGACCGGAATCAGACGAAAGTGGTGGATCCGTTTGATCTGAACGTCACGACGGTCGATGCTGATGATATCGATCTTGTACACGGAGAGAGTGCCCTGAACAGCCCTATCATCTATGTATACGGCCGTCTGATGCCGCGTGATGTACGGGTATTCGGTACCGCGTCCAATGCGGTGGCCAGTGCCTGGTATGAGCTCTACAATGCCGCTACAAAGCTGGGGATACAGCTGCCGCCGAGCCGGAACGAGAGCGGATGGTTCATCAACACCCGCCACGATGATGTAAACGTCTACATGGACGGAGACGGGTATGTGAGACACTGGCAGATCGGGGGTGCTCCGGCAGTCCTGAAATCACCGGCCGTAGGAACAGGTGTGGTGAATGGCGTTGAAAACTACAATTTCGGTCCTCTTGCGTTGGGAGGATACAAAGCGCATATCCATCTGTTGGTGGATTCGTCGACAACGTCTGCTCCGTGGTTGTGGTATGGGATAAATGCTCTCAAGTATGCTGATCCGGCCGTGGGCAATACGGAAGCCGACTGTTTCACCCATCCGTGTTTCAACATTACTGTTGTCCCCGCTATTGGCGCGACAGGAAGTCAGCAAAGCGGGGGTGAAGTTGACAAAACAGGTAAAAAATCAGAGAGTGGCGGCACATGGAAAAGCAGCAAAGACTATGCCCCGGCGGTGCGGTAATGAAAGGAAATACGATGCGTAGCGGTATGGCTATGATAGAGTTGATTTTCGCCATTGTGATCATTGCGATCAGCGTCCTTTCGATCCCCTCGATGATGAATGTGGCAAGCGAGGCCTCCAAAAGTGCGGTCATTGACGAGGATATCATGTCCCGTTTGAGCGGGTGGACACTCGAAAATTTCCAGGCGCGGTGGGATCAGAACTACGCAGCTTCTGGTTCGGGGCCGTTGTGGATTTCGGGAAGCGGAGATCTGGAGTGTACGAGAGGGAGCGAGAACGTATGGTACCGTGTTAATCAAAATTCGAATATTCAGTGCGACGATCAGAACCGGACTCCTTCAGCGATCGGTTCTGCAGGGGCAGGAACGGCAGACGGAAATCTTTCAAAAGGGATAGAACAGCTCAACGGCGGAACCGAGACGATTACAGTTATAGCCGCAAGCGGAGAAGAGTACAATGTCTCTGCAACCTATAATGTCAGATATGTCTCTTCCTCGCTGACAAATGTGAACGGCAACACGGCAACGGCAACATGGACACTTGGTTCATCAGCGAATATGGCACCTGACGGTTCTACGGGGACAGCAACCCATCTCAAGCGTGTGGTGACGCGGTTTTATAACGACGAACTGGATGTTGATACGACGCTGACATTTTTCAAATCGAACAAAGGGAACTAGATGAATACAAAACGTTCCGCATTTACGATGATCGAGCTTCTCTTTGTCATCGTTATTCTGGGGATTGTCGGGGGATTCGCTCTCGAAGCGATCCGCAATTACTATGAGGGGATTTACCGTACCAGTGAGTATACTAAGCGCGTCGCGCAGGCAGATCATATCCTCGAACAGCTTTCCAAATATTTTGAAAACGCGATCAGTTCTTCGATCGTCAATCTGGATGAAGACAATACGCTCAACAACTGCAAAATACCCATTGCTGGGGATGAGGATCATGACTATACGGTGGCATTCATTGCCGTCGACACGGACAGCCAGCGCGGAATGTGGAACAACACTCTGGGACGGTATCAGCCGGGGTGGAGCGAGGATGTGGCGGTGAACGAGAACAATATCACGGCTAAAGATGCGAATAATTCATTTGCCGCCAGTATCATCGATGCTCTGGGTACGTCTACACTGGCGGAATCAGCTATCTACAACACAGACTCCAGTGATGTCAATGCATGTGCCCGGTTCAATCTGAATACGGCGAGCGGAGGGAGCGGCTTTCACACGATCAGCAGTGTGCCCAACACGGAGATGCTGTCTTTGAACACGGTTCCAGCACATGGCAAACGGAAATATCTGCTGCGCACGGCGTATGCGTTCAGGGTCGAGGACAATGGAAGTTTTTCCATGTATACCAATTTCCGCCCATGGCGAACGCCGCATGAGCGCTACGATACCTATGCCAATGTCCAACAAAGAGTGCTGGGGGAAAACGTCGCCCACTTCTATGCCGACTATAACGCTACGGATTTTTCCACCAATCCCGATCTCTCCGATCGTGGTCTGGTCTGGAGACTCAAGGTGTGTATGCAGGGGCTCGATACCAATTTGAGCACGAGCACCTATGAAGGGGATGTCATCTGCCGTGAAAGGAGAGTCTATGTACGCTATTAAACGGCGAGGGTTCGCGATGATTCTGGCGATAGTTGTCGTATTGCTGATTGCGGCTGGGGGAGCTTTGATCCTGAGTAATGCGGCAAAGGGGACCAAATCGATGGGCGACAATTATCTGCGTGCTCAGGCGGAGCTGCTGGCAGAGAGTGCAACCGAGTATGCCGTCATGCGGGCGCAGGGATTTGACACGAGTACAGGAAACTGCCTGAATCAGCTTGATATTACGGTACAGGATGCTGGCGGAGCTGCGATGTACGATGCCAATGTGACACTGGTCTATTCTTTCCATGGTACGAAGCCTGCGGCATGTAACGGTGTCGGCGATACAGGGAAAGAGACGACGATACTCATGGATACGACAGTCACGACCCGTGCAGGGGCCAACCTTTCGACAGAGCCGATCCGGGTTCACAAGCGTTCGGTTCAAAAACTCTAATCCATCTTCTCTCTTCCCCCTCAAAAGAGGCGGGACACCCTCTTCAAAAGCTCCATCTTATGAAAACATCGTTTTCTCAAGGCTTCGGATGCCAATCGGATTTCATAGGACACAGTAGGATATAGCACTCTTGCAGGGTTTCTGCGTGGGTGCAACGATGCCATCCTCCGGCTAAATACCTGAAGATGACGATGGAAATAGGAATGGGGAAGAGGGATTAGAGGGCGAGCTGGGCGATTTTGGCGACGACGTCTTTTTCGCGGACGGGTTTCATCAGGAAACCGTTGGCGCCACATTCGAGGGCTTCCCCTTTTTTCGTCTCATCGGTCGTGAGGACGATCACAGGGAGCTGACGGAGCGATTCGTCGGCGCGGATCACTTTGAGCATCTCGATCCCTCCCATGACCGGCATGATGATATCAAGAAGGATGATGTCGATATCATCCTGGGCTTTCAGGATCCCGATCGCATCCGCTCCGTTTTTCGCCTCGACAACCTGAGAGACGTTAGGCGTTTTCAGAAGCATGGTTTTGAGGAGCTTGAGGTTGATCATGTCGTCGTCTACCGCAAGTACTTTGAGTTTCTTTTCGCTCATTTAAAAGTTCCCCGTTTGTTAAATAAATTTTTCGAAAACAAGACGCAACAGGTCTTTGTTGATGATGTTTCGGATGATCTCATGTACGTACATGGCATCTTCCTCTTCTTCGTTCATGTTCGGATCGATCAGCATGACCAGCGAGATGTCACTGTTATTGGATCGGATTATATCATACAGATCCTTGAGATTGAGTTCGCTCAGTGTTTTGTCAAAAAGGGCCAGTTTATAGCGTCGGTTACTGATCTCCTCTTTGAGCTGGTCAACATTGGTAACGCTCTTGTAGGTATAGCCCAGATCATCGAGAATCCGTGAGAAGAGTTTCATTTCCAGCGTATTTTGTTTCGCGATGACGATATCCGCATCGTAAGCTGAGCGGTGTTCTACTACCATTTCGGAAGGCAATTCCTCACGAGGGGCTGCCGGTTCCGAAACCGCTTCTGATACTTCGGGGGGAACCGTTTCCGTCAACTCGACAGAGGTTTGTTCAACGGCCTCTTCGACACCTTCCGGTTCCGTGCTTGTTTCGAGTGGGACGGATGGAGTTTCCTCCTCGACAGCCGTATCCGACAGCGCGGTTAATTCGGTGGCCGTTTTGGGGACCGATTTGAGGTCGACGATTTTGTGCGACAGGAAGTTGTTCAGCAGCGAGATGATCTCGGAGCGGACCAGCGGTTTGGTGGTGTATTCGTCCATACCTGCGGCCAGGAACCGTTCCCGGTCCCCTTTGAGGGCGTTGGCCGTAAGCGCGATGATCGGGATATGGTGCTGTCCGTAGTCTTCTTCAAAATCGAGGATTTCCTGGGTGGCTTCGATACCGTCGAGTACCGGCATCTGGATATCCATGAAGATGATGTCGAACTCTCCGTTTTTCCGTTTTTCAAAGGCTTCCAGCCCGTTGTTGGCGATCGTGATCTCCATCCCCAGGTCTTCGAGGGTTCGGCGGATCAGTTTCTGGTTGATGACATTGTCCTCGGCGACGAGTGCAGTCGCGGCGAAACGGGAACTTTTTTCATCGAATTTTTTGCGACGGGTCGCTTTTTGTTTGCGGGTCGTAAACGCTTCGACGTCGTAGGAATCAAGCGTAGTGCGGATCTTGGTACTGTTAAGCGGTTCGTAGAGAACTTTGAAAATATCGATCCCCATCGAGTCGATTTTTTTCATGTAGTACGATTTGGTAATCAACACAAGCTGCTCGGAAGAAGAGGCGTAACCGATCAAATGCTCATCGTTCGTGTAGTCGTTGTCGACGAAGAGAAGGTCGTAGTTGACCTGCCGTTCGAGCATTTTGAGTTCATCAGGCTCATGGAAAGTTGTATAACTGACCCCGAAGTAATCGAGGTACTCTTTGAGGTAGGTCGTCTGGAGTTTTTTCTTGGTGGTACTTTCCAGGATGACCGCATTGATGTTGGAGAAAGATCCTTTCAACGGTTCGTTAAGAGTTTCGATCTCTTCGAACTCGAGGGTGAAGAAGAAGGTGGTGCCGCTTCCCGGTTCGCTCTCGAGATCGAGCTTGCTACCCATCAGCTCGACAAATCGGCTGGAGATCGTCAGACCCAGACCGGTACCGCCGTACTTGCGGGTAATAGAGGTATCCGCTTGAGAGAAAGCTTCGAAAATACGTGATTTTTGCTCGCTGGTGACCCCGATCCCGTTGTCTTTGACCTGGAAGCGTACCCGTGCTTTGTTGAGGGTTTCGCCTGCTACGCGGCGGATATCGACGCTGACCGATCCACCGCTGTTGGTGAATTTAACGGCATTGGAGAGAAGGTTGATGATGACCTCTTTGATTTTGGTCGGATCCCCTTTGAGCGGGCGCTCAAGACTCGGATCGACGTAGCACGCAAGATCGATGTGTTTTTCAGACGCCCGTACGGCGTAGACTTCGACGGCGCTTTCAAACTCATCGATCGGGTTGAAGACAATTTCTTCGATTTCAAGTTTGTTACTCTCGATTTTCGAGAGGTCAAGGATGTTGTTGATGATTTCGAGAAGGTTCTCTGAACTTTTTTCGATGATGTCGATAAATTCGCGCTGTTCGTCGTGCAGCTCGGTATCTTTGAGCAGCTCCGTAAATCCGACGATTCCGTTGAGCGGTGTACGGATCTCATGCGACATGTTCGCAAGGAACATCGATTTGGCCTCGGACGCTTCCATCGCGTATTGTTTGTCATGGAGGGTCTGCTCGATGATCCGCTCCAGCAATGCGTATGCCTGAGCTGTACCCTGTGCGGTATCGAGGTTGATCGAGCGGCTGAGCGATTCCGCTTCGTCATCGTGGGTATCTTCGGCTACCCGTTTGAGAACCGATTCGAGGTTTTTGATGTTTTTGGTAATTTCGCTGGAGAGCAATACTCCTAGAACCCCGACCATTACGGCGACGATCCATACGGCGATGGCGATGATCAGGAGCTGAACTGCCTGGTTCTGTACGGTGCCCGAACGTTTGTCCATGGCGTCGATCAGGATTTTCTGCGCATCGTCGATCGCATTGATCTTCTCGGAGATCATGGCAAACCAGATCCCCGACTGGGTTTCGTAACCTCCAGTGGTACTTGCCTGCAAAATAGCCGTCCGCTCTGTGATGATATCGGCAAAGAGCTCGGTGTTGTCTTCGCTGAAGAGGGTTGCCTGAAGCGCCTCTTGCATCGCTTGATCTCTCATCCCTTCGATATTAAGGGCGTCGGCTTTACTCAGGAGTGTGACCCATTTGTCGAGCTCTTCTTCCTCCATAGGGGTTGCGCGTGAGATAATGTAGGTGATGTAGTCGCGTTCGATGCTGCTGTATTCGTTGGCACGAACGAGCGCGAGATAGGTCATGGAGAGGGCATTGACTTCTTCGTCAAAATGCAGACCCGCGAGCTCTGCGAGTTCGTTGATCAGGTTTTCCTGCGCTTTTCCGTAGACATCGGTGAACACCTGCTCAAATTCGGCCGTGCTGTTGTCAACCGTAGGGCGCGATTCTTTGATCTGATTGTGGAGCTTTCCGATCAGCTGCGACAGAGCCGCCGCTTTGGCGCTTTCGGCACTGTTGTTTTGTTGTACGGACTCCAAGTACTTTTGATAATCAGCGGTTTTCTGATCAACGATAGAACGCTGTGCATGAAGCGATTTGAGTGTGGTGGGGGAACTGTTCCCCAGGTACATGACGGTCATCCCCCGTTCGCGGGAGAGGTTGTTGATCAGGTCGGTAAGCTGTTTGTTCCCCTGCAGGCGAACCTGAAGCTGCTGTGCCCCCTGATAACTGACGTACGCGTTGTACACGTAGTAACTGGCGAGTGCGAAAAGAATCAGAATCGGTAAGAGACTGATGAGACGAAGTCGATTTCTAAGTCCTATTTGCATGGAATTTCCTCTGTATCCTTATTTGTTCATAGCTGTTCGAGATAGCTTGTGAGCCGCTTGGACGCTTTATGGGCTTCCTGTGCATCATTGGTGCGTGAGAGTACCGCCAGTTCATCCGAAATCTCGCTTAAGCGGAGATTGTCGCTGATCCCTTTAAGCTGGCTCGCCGTTTTTTTCCAAAGATGGGTATCAAACGCGCCGATAGCACCGGCAATCTGCTGTGCGGCGATTTGAGCGTCCCGTTTGTAGTCGTCGATGAGCTCATCGAAAAAGGCCGATTCAATGCCGAGCTGTCCGGCGATGGCCGTTTTGTCATAATGAAGTGTACAGACAGGCACTGATTCCTCTGCAAGCGGCTGTTCCTCAAATGTATCGGAGAACCCGGCAGGTGCTTCCTCCATGGCATTGAGCTCTTCGAGCTGCACCATGAGAGGTTCGTTATCGTCGTGTTTGAGAGCCAAAGAGAAATCCGGTGCTTTCGCTGGGGCCGTCGGGAGCGGTTCATCTCTTTCTGTTTTGAGAGCGAACGCATAGATGTCTTCGTCGGCACTCAGATCAGTGGCAGGCTCAGGTTGGCGAACCGGTTCAAAGACTTCTTCGATCGTTTCGCGAGAAGGCGCTTGCGCTTCAGCGGTCAGAAAAACAGGTTCCTTTCCTTCGAGCTTGCCAATGATTCCGTAGAAATATTTGAGATTTGCCTCAATTTCGACGATATCTTCAGAGGTGTTAACAATGCTGAGGCATTCGAGCGCATCTTCGATTCGCAGGTTCGCGGCTACCCCTTTGAGTTTATGGGACAAAATTTTCAGATTGTTCATGTCCCCTTTCATGGCAGCTTCGAAAAGATCGTCTTTGAAATCATGTGACTGCTGTATGAAGTCACCGATAAACTCTTCGATCAAATCAACCGGAAGACCAAGTTCGTTGGCGGCGACGTTCGGATCGAAACGGTATGCGCGGTCGACTTTCAGTTCGTCGATGAAATGCTGTTCTTCGGGAGTGAACCGGACGCCTCCGGAGATCGGCTGGATGGGTTCGGGCTGTACCTGTACCTGTACCTGTGGCTGGGTCTGGGGAAGTATTTCCTCGGGCTCGGGAAGATGCTCCGGGAAGACGGGTGCTTCATACAAATCTTCGGGTGCCTCCGGAATCGGTTCAAACTCGATTTCGCCGTATTCGGGAATGTCAAGTGTG
>JAFGUJ010000072.1 GCA_016938595.1 Campylobacterales bacterium | reverse complement strand
CGATGCAAGTGCGCAGACGGGGACGAGAAACATGTACGAACTCGCACGTCCCGACCCCATTTTCCCCGACGCGATGAAATAGATCGTGGAGGCGACCGTCTGCCCCAGAACAGCGAGATAAACCAGCGCCCCCCAGAACCGCATGTTCTGGCCGAACACCGACCCGATGCCGTGGGGATAGGCGATAAAAGCCATAAACACCGTAGCGATCAGTCCCAGAAAAAAAGTGTAGTGGATCGGGTCAAGGTGCAGATGCGATCTCTGTGCCGAAAGGGTGAGGGCCGCCCAGACAAGAGCGCATGCCACGAAAATCAGGTTCCCGCCGTGCAGAAGAACCTCTCCGTCCCATACCTGCACCATGACGGCTCCGCCGATCAGACCGATCACGAGCCCCGCGATGTGGCGGAGTTCAGGTTTCATCCCCAGCACCGCCACGGCGATCAGGACCGTCAGGACGGGGCTGAGCGTCGTTATGACAACGCCGCCCGCCCCTGCGGTTCCCACAGCCACCCCCCAAAACGACAGAGCCATAAAGACGGCGTTGAGAAATCCGCTGAAACCGACCCATCCCAGTGCGCGCACAGAGAGACTGATGGGTTTGCGGTGCCACCATAATACCGGTAAAAATGCAATGCTCATGAGGGCGAACCGCCAGAATGTGGCGACCTCCCACGAAACGCTTTCGGTGAGGATTTTAAGCGCCGGCCAGCCTCCGCCCCAGAGCATCATGGCAAGAATCATCAGAAAAGGGAGGGGAATGTTCATACGTAACCAAGTGGAGAATTTTCCCCCGAAGGGGGGCATTTGTGTATTTAGATATCGATGTGAACGATATCGCTTTGGATGTTGTTAAACAGCAGCGAGCGGTTATCGACGCGGTACTGGTACAAAAAGGTATGCGGCTTCATATTCCGTAGTACGGTTGTATTGTAATAATAGGCATTCGAACACCGTCCAATAAAGAGGAACGAGAAGAGGAGCTTGATCCGCGGGTTCTCGAAAATCTCGTTTGGCTGCGCCAGGAACGTGAGGCCGAATTTTTTGAGGTTGACCAGATCGAACGTGTAGAAAATAAAGTCTTCGAACTTGGCATGGAAGCCTTCGATGTTGGCGATATCCTGCATGAAATAGTAATAATTGTCCAGAAGTTCGCGTTTTTGCATCATCTTCGAAAGTTTGCTTTTGATGTCGCGCTTGCTGGCGAAATAGGATGGGTTTACCGCCATGTAGATGTTGCGCCGCTCTGCAATCGCCGCATCCACAGCCGCATCGAATTCGTCGCTCTCATCGAAACGCATGTAATGAAATTCGCTGCCGTGTTTGAACCGCTCTTCGATATGGTCCACATCGGGGTCGGAAAAATCCAGATACAGGGTCGGGATCCCTGCCGCGATGACAAATTCACGGATTTTATTGGCCAGATGGGTTTTACCCGAACCTGGTTCGGCCAGAATAAGGGTATTTTCCCGCAACATACGGTCATGCAGTTCGAGATTGGCGATAGAGCTTTTAAAGGTTCCGATTTTTCGTTTCATGATCATATCCGTAAGTGAAAATAAATATAGGGTAAGTATAGCTAAAAAACGGTTACCTTTTTACTGCCACCTCTCCTGTGTAACCGTCACATCCGCCACATCGCTGTGAAGGCTCAGCTCCCCCTCGCTGATGGTGCATTGCAGCCGCAGGGAGCGCCCGTACAGTTTCTCTATCCCCTCCGCATGCAGGTAGATAACTTCGAGATTTTTGAACCGGGCGAACGTCGCACCGTTCTGCCGCCACCACGCGCTCGCGCTTTTGAGGTTGTAGGTGTAGACGATGACCCTCTCCGCTCTGCCGCACGCTTTGCGCAGCCGTTTCTCATCCACCTGTCCCAGATCGATCCAGAGCACGATGTCGCCGCCATAGTCCTTCTCCCACAGGTCCGGTTCGTCCTCTCCCCCGATCCCCTTGGTGATGACGAGACGCTCGCTCGCGTTGAGGGCAAACGCGACGAGGCGCATCATGAGCCGCTCGTCGGTTTCGGAAGGGTGCTGGGCAATCGTGAGATCGTGCGTCTCGTAGTAGTTGCGATCCATATCGCTGATGGTGAGCTGCGCTTTGCATATTGTCGAACCGGCGGCCATAGAAATTCCTTGTAATTTATCGTATGTGTTTTCAAAAAATGGGTAAAGACTGTCTCAATCTTTCGCATTCATGCGAAAAGCTTTAGGGGATTGCAAAGGACAATTTTGTCCTTGCCAACCAAACGGACTTTGCTCGTTTGGTTGTGCAACATCAGAATGGAACTATGACACAAAGGGGCTTATTATTGGATTTTAAGAATTCGGCTTGTATTCTTTCGCACTCAAAACACTGGGGTATCGCCAAGCGGTAAGGCAACTGGTTTTGGTCCAGTCATCCGGGGGTTCGAATCCCTCTACCCCATCCACCTTCATACTCCGTTTTCCATCCTTCCAAAGACACAAATCCGATACGATTTTTACGCAACAGAAACCATCCAGCAATTTTGAACAATCAGGTAAACGTCAAGGTTTAAAAAAGGCAGAGAAGTTCCCGCCGGAGCGGGAGAAGAAAAAAAGAGAGATTTACCCTTTGACTTTCGCTTCGATCGTCGCGACGATGCTTGGGTCTTCGAGGGTCGAGATATCCTGCGTGATCGCTTCGCCTTTGGCGATGGAGCGGAGGATGCGGCGCATGATTTTGCCCGAGCGCGTTTTCGGCAGTCCCGGTACGAAGACGATGTCGTCGCAGATCGCGATGTTGCCGATCTCTTTCATGATGACCTTGTTGATCTCTTTGACCATCTCCATCTCTTCACCGACGGTGTCTTCGCTTTTGAGGACGATGTAGGCGAAGATTCCCTCACCTTTGATGTCGTGCGGTTTGCCGACGACGGCGACTTCGGCGACGTTGGGGTGTTTTTTACACGCCGCTTCGACTTCGGCGGTTCCCATACGGTGCCCCGAAACGTTGATGACGTCGTCGGTACGGCCGGTAATCGTGATGTAGCCCTGCTCGTCGTAGATCGCACCGTCACCCGTGAAGTAGACCGGTTTACCCTCTTTTTTGACGTCGCCGAAGTACGATTTCACGAAACGCTCGGGATCGCCCCAGATGCCGCGGATCATCGACGGCCACGGACGGGTGACACACATGTAGCCCCCCTCTCCCGCCGGTACTTTTTCGCCCGTTTGAGGATCGAGGATCTCGGCGATGATACCCGGAAGCGGGAAGGTCGCGCAGGCCGGTTTGATCGGAGTCGCACCCGGCAGCGGAGAGACGATGTGTCCCCCCGTCTCGGTCTGCCAGTAGGTATCGACGATGGCGCATTTTCCGCCGCCGACCGCTTCGTAGTACCATTTCCATGCCGGCGGGTCGATCGGCTCGCCGACGGTTCCGAGGACTTTCAGGCTGCTAAGATCGTATTTGGCCGGCTCGTCGGCACCAGTTTTGTGCAGAACGCGGATCGCGGTCGGTGCGGTGTAGAACTGGTTGATTTTGTACTCTTCGACCATTTTCCAGCAGCGTCCGGCGTCGGGATAGGTCGGAACCCCCTCGAACATGACGGTCGTCGCCCCCATCGCCAACGGTCCGTAGACGATGTAGGTGTGCCCGGTGATCCATCCGATGTCGGCCGTACACCAGTAGGTATCGTTTTCCTTGACATCAAAGACCCATTCCATCGTCATCTGCGCCCAGAGGATGTATCCCGCGCTGTTATGCTGGACCCCTTTGGGTTTGCCGGTCGAACCGGAGGTGTAGAGCAAAAAGAGCGGATCTTCCGCATCCATCATCTCGGGCTCGCATTTGTTCGGCTGGCTTTTGATCAGTTCGTTGTAGGAGTAATCGCGTCCCGCAACCCAGTTGATGTCCTCGCCGTTGCGCTCGACGACACACACCGCTTTGACACATTCGCACCCGTGGCTAAGCGCATCGTCCACAACCGGTTTGAGGAGGTAAGGCTTTCCTTTGCGGTAGGCACCGTCGGCCGTGACGACGAGTTTCGCTTCGGCATCGATGATACGGTCGCGGAGCGCTTCAGCCGAGAACCCGCCGAATACGATCGAGTGGATCGCACCGATACGGGCACACGCGAGCATCATGAACGCCGCTTCGGGGATCATCGGCATGTAGATGACGACGCGGTCGCCTTTGGCGATGCCGAACTGCGTTTTGAGGAGGTTGGCCGTTTTGTTCACTTCATACGAGAGTTCGCGGTAGGTGATGATCCGCTGGTCACCGTTGTCCCCTTCGAAGATGATCGCCGCTTTGTTTTTGCGGGTAGCCAGATGGCGGTCGATACACTGATGCGATACGTTCAGTTTTCCGTTGACAAACCATTTATAGAACGGCGCGTTGCTCTCATCCAGTACCTGCGTATACGGTTGGAACCAATCGATTTTTTCGTTAGCAAAGTGTCCCCAGAACCCTTCATAGTCCTCTTCGGCCCACGTCTGAAGTTCGTTGTATTCACACATATTTTTGATACGCGCGTTTTTGGCAAACTCACGGTTCGGATGAAAAATCGGTTTTACGGTATCGCTCATGGCAATGTCTCCTTAATGTAGTTTAATGGTGTGTTGTAGTTTTATGTAGACCATTGCGGTCATAATCGCATCGTTGAGCGCGTTATGCTGCCCCATCCTCGGAATTCTAAGCTCACGGAGGATTGTATCGAAGCGTAAATCAATGTTTCCTTGAGGAATCAAGGCAATTTTTTTATCAAAATAAAGCCCTGAAACCTCGACTTGACGGTTGGGAAGGGTTATTCCCAGCCACGGCTTGATCAGGCGGTTTACCATCGCCATGTCAAACTCCAGATAGTAGCCCACCAGCGGGCGGTTCCCTATGAATTCTAAAAACTTTTTCACCCCCTCTAACGGCTCGACCGCATGTTCCAGATCACACGGACGGATATGATGGATTTTAATGCTCTCAGTGCTGATCGTCCGGTCAGGTTTGAGGAAAACCTCAAAACTCTGCGACGTGAGGATCCGGTCCCCTTTCACTTTCACCGCGCCGATACTGAGAATCTCGTCACGCTTGGAATTGAGCCCCGTCGTTTCGGTATCGAATACGACGACTTCGTCCCCCTCGTACGGTTCAAACAGCGATGCATAGTGTTCGTCCCTGAGCCCCCTGCGGTTCCAGCTGCGCTTGAGAGATTCAAACATTACACGACCATCCCCAGATGGAAGTGGTAGGTCAGAAATTTTTTGAACGTGTTGACGATTTTAAAGGCATCTTTGAGCAGATCGCGGTCGGCTTTTCCCAGAAGTTTCGGATTGACGTAATTTTGTGCTTTAAAGTCCTGCTTCTGGGAGAGCATGGCGCGCAGACGGATACTGAGCAGCGTGTCGTACGCCTCGATCAGCTCGCTCGCGAACCGTTTGTCGAAGAGGCCGATGTTGTTGAGCTCCTTGATCCGCTCGGTCGTATTCGTCGTCTGAATCTTGTGTTCCAACGCCAGCGTCCGGATGCCGTGGACGATCGCGAAAATCCCCCCTTTTTTAATGTCGAGCTCGCTTTCGTGCCCGGCATGCCCCAGGACAAATCCCGAGAAGAGAGAAAGCGGCGTCTCAAAAGCGAGCGCTGCTTTGGCCAGATGGGCCAGAACATCGCTGCGCCCCTCGAACCGCTCGAACAGATACGTGGTACACGCACTCAGCAGCGCTTCATCCCCCGCAACACACTGCGCGTCGAGAAAAATCGATAGAGACTGAAGGCTCTGTTCGTCCAGCGTATCGATCCACTCGGAAATCTGCTTCTTGTATCCCGTGACGGTTCGGCGCCAGTAGGGGTTGCTCACCATGACGTTTCCGCTGCATTCGGGAAAGCCCAGGCGGGTCAGATTGGCATTCAGCTGTTGCATGTAGGGCTCATACACGGCCTCGTCCTCCCCATCGGCGATGATCAGGGCGTTATCCTGATCGGTGCGGAGCACCTGCTCGCTGCGCCCTTCGGACCCCATCACGATCAATGCACAGCGCTGCTGAAGCCCGGCGGGAAGGACCATTTCGAAAACCTTGCGGTACACCTTGGCGTTGAGCTCACTGACCAGTTTGGAAACGTAGCGGACCCGCACCCCCTTGGAGGTCAGGGAACGGATCACCTGCATCAGGGAGCGTTCGATGTTGACGAGTTCGTCGATAGAGGTCGCCCGGTCGATCGATGCCGCGATGAGATGGGTGTGGTTCGCGAAATGGCTCAGCAGATCGAGCTGTTCGAGAATCCCAACAATCTTCTCCCCTTCCGATACAACGAGGCGCTTGACGCCATACTTGGTGAATAGAAGCAGCGCGTTGAATAAAAAATCGCTCCGCTCGACCATGATCAGGCCGTACGTCGCAATCTCCCCGATCGGATCGCCCATATTCTTTTCGGCAAGCAGAACTTTCTCGCGCAGGTTGGTATCGGTCACAATCCCCGTCGCCCCCTCATGACGGACCAAAATCACTTTGGCGCCGGTCCGTGTCATCTCCCGGAGCGCTTCACGGATGGAGAGACCGGCATCGACGATGCAGGGGGCGTGCAGGTAGATCTCATCGACCCGTGCCACCATGAACGGGGTCAGATCGTTCTGGTGCTGGCGCTCTTTGAGGCGCTGGTGTTTGGTGATGAAATCCTGCATAAAGTAGTTTTGAAACGTCTCGGCATCCTGGAGAAGGTTGAGGAAGGATTCTTTGGGGAGGCAGTAGCAGATGAGATCTTCGGCGACCGTAAAGGTGCTTTGGGTGTTTCCGTATATGAGCGAGTTGGCGTCAAAGCTGTCGCGCTCGCCGTAGACGTTCTGGAGTTCGCCGTCGATGGTTTCGTTGACGATCCCCTTGATAATGATGTAAAGAGATTCTGCCCTTACCCTCGGGGCTATCAGCACTGTATCGGTCGGGTAGTAGGCAATATCCATCTGTGTCATCAGCTTTTCGATCATTCGCTCGCTGAGCAGATCAAACGGATGGATAGACATCAAAAGTGCTTTTTGGTCAAAGAGACTCAAAGGAAGCTCCTGATAACAGTTGTGAGAACTCTGCCCCGAAAGGGGCAAGCTTCAGTGCCATAGCGGCAAGCGCGGCCGGGGGGATTTGATTCCCCCGGCGTTCCAATTTAATGTTCAACGGCACCCTCAGCTCCGATACCGGTCTGGCAACGGATATTCTGTGCTTCGAATGCTTCGATCTCACGGCGGGAGTTATCGCTCTTGTCGGTGATCGAGAAGAACCAGATACCGACGAACGCCGCCGTTACCGAGAACAATGCCGGATATTTGTACGGGAAGATCGCTTCCGCATTACCCAGTACGTCCACCCATACGGTCGGTCCCAGGATCACCAAAACCCCTGCCGTAGCCAAACCGAGCGATCCGCCCAGCAATGCACCGCGTGTGGTCAGTTTCGACCAGAACATGGAGAGGAACAATACCGGGAAGTTGGCACTCGCCGCGATCGCAAACGCCAATCCGACCATGAACGCGATATTCTGGTCTTCGAAAATAATCCCCAGGAAAATAGCCACGATACCCAAAACGACCGTCGCGATTTTCGAAACTTTCATCTCCATCAGTCCATCCGCACGTCCGGCGCGCAGAACCGATGCATACAGGTCATGCGAAATCGCCGACGCCCCAGCCAGTGTGAGCCCCGAGACGACCGCCAGGATCGTCGCGAACGCTACCGCCGAGATAAACCCGAGGAAGAAGTCTCCGCCCACTGCGTGAGAGAGGTGGATCGCCGCCATGTTGTCGCCGCCGAGGATCGGAGCGCCGCCGTCGATCGCCGCTTTCGCCACATCAAGATACTGTGGATTCTGGAACACCATAACGATCGCACCGAAACCGATGATGAACGTCAGGATATAGAAATATCCGATGAACCCTGTCGCATAGAAAACCGATTTACGCGCCTCTTTGGCATCGCTGACGGTGAAAAAGCGCATCAGGATGTGCGGAAGACCCGCCGTACCGAACATCAGAGCAATACCGAGTGAAATCGCCGAAATAGGATCGCTTACCAATCCGCCAGGAGCCATGATAGCGGCCGTCTCTTTCATCTCTACCGCCGTTGCGAACAACGTTTCGAAGTTGAAGTTGTAGTGGGCCATAACGGCAACCGCCATAAACGTCGCACCCGAAAGAAGGAGGAACGCCTTGATGATCTGAACCCATGTCGTTGCGAGCATTCCCCCGAACGTAACGTAGAGGATCATCAATACACCGACGAGGATAACCGCCACTTCATAATCCAGACCGAACAGAAGCTGGATCAGTTTACCGGCACCTACCATCTGTGCGATCAGGTACAGTACGACCGTCAGAATCGAACCGAATGCCGCCAGTGTACGGATCGGTGTCTGCTGCAAACGGTACGATGCAACGTCCGCAAACGTATACTTACCGAGGTTGCGAAGCTGCTCGGCGATCATGAACAGAATGATAGGCCATCCGACGAGAAACCCGATCGAATAGATCAGGCCGTCATACCCTTTGGCATACACGAGGGCCGAAATCCCCAAAAACGATGCGGCCGACATGTAGTCCCCCGCGATCGCCATACCGTTTTGAAAACCGGTAATCCCGCCGCCGGCGGTGTAGAAATCTTTCGCCGTTTTGGTCCGCTTGGCGGCCCAATAGGTGATCCCCAGCGTCGCACCGACGAAAATCAGGAACATGATGATCGCCGACATGTTCAGCGCCTGCTTCTCCACTTCTCCGCCCAGAGCATCACCCGCGAAGGCATACGAGGCGGCCAGGAGGGTCAAAAGTACCGTTTTCATTACTCTCCCTTTGCTTTGGCTTTGATACGGTTGGTGAGTTCATCGAACTCCCCGTTGGCACGACGGACATAAATACCCGTCAGAATAAAGGCACTGATGATGACGCCGATCCCGATGGGAATCCCGATCGTCGTCACGGAACCCTCAAACAGGGGTGTCCCGAGCAACGAGGGATCAAACGCGATCACCAATACAAATCCGAAATAGATGACCAGCATCGTAATCGTCAATGTCCACGCGAAACGGCTTCGTTCGCGGATAAGGCGCAGATAATCAGGATCATTTTTGATCACATCTACCAATTCCTGTTTCATTCTTCAACCTCCTTTAAAAGTTGTAGTTCGCGATAACGCGATATTCATCCCAGTCCATATCCTGTCCGGGCTTCTCTTGATACTCACGCGGAAAATTCCCACGGAAGCGCAGTTGAAGATTTTTGACCGCTTGGGGATTGTATATGATATCGAATCCCGCTTCGCTGGCAACTGAGCCGGTTTCCGTGGAATATCCGTTCATGTCGCCCATATCAAATTCGACATAGTACACACCTGTGTTCAGGCCGATTCCGTAATCTTTCCAGTCATAGCTGGCGGCCACTTTCCACGCGTCCGTTCCCGACATGAACTGGTGACGGGTCACCATCCCCTGCGTATAAGCCGGCATCCCACCCCACGGAGTGATCGTTCCGCCGCCGATGGTGGCGTCAGCTTCCGACGAGTTGTGCGAAACAGCGACCGACACGTCACAGTTGCCGATTTTTGCCCCGGCTTTCGCGCCGTAGAAATTGCTTTCCACCTCGCCTGCATAATCGTTACCGATGTTGTCTTCACGGATATACTGCGCCGCGACATACGGGGAAATCCCGCCGCCCATCGACCAGCCGTAATTGGCTTCGGCATAGATCGCGTTGAGAATATCGTGGGCATAATAGTCCCACAACTGGAGTTTCAGCCCCGGAATCCCCGTGTAGACCGCCGCAGCGACGCTGACGCCGTCCGTGTTTTGTCCGATAGCATAGCTTCCCATATCGACGAATTCACCGACATAGTCTTTTGAATTCACCAAAGAATACCCCGACGTGACGCTCAAAACGCCGCCGTTATAGGCACGTCCGAACGTCCCCTGCGCGAATTTCGTCACGTGGGCCGCGATGAGCGTCATGTCTTTCATATCGGTATTGCTCAGGACGTACGCTTCAAACAGGTTCGGGAGCATCCGCGCATCGTCGCTTCCCGCCATCGGGGTATCGAGCTTCTGGCGTCCGCCCTTGAACGTCGTGTTGCCGTTTTTGTACTGCACATACGCTTCGCCCAGATAGGTAACCGAATCGTTGCTTTTCCCAAGCAGTGTTGGATCAACTTTCGGATTGTCCGTTCCGGTCGCTGTCGTTTTGTCACCCAAAAACAGACCGTTGGACGTATAGAACGCCGCACCGAGGCTCAGACCGTTCCAAGCACCCGTTTCGTATTTCAGATATCCGCCGATCGCTGTCGCATCGCGATGCACCGATGCAATCCCCGAATAATCCCGGTCAATATAGAAAGCGCGGATCTGTCCGCTCGCTTTCCCTTCCTTGAACATTCCTGCCAAATCATCCGCGGCAAACGCGTTGACAACCAACGCCGATGCCAAAAGCGACAGAGAAACTTTACCTCTCATTCTCACTCCTTCTTTTTTTTCACACTGTCATTATGAGAACAAAACGTAGCATGAACGTAGCAAAAAGAAAATCCGAAAACAGAATGGGAAGAAACGAAAAAGAAAAAAAAGATTATGGGTAAAAAAGTAACGCCTAGGAGCGGGGAATATCGATCATGTAGCCCAGTGAGCGGATATTCTGGATGAAATCCTCCTTGAGCGATTTCTTCAGACGGCTCACTTCAGCCCGTATCGTCGCGTTGTCGACGTATTCTTCGTCCCATATGTAGCTGCGAAACTGATCGAAATCGACAACCCTCCCCCGGTTACGGGCCAACAGATCGATGATCTGAAGCTGCCGTTTGGTGAGAGGCTGTGTTACGTTCTCACACAGCAATGTCGACGTCGATGCATCATAGCTGTAGCTTTTGGAGAGGCGCAGATGGCTCTGGGGGATCGTGCAGCTTTGCATCACCTTGTCGATCCGCAGAGCGAGCTCTTTAAGATGAAACGGTTTTTTGAGGTAGTCGTAACACCCCAGATCGTACGCGCGGCTGATCCCCTCGATGTCGACGAGAGCGCTGATGTAGATGGCGGGGGTACGGATTTTGAGTTCATGGAGCTTTTCGAGCAGATCGAGGCCGTCGATTCCGGGGACATTGATATCGAGAACCAGCAGATCAAACGCATCGTGTTTTAATGTTTCCAGCGCCTCGGAACCGTCTTCGAACAATGTCACGCGGTGCCCCTGAGACGTCAGATATTCGTTGATCGCTTCGCTGAGCATCGTTTCGTCTTCAAGCAGGAGAATTTTCAACGACGACTCCTTTTTCAAAACGGTATTCAAAACGGGTCACATCATTGTCCGAAGTGATCGTGATCCCCACGCCGTCTTCGTCACAGATCGATTTAACCAGACTCAGCCCCAGCCCGAAACCGTCGCTCTTTTTTCGTTCCCGATAGTATGCCTCGAAAATCTTTTGCTCGTCATGAATCTTTTGCGACCGGCTCTCAACCCAGAACCGACAAGAGCTTGTGTTGCATGCCACCCCGACGCGAATCGGCTCGCCGCTTTTGGTGTATTTGATCGCGTTGGTAATGTTGTTGTCGATCACCCGCTGCAGTTTCGTTTCATTAAACTGGATCCACGACGCCAGTTCGGGGTGGTTGTATTCCAAAGAGTGGTTGGAGAAATGAGCCACCTCATCAAAAAATTCGAGCCGCTTCTCGACGTACTCTCCAAGATCGATCGGTTTTTTGGGATAGTCGATCTGATCTTTTTTGACCAGATAGCTCAAATCGTCGTAAATGCTGAAGATGTTTTTGACCGCCGCTTCGATTTTTGCCAGGTAGCGGTTGCGCCCCTCATTCATGCTGAAAAGTTCGATATTGGCCATAATAACCGAAAGGGGGGTATGGGTCTCGTGGATCGCATAACGGATGAACTGTTTATGCGATTCCAGCAGCCCCTGCGAAAAGTGCTGTTCGATCTCCAGCGCCTCGTTTTTGAGCTGTAGCGCCGCCGTTTTTCGTTTGACCCGTTCTTCGAGATCGGCGTTGAGCATCCTGAGTGACTTTTTTTGTTCCTGAATGGTATCGGCCATCTCATTGGCATACCCCGCCATCCGCTTGAATTCGGTGAAATAAAGTTCATCAGACGGAATCGGTTTCGCCTTCGTATGGACCGCTTCAAAAAACTGCATGAACCGCTCCATATCCCTGGAAATCATGCTGTTGACGACTTTGGTGATCCCGAAAATAAAACCAAAAAGGATCAGGGCAAGCGTCGAGATTTCAACGATGATCTTGATCAGCCGCCCTTTGAGCGCATGGGGGTCGCCGCGTATCCCGAACAGAGTCGTATCGGCGGCCATGGCAAACTGGCGGTATTCATCGTAGACCAGCAAAGAGGCAAAAACAACCGTAAAAAAAAGGATAAAGACGACCGTATAGAAATGAAGTTCGCGAAGTGAAAGATTTGCCAAACGACGCTGCAGCCAGGATTCCAAGGTCAATTTCCCCAAATAAATTTGGGTCATTATAACCGATTCCGTTGCCTCGGTTAAGATTCTTCGACTATAATTGCAAAAAATTCCCTCAAGGATACGACACAATGTTCGGACGCAAAGAACTGAAAAACTACAACGCTACCGCAGAGGAGCTCGCAAGCTACCAATGGGCGAAAATGACCACCAACAAAGGGGTCATCTGGCTCAAACTCTATAACGACGAAACCCCAAACACCGTCGCCAACTTCGCCGCACTCGTCAACGACGGATTCTACAACGGCCTCAACTTCCACCGCGTCATCCCCGGCTTCATGGCTCAGGGGGGATGCCCCCACGGTACCGGCACCGGCGGACCGGGCTGGGCGATCCCGTGCGAAACGGCGCTCAACAAACACCGCCACGTCAAAGGGGCCCTTTCCATGGCACACGCCGGCCCCAACACCGGCGGAAGCCAGTTTTTCATCTGCTTTGTCAGCTGCCCTCACCTTGACGGTGTCCACACGGTATTCGGCGGAATCGAAGCGGATGACGCGGCATCTATGGCCGTTCTCGACAACATCCAAATGCGCGACACCATCGAATCGGTAGAGATTTTGGCTTCTCGCGACTAATACATGTTAGTCCACATCTGCTGCAGCGTCGATTCGCACTTCTTTATCGAAAAGCTCCAGCACGAATTCCCCGACGAAAAACTCGTCGGGTTCTTCTATGACCCCAATATCCACCCTTACAGCGAATACAGCCTCCGCCTTCTCGACGTAATGCGCAGCTGCAAAAAACTGGGTATTGAGCTGATAGAAGGACCCTATGATTTCGAAAACTGGCTCGACGCCGTCCGAGGGCTCGAAAACGAACCCGAAAAAGGGGCCAGGTGCGAAGTGTGCTTCGACCGCCGGTTCGATGTCAGCGCCCATAAAGCCTTGGAACTCGGGGAAAAACGGATGACGACCACCCTCCTCGTCAGCCCCAAAAAATCCCAGGAGCAGCTGATTAGAGCCGGCGAAGCGTTCCGTGAGAGCCACGGCGTCGAGTTCGTCGCCTTCGACTACCGCAAAGAGGGGGGAACCGCCGATCAGAGCCGGGTGAGCAAGGAACAGCAGCTCTATCGCCAGGACTACTGCGGCTGCCTTTTCGGCCTTGCCATGCAGCGCGACCAGCAACACCGTCTGATGGACGAAATGTTCTCCCCCCTTTCCCGGCAAATCCTCCCCGCATCCATCGAAGAGCGTCTGGAAATGTACGAGCGTCGCATGAAGCTCGAAGAGGCAGGCACAGCGTACCGGATCATCAAAGAGCGGTTCGTAAACTACCGTCTGCTCCGCTCCTCCCTGAGTGTCTCAGGGGCCGTCGTCCCCTCATACCCCCTCTTCTACTCGACGATCAACCGTACACAGACGAATGGCGTGATCGATTTCGAGTGTGAGCGACAGTTTTTCCTCAACCGCGAAGAGGTACGTTTCATCACCCTCGATACTTTCAACGCCCTCACCGGTCTGAACTATCCCCATACGCAGGAGCTGATGTTCGATGCCCCCCCGGTCGAAACGGAGATCACACTGCGCGCCCGACTGAGCGGCACTCCGTTCAGCACCTCGGCCGTCATCGTCGTCGACGAGATTCCCGCGGGCAAAATCGTCCTGACACTGGAGACGAAAACCTACGACGACACAAAAGAGAAACTTATTACCGTTAATTAACAGTTTTTGCGCTAAAATAAGGGGATTTTTTACCCAAGGTGTCCAAAAACTATGATTGATGTTGTTCAAATCCAAAAAATTTTACCCCACCGTTTCCCTTTTCTTCTCGTCGACCGTGTGACCGATCTTACCCCCAACGAATCGCTTGTCGGGTACAAAAACGTCACCATCGGCGAACAGATTTTCGAAGGGCATTTCCCGGGCCACCCGATCTATCCGGGCGTTATGATCCTCGAGGGGATGGCTCAGGCCGGCGGTATTCTCGCATTTCAGAGCATGGACATGACCGAAGAGGAAGCGGCGAACAAAGTCGTTTATTTCATGAGCATTGACGGCGCGAAGTTCCGTGCCCCGGTCCGCCCCGGGGACCGTCTCGAATACCGGATGAACGTTGTCAAGCACAAAGGCTCCATCTGGGTTCTGGAAGGGAAAGCCTATGTGGACGACACCCTCGTCTCCGAAGCCGAACTCAAAGCCATGATCGTCGACAAGTAGGCCCTATGAGTTTGATTTCTCCACACGCCATCATCGAAGAAGGGGCGCAAATCGGGCCTGACGTCGAAATCGGGGCATTCTGTTTCGTTTCCGGCAGAGCCAAAATCGGCAAAGGGACCAAAATCGCGCAGGGTGCCTGCATCTACGGCAACACAACGATCGGCGAGTACAATGAGATTTTCTCCCATGCGGTACTGGGGTCGGTACCTCAGGATCTCAAATACGCCGGCGAAGAGGTCGAGCTGATCATCGGCGACCGTAACAAAATCCGTGAATTCACCCTCTTCAACCCCGGCACCGCCGGAGGGGGAGGAAAAACCGTCGTCGGAAACGACAACCTCTTCATGGGCTACGTCCATCTGGGGCATGACGTCATTATCGGAGACCACTGTATCCTCGCCAATGCCGCAACGCTGGCAGGACACGTCGAGATGGGCAACTTTGCCGTCATCGGCGGAATGACCCCCGTCCACCAGTTCGTCAAAATCGGCGACTATGCGATGATCGCAGGGGCATCGGCTCTCTCTCAGGACATCCCGCCTTATTGTCTGGCAGAGGGGAACCGTGCGGTATTGCGCGGCCTCAACCTTAACGGTCTTCGCCGCCATATCGAACGCGCCGACATTGACGCTCTGCGCAGTGCCTATCGCGATCTTTTCGAATCGGGCAAGCCGTTGCAGGAAACCGCCTCGGCGCTGCTTGCGGATTCACAGAGCGATTACGTCAAAAAGATGTGCGAATTCATCATCAATACCAAACGGGGTATTCCCTTTGAAAGGAAAGAGTCATGATCCATCGCCATTGCAGCTTCTGTGAAGCGCCAGAAAGCGATCATAACCCGCTGATTGCCGGAAACAACGTCTACATCTGCAAGAACTGCGTTTTTTCCGCCTACAAAATCATGTTCGGAGACCACGACACACAGGGCTCCGAACATGTCGAGCACATGGAAACCGAGCTTCTGACCCCCAAAGAGCTCAATGCCTTCCTCGGGCAGTACATCATCGGCCAGGAGCGGGCCCGCAAACTCCTCTCCGTCGCCGTCTACAACCACTACAAACGGATTTTCAAGCACCACCAGATCGAGGATGAGACCGAAATCGCCAAATCCAACGTCCTGCTGATCGGGCCGACCGGAAGCGGAAAAACGCTGATGGCGCAGACCATCGCCCGCGTCCTGAACGTCCCGATCGCCATCGCCGACGCGACCAGCCTCACCGAAGCGGGATACGTCGGAGAAGACGTCGAAAACATCCTGACCAAACTGCTGCAGGCCGCCGACGGTGACGTCGAGCGGGCACAGCAGGGGATCGTTTTCATCGACGAAATCGACAAGATCTCCCGCATGAGCGAAAACCGCTCGATCACCCGTGACGTTTCGGGCGAAGGGGTACAGCAGGCGCTGCTCAAAATCATCGAAGGTTCTGTGGTCAACATCCCTCCCAAAGGGGGACGCAAACATCCCAACCAGGATTTCATCCAGATCGACACATCCGGCATCCTCTTCATCTGCGGCGGGGCATTTGACGGTCTCGGACAGATTCTGGAGCGTAAAAAAGGGAACAACGTCATGGGATTCGGCCACGAGAAACGTTCATCCGCCGACATCGATGACAGTTTCGAAAACGTCGAGCCCGATGATCTTGTCAGCTACGGGCTGATCCCCGAGCTGATCGGGCGTCTTCCGATCATCGCGTCGCTGAACAAAATCACCGAGGAGGAGATGGTCCGTATCCTGACCGAGCCAAAAAATTCCCTCCTCAAGCAATACACCAAACTTTTTGCAATCGACAATGTCGAACTCACCTTTGAAAAAGAGGCTTTGAGCGCCATTGCCGCAAAAGCGCTGTCGCGCAAGACAGGAGCTCGGGGGCTGCGTGCCATCATGGAAGAGATCATGGGGGATATCATGTATGAGCTTCCCGAATATGCCGGCTATGAAGTGGTCATTACCAAAGAGGTCGTTGAATCCCAAACTCAACCCGTATATCTTAAAAAACCGAATCAAAAAAGCGCTTAGGACACACAATGCTATTTAACAAACTCATCGGAATGTTCTCCAACGATCTCTCCATCGACCTGGGGACGGCCAATACCCTCGTTATTTCCAAAGGCAGAGGCATCATCATCAATGAGCCCTCCGTCGTTGCCGTCAAAACCGAAAAATACGGCCAGCAAAAAGTATTGGCCGTCGGCCGCGAAGCCAAAGAGATGGTCGGAAAAACTCCCGGCAATATCAAAGCGATCCGCCCGATGAAAGACGGCGTTATTGCCGATTTCGACATGACCGAAAAAATGATCCGAAAATTCATCGAAAAAGCGCACGGACGCAGCAGCCTCATCAGCCCGCGTATCATCATCTGCGTCCCCTACGGACTGACTCAGGTAGAGCGTAAAGCGGTACGTGAATCGGCGATGAGTGCCGGCGCGCGTGAAGTGTACCTGATCGACGAGCCTATGGCGGCTGCGATCGGTGCGGGGATCGACATCCGCGAACCCAAGGGGAACATCGTCGTCGATATCGGCGGCGGTACGACCGAAATCGGCGTCGTCTCGTTGGGCGGTCTCGTTCTGTGCCGTTCCATCCGCATCGCCGGGGACAAAATCGACCGTTCCATCATGGATTACGTCAAACGCAAATACAACCTCCTGATCGGGGAACGGATTGCCGAAGACATCAAGATCAACATCGGGACCGCGATGCCTCTGGCACAGGAGCTCAAAATGATCATCAACGGCCGCGATCAGGTCGAAGGTCTTTTGACCTCGATCGAACTTACCAGCGAAGATGCCCGCGAAGCGATGCGTGAACCTCTCAAGGAGATCCTCGAAGCGGTACGCGACGTGCTGGAAAACATGCCGCCCGATCTGGCCGGCGACATCGTCAACAACGGCGTCATTCTCACCGGAGGGGGGGCCCTCATCCGCCAGCTCGACAAATACATTTCCGAAATCATCAAAATTCCGGTTTATGTCGCCGATGAACCGCTGCTGTGCGTAGCCCGCGGAACCGGACGTGCTCTGGAAGAGATCGATCAGCTCCACGAACTCTTCGATAATGAATAAACAAAAGCTTTTTTTGACCCTTCTGCTCGCCCTTGCGGTGAGCGCAGCCCTCTATTTTACCGGTTTGCTGCAATCTCCTATACTCCGTGTGACCCTTGCGGTGAAATCTTACTATCTCGATGGGATCGAGACCCTGCAAGCAACCCTCGAAGAACATTTCGACCAGCAGCAAACCATCATCTCCCTTCAGGAAAAAAACCGCTATTACGAAAAAGAGCTTTTGGCCCTTCATCAGGTTGCAGACGAATACCAGAAACTGCTCAGAGAGAACAACAGCACCTTCATCACCCATGGGGAGACGGAACTGGTCCGATCCCTCTCCTATGTCCGTTTCGGAGACCCCCACAAACTGTGGCTGGAGATGGAACATTTCAACCCCCGACAGGTTTACGGATTGCTCTACCGCGGGTATGCGGCAGGTATCGTCGTTTCCAACAACGGCAAAGCGATGGCCCTGCTCAACGGTGACGTCAAAAGTTCGTATGCAGTGAACGTCGGCGCTTCGATGGCACCGGGAATCGTCCGCGGAGCCAATGCCAAGCATCTCGTCGTCGAATTCATACCGACCTGGATCCCCATCGCGGTTGGGGACGAAGTGACCACTTCCGGTTTGGATCAGATTTTCCTCTCGGGGCTGAAAGTGGGAAAAGTCATTTCAACGGCCAAAGCCCAGGGGTATCAGAGTGCCGTGATCGAGCCCTACTACTACGGCAAAAATCCGGCCTATTTTCATGTGATCACCAAGGTCAGATAATCCGATTTTAAGTGCCTTTGCCCTATAATTTACAAATTTTTTGTAGAAGGGTCACAATGCCAAAACGCGACGACATCAAAACGATATTGCTCATCGGATCAGGCCCGATCGTAATCGGTCAGGCCTGTGAATTCGACTACTCCGGAACACAAGCGGTTAAAACGCTTAAAGAGTTGGGCTACCGCGTAGTTTTGATCAACTCCAATCCGGCAACCATCATGACCGACCCAGAGTTTGCCGACCGCACCTATATCGAACCGATCAAACCCGAAATCATCGCCGAAATCATCAAAAAAGAGAAGGTAGACGCGATTCTTCCGACCATGGGAGGACAAACCGCCCTGAACGCCGCGATGAAAATGTACGAGGCCGGGATGCTGGAGGGAATCGAATTCCTCGGTGCCAACCCCAGCGCCATCAAAAAAGGGGAAGACCGCCAGGCTTTCAAGGAGGCGATGATCAAAATCGGGATGGACCTCCCGATCTCCCGCTACGCCTACAACATGGACGAAGCCCTCGCCGCGGCCGAAGCGATCGGTTTCCCGATCATCATCCGCGCCTCCTACACCCTCGCCGGAGGGGGAAGCGGTGTCGCGTACAACATCGACGAGTTCAAAATCCTCGCCCAGCGCGGGCTGGACGAGTCTCCGATCACGGAAATCCTGATCGAAGAGTCGCTTCTTGGATGGAAAGAGTACGAGATGGAGGTCATCCGCGACCGCAACGACAACTGCATCATCGTCTGTTCGATCGAAAACCTCGACCCGATGGGGGTCCACACCGGAGACTCCATCACGATCGCCCCTGCCCTTACCCTGACCGATAAAGAGTATCAGCGGATGCGTGATGCGTCGTTCGCGATCCTGCGCGAAATCGGCGTCGACACCGGCGGATCGAACGTCCAGTTCTCCGTCAACCCCGCAACCGGCCGGATGATCGTCATCGAGATGAACCCCCGCGTTTCGCGCTCATCCGCGCTTGCTTCCAAAGCGACCGGTTACCCGATCGCCAAAGTTGCCACCCTTCTCGCCGTCGGTTTCACCCTCGATGAGATCACCAACGACATCACGGGTACCCCCGCCGCATTCGAACCGGTTATCGATTACATCGTCACCAAACTCCCCCGCTTCACCTTCGAGAAATTCCCCGAAGCCGAATCAACCCTCACCACCAGCATGAAATCGGTCGGGGAAGTCATGGCAATCGGGCGTACCTTCAAAGAGTCTGTCCAAAAAGCCCTCTGCTCTCTGGAAACGGGCCTTTGCGGATTTGATCCGATCGAGGGAGAACTTGAGTTCGTCAAACACGAAATCCGCCGTCCCAATGCCGAGCGTATCCTCTACGTAGCGCAAGGATTCAGAATGGGGCTCACCGTCGAAGATATCTTCGAACTCTCCAAAATCGATCCGTGGTTCCTCGCCCAGATCGAGGAGATCGTCGCCCAGGAACCAAAAGTGACCGCCGCGACGCTCGGTGACGAAGCGCAGCTCCGCCGACTGAAAACCGAAGGGTTCTCGGACAAAATGATCGCCAAACTGATCTGCCAAAACGGCGGCAACGCCAAAGAGGCGGACGTATATGATGCCCGCAAGGCTTTGGGGATCGCATTCGAGTACAACGAAGTCGACACCTGTGCGGCAGAGTTTGGATCACTGACCCCTTACCTCTACTCGACAACGAACATCACCCGTCTGGGACTTCAGGCACCGCGCCAGAGCGACAAGAAAAAGGTGATGATCCTCGGCGGCGGTCCGAACCGTATCGGACAGGGGATCGAGTTTGACTACTGCTGCGTCCATGCATCGTTCGCCCTCAAAGAGATGGGGATCGAGACGATCATGGTCAACTGCAACCCTGAAACGGTCTCCACCGACTACGACACCTCAGATGTCCTCTATTTCGAACCGATCGATTTCGAACACGTCCGAGCGATCGTCGAAGCCGAACAGCCTGATGGGATCATCGTCCACTTCGGCGGCCAGACACCCCTCAAGCTTGCCAACAGCCTCCACGAGATCGGCGCCAAAATCGCCGGAACCTCGGCAGAGGTAATCGACCTGGCCGAAAACCGCGAAAAGTTCTCGGCATTTGTCGTTGAAAAAGGGCTCAAACAGCCTGAAAACGGCCTCTCCATGACCAAAGAGGGAGCTTTCGAAATCGCGCAGAGACTGGGTTATCCCGTTCTTGTACGCCCTTCCTATGTCCTCGGCGGCCGCGCGATGCGAATCGTCTATAATGAGGATGAGCTTCGTACCTACATGGACGTCGCCGTCTCGGTGAGCAACGATTCTCCGGTCCTCGTTGATAAATTCCTCGACCAGGCGGTCGAGCTCGACGTCGATGCGATCAGTGATGGCAAAGAAGTCTACATCGGTTCGGTCATGCAGCACATCGAAGAGGCGGGGATCCACTCAGGTGACAGCGCCTGTTCGCTTCCGCCGGTAGGCCTTTCGCCAGAGCTCAAAGCACAGGTCGAAGCGCAGACCAAAACCATCGCTCTGGGCCTTGGCGTCATCGGTCTGCTCAACATCCAGTACGCGATCTACCAAAACGAGATCTATCTGATCGAGGTCAACCCACGCGCATCCCGTACTGTACCGTTTGTTTCCAAAGCGACGGGGATGCCGCTGGCCAAAGTGGCGACACGTGTCATGCTCGGCGACAGCCTGCGCAGCGCGCTCGCGTACTATGACAACTACAACATCGTCATGGAAGAGAATGGCCTTCTCAAACCTCGCCTCAAAGGGCACGTTGCGATCAAAGAAGCGGTGTTCCCGTTCAACAAACTCTACGGTGCCGACCTGGTCCTCAGCCCAGAGATGAAATCGACCGGTGAAGTTATGGGGATCAGCGCCAACTTCGGCGTAAGCTTCGCCAAAAGCCAGCTGGCGGCGGGGAATAAGATCCCGACATCGGGAACCTGCTTCCTCTCCTTCATCGACTGCGATAAAAAGCACGCGGCAGAAATCGCACGCGGTCTGCACAATCACGGCTTCAAACTGATCGCGACCCGTGGAACCCAAAAAGAGATCGAAGAGGCGGGAATCCCTTGCGAAGCGGTCCTCAAAATTTCCGAAGGGCGTCCGAACATCGAAGACATCATGAAAAACGGCGAGATTTCGCTGGCGATCAACACCTCCGACAACCAGACCGCGAAAAAAGACGCCGAGCAGATCCGCCAGATCGTTCTGCGGATGGGTATCCCCTATTTCACGACCCTCAGCGCTGCCCGCGCCGCGATCGAGGCGATGGGACACATGCAAGACGACAGCTGGATGACACCAGACGCGTTGCAAGACTACCTCCGTTCCTAAGCCATGAAAATTCTCCTCGCCCAGACCGACACCACCGTCGGTTTCCTCTCCCAAAGCGCCGACAAGCTCAGAGAGGCCAAACGGCGCGAAGAGTCTAAACCCTTTTTAAAAGTTTTCTGCGCGTTCCAGACTCTTAAAACGCACATCAGAATCCCCGATGCCCATAAACGCCGTGTCCGGTATGCCAAAAAGACCACCTTCATCGTCAAAAACCAGGCATTCCGTTATGTCACCGATCCCGGACATGCACGCCTGATCGAATGCTACGGATGGCTGTACTCTACCTCCGCCAACGAAAGCGGAAGTTCGTTTGACCCGTCTTTTTGCCTGGAGCGCACCGATTGGATCATCGAAGACGCGCAGGGACTCTATGAGCGCTCATCATCCAAAATTTACCGTCTTGGCCGGCAGCGGCTCAAACGGATACGTTAATTACCCATCAGGAGAAAAAAATGAAACATATTTTCAATGCAAAAACCGCCGTACTGGGTTCATTCGGTATCGTTGTCATGAGTGCCCTCAGCGGATGCCAAAGCGCCCCCGAAGAACAGGCAGCCAGTGAACAGGCAGAAGCCCAGAACAAATTTCTCGTCGTCGAGCAGCTGAGCAACGGCAAATACGTCATCGTCGAAGAGATGCCGACCAGCGGCCCAAGCCGCGCCATCATCCGCGAAACGGACGAAAACGGAACGGTCCACGAACGGGTCCTCACCGAAGCGGAGATGAAAGAGCTGGCCGACCAGGAATACCAAAAAATGCAAGCCGGACAGTCCGAACTCAACGCCGAACCCCAGGGCGAGGGGATGGGGCTGGCCGGTACGATCCTTGCCGCCGCTGGGGGAGCCTTGCTGGGAAACATGATCGGAAACATGCTGATGAACAACAAGAATGTCCAAAGACATCAGGACGTCTCCAACCGCTCCGCCTATCACCGCTCCGCCAGTGGCACAGGCTCCGCCTCTACAGGTACCCAGAAAAAAAGCTACTTCGGCAACGACGCTTCCAAAACGACGACTGCCAGCAGCAGTTACGGAGGCTGATCCGATGGTAACCCTCGAAAAAGTCACCCCGATCGACGACCGCGTCCTGGAGCAGATCGGCTTTCACTGGCATACCGACAGCGATGAAAGCAAATACGTCGCGGACGAACTCGTCGTTGTCACCGATGCCGAAGCCGAAGCGTACTACGAGGCTGTCAACGAGCTATACGACATGTACGCCACCGCGGCGCAGCACGTCATCGACAACAACCTCTTCTTCGAGCTGGGAATCCCCTTCAACCTCATCGAAACGATCAAAAAAAGCTGGGAAAACGATGTCCACTGGCATCTCTACGGCCGCTTCGACCTCGCCGGCGGGATCGGCGGCGCTCCGATCAAACTGATCGAATTCAATGCCGACACCCCGACAGCCCTCTTTGAGACGGCAATAATCCAGTGGGCGATCCTCAAACACAACCGCATGGACGAGGAGCGGCAGTTCAACAATGTCTATCAGGCGATCAGTGACAACTTCCGCCGTCTCATCACCCTCTTCGACGCTCCTGAGGATTTTGAACGCTACTATGAGGGGTGGAAAATCCTCTTCAGCAGTGCAAGCGGCAACATCGAGGAGGAGCAGACCGTCAGACTGCTCCAGCAGATGGCGATCGATGCGGGGTTCGAAACCGGATTCGAGCCAATGGGAGGCGTCAAGTTCGATGAGGAGGGGATCTACGACAGTCATGAGAGCCCGTACGAGTACTGGTTCAAACTTTTCCCGTGGGAAGATATCGCGATCGAGGAACCGGAACTCGCCACCGTCCTGACGACCATTATGAACAACCAAAAAGCGATCATCCTCAACCCCGCCTACACCCTCCTGTTCCAGTCCAAGGGGATGATGAAGATCCTCTGCGACCTCTTCCCGGATTCTCCGTATCTGCTCAAAACCTCGTTTGAACCGCTCAAAGGGATCCCCTGCGTCGAGAAACGGATGTTCGGGCGCGAAGGGGCAAACGTGCGGATCATGGACGCATCCGGCAACGTCACCGACTCCAACGACGGACCGTACGGCAACTTCAAACCGGTCTATCAGGAATACGTCGAATTCCCGCACGACACAAACGGCAACGCCTATCAGGCAGGGGTCTTTTTCGCGTACGAGGCGTGCGGCCTCGGATTCCGCCGCGGCGGGAAGATTCTGAACAACATGTCCAAATTCGTGGGACATGTCCTGCGATGATCGTCTGCGCCTGCCAGAATCTCACCCTCGACGACATCGTCGAGGCGATGGAAAAACACGGCAACGACACCGAAACGATCCGCAGCGTCACCTGTGCCGGAAAAGGGTGCGGAGAGTGTCTGGAAACGCCCTGCGAAGAGGTCGACCTCCCCTTCCCCTACGCCCTTCTCAATGCCGAAGCGATTTTGAAGCAGCGCTAAATTACCGCACCTCTTTCTGGTTCATCTTCGCTTGCAGGGCGTTGGAGATGTTCATCAGCGCGAACGTCACGATAAAGATCATCAGACCGGGGAAAAAGCTCACCCACCATGCAATATCAATCACCTCTTTCCCACTGCTGAGGATGCTCCCCCAGCTCATCTGCGGTGCGACGATCCCAAGCCCCAGAAACGACAGTCCCGATTCGGCCAGGATAGCCCCCCCTACCCCGAACGTAAAACTGACCAGTACGATCGGAGCCAGCAGCGGCGCATAATATTTGAAAATGATTTTGAGAGGGTGAACGCCCCCGATGCGCAGAATACGGATGAACGGCTTGGAAGAGATCGCGAAACTTTCTGATCGGATCAGCCGCGCCGTACTCATCCACCCGGTAATCGATATGATGAGGATGAGAATCCAGACAGACGCATTGATGTAACTCACCAGCGTCAACAACAAAAAGAGGGTCGGAAAAGTCAAAAACAGATCGACGACGACGATAAACAGTTTGTCGAATCCACCGCGCAGCAGCGCCGCGCTCACTCCGTACAGCAGTCCTATCAGCGTCGAGATCAGCGCGCTCATAAACCCGATCACCAGGGATACCTGCCCCCCTTCCATCAGACGTGCCAGCAAATCGCGTCCCAAACGGTCGGTACCGAGCCAATGCTCGGCAGAGGGTGAGAGCAGTATGGCTCCGGTATCAAAGAACTGGGGATCGACGGTGTAGAAAAGGGGGCCGAGAAAAGAGAAAAAAATCACCCCGGCGAGCGCGGCAATGCTAATCATCAGCTCTTGATGCCAAGCAACGTCGTCATCATCTGATCGATAGTCGTAATCACCTTGGCCGCCGCACCGTATGAGGTCTGGTACCGGATCAGATTGGTAAGTTCTTCGTCAATACTGACCTTTGAAATCGATTCGTGTTCCAGTTTGATCGCATTGTATTGCGCCAGAATCGTGTCGTTGCTGAGGATTACCGAGTTCGTTTTTGTCCCTACCTGCGTGACGACGGTATCGTAGTTTCCGTACAGGGTATCGGAGTAGACATCGTTTCCATTTTTGAACGAGACTTTGGAAAACTGCAGCTCCACCATCGCCAGTGCTGTTTGATTGTCTCCGCTCACCGGTGATTTGAACCCCCGTATCGCTGTCGCATCATCCTGAATCTCCCGGCTGAGGGCAATGTTTTTGATGTTGTCCCCGTCGAAAAACCGGCTGACACCCGTCACCCCTGCAAAATTGGTCCCGTTATCCTCGATGGCAAAGGTATACCCCTGCCCTGCAAAACCCGCCTGAAAATCGATCCGCA
Source organism: Campylobacterales bacterium (assembly GCA_016938595.1). Taxonomy (GTDB): domain Bacteria; phylum Campylobacterota; class Campylobacteria; order Campylobacterales; family Sulfurimonadaceae; genus Sulfuricurvum. The sequence continues at coordinate 8,580 of JAFGUJ010000072.1, read as the reverse complement.
AAATGTTTTGATCCGTCCCGAATTGCGTAAAAAGTAAATCGTCGATGTCGTTGAGGGCATTGTTGTCTCCCGTATCGTCTCTTTGCCAGTTCAACTGTTCGACGATGCTGTTAGGGGTAATACCATCGGAGAGCGTGGTAGTCGCATTGTTCATGACGGTGTTTTCATCAATCGTGATCGATCGGCGTACCGCGACATTGCCGTCGATGTCGTACACGACGATATCGAACGTTCCCGCTTTGAAATTGCCATCGCTGCTCAGAAGCTGCTGTGCTTCTGTAAAAGGGAGTGAATTCGACTGCATCGACGACGTTGCACTTTGGGCGTAAATGTTGTTCGTCGCTTCCATCAGACCTTTGGCAAGGGCATTGAGGTTGTCAATCGTTTCTTGCAAAAAACCGTCCTCAAACTGCCCGTTCGTGCCGATCGTTGTGCCGCGCAGCTCCAGCAGGGCTCCGATTTTGCCTCCCTGTATATCCTGTGCAAAAGGAATTCTCACCCCGTCCTGACGCTCATAGTAGAGGCTGTGGTAGCCGTTTGGGTTATCCGCGCTTTCTATCCCGATGGGATGGAAATTGGCACCGTCAACGATGTTGAATCCGCCGACGAGGATCGTGTAATCCTCTTTTTTGACGGCAATATTGGGATCCACCACATTGTTGCTCATGATATTGCCGGGCATCACTTTCGCCCCGATAAGCTCCGAGAGGGTCATCTCCAGCTGGCTTCGCTGGTCTCTGAGGTCGTTGGCGTTGCTGACTCCCCCTGCTTCGGCTTCCGTAATCGCTTTGTTCAACCCGGCGATCTTTTCGGCGATGCGGTTTACCTCTTCGACATTGATCTTGATTTGGTCGTTCACGGAGCTTTGGAGGGCAGAAATCTGATCGCCCGTTTGCTTGATATGCTGGACCAGCGTTTGCGCCTGCTGTGCCAATGATACTTTCAGCGCGCTGTTGCCGGGGTTGTTGGCCAGAGACTGCCAGCCGTCAAAATAATTTTGCATATCGGTTTTGATGCCGATGTTGTCGATATCGGGAAAATAGGTGGAGAGTTCCTCGAGATGTTTTTTCAGTGTATCGGAATAGACTTTTGACTGCGACGCTGCCGTGTATCGGCTAAAGACAAACGAATCGAAAATACGGACGATTTCGGTGATCTGTGTCCCGTTGCCGCGCTGCCCCGGATCGATGCTGACCGGATAGGCCGCCGCGGTGACGACACGCTGGCGCGAGTACCCTTCGGTTTCGGCATTGGATATATTGTGTCCGGTCGTGTCGATCCCGACCTGGGCGGCATTCAGACCGCTGTATCCGATGTGCAATGCGTTGAAAATCGATGCCATATTACGCTCTCACTTCCAAAAACGACGCTTCCGAGGAGGCCACTTTCTGATACCCCTGCATCTGCGTGGGGACGACGCGTTCGAGCAGAGTATTGTAAAAAGCGCCGACACTCAGAACCATTTTGGCGTATTGCTGGTTCACTTCGCGTAATGTTGAGAGGTGCTCTTTGAGGAGGTCGAGTTGCTGATGTTGTTCATTATCCAAAAGATCGGCAAGCGGCTTTGAAGGTTCGGCCGTCATCAGTTTTGAAATCTCGCGATCAATCATCGCTTTTTTGTGTTCAAAACTTTTTATTTTCTCTTCTTTGATGGCGAACCGTTCAAACTGAGGATTGTGCTTCGCCTCTTTAATGTCGGCTATGTCCTCTTTCGACAAAGAGATGAGTGCTTCCAGATCTTTGATCGCGCTTTGCAATTGATAAGACAACATCATAAACTCCTGCTTATAGGTTAGATCAGCTCTTGCGCTATGCGCTTGGCCAACGCTTCGATATCGACACGGTATTCCCCTTTTTCGATCGAACTTTTCAGTTCTTCGATGCGGCTCGTGTCACCTTGTTTCGTAATGGATTGAGCCGGTTTTTCCTGCTCTTTGGTTTTCAATGATGCCTCTTGGTAGGCACCTTTAATCAGTGAGCTGTTCACACTTGAAATCATGGTGAATCCTTCTTTGTTGTCCGTTTATGATGTCTACTCACCATATCGGCAAAGAGAGCGAAAAATTTAGTTTTTCTCCCCTTTTTGGCTCAAATGCTCAAACAGCATCTGTGAGAATCCAAATCCTCCGGCACTGGCGTTCGAGAGTTCTTCCCGATACATCGATTTGAAGATTTTCTCTCCCGGATCATTGGCCGAAAAAAGATTTTTTTCCTCCTTCATCGCCTCATCGAGCATCATTTTGACGATGATGGCTTCAAACTGATCGGTTTTTTCCCGCAGTGCGGCGTCGCCCTCTTTGGTTCCGATCGACGGAACCGCTTTGTGGTACTGTACGTTGGAAACATCCATCAGATCACCTCCAGATCAACCGAAATGGCCCCGGCGCTTTTCATCGCCTGCAAAATCGCTATCAGCTCTTTGGGTGACGCCCCGAGTTTTTCCAGCGAGCGGACAATGTTGGCAACCGTTGTCGTCCCTTTTTCGGTATAGACTTCGTTTTCATTCAATCCGATTACAAGGCTCTTGTCCATCGCGACGCTTCCCGCAGGATTGGAAACCTCATCCTGAGCAAGAATTTTGACCGTGATGTCCCCCTGCGTTACGACCACCGGCTTCACTTCGACATCGACTCCGGCGACGATTGTCCCGGTCCGTTCGTTGATGACGATTTTGGAGTCCTGCGCGTAATGGATATCAATCTGCTGAACTTCGGCCAAAAACTCGACCATTGAGCGGTTTTGCGGCAGGCGCAGATTGATCGTACGCGGATCGACCGCAACAGCTACCTGATCCCGGTATTTGGCATTGACCGCATTCTGAATCGCTACGGCGTTGTTGAAATTGGAGGTTTTGAGCGAAAGGGTGGCGTTTTGCTGATGGTAGAGGTCCTGGTGGATCTCCCGCTCAACCAGGCCGCCGCCGTACACCATTCCCGCGGTAGGATGCGATTCGGCGCCGGCACCTCTTTCATTTCTTCCGCCGATGCTGACCGGTCCCTGCGCCAAAGCGTAAATCTTGCCGTCCACCCCTTTGAGCGGCGTCATCAGAAGCGTTCCCCCCTCCAGCGATTTGGCATCTCCGATGGAAGAGACGACGACGTCGAAGGTATCCCCCTGGCGGGCGAAAGGGGCGAATTTGGCCGTGACAACGACGGCAGCAACGTTTTTGGATTTGATATCGACGGGGTTCATGTCGATGTTCATCGCTTTGAGCATGTTGGCGATCGATTGGAGGGTGAATTTGGACGTGGTCCCGTCCCCGGTTTTCTTCAAACCGACGACAAGAGAATACCCGATGATCTGATTGTCCCTGACACCGACGATGTTCGAAATTTCTCCGATCCGTGCGGCCTGCGACAACGTCAATACACAAAACAGTAACGCAAAAATTCTCATGCCCATCCTTTAATGGACAAACCAAAGCAAAGTCTATTCCACTCTTGGGGTTCAGGCGTAGTAGGAGAGAGAGGTCTTTCCGAATTTTTTGGTCTTGATCCGGTTGTAACGGCCGATCGACTCGGGGAGTTCCAGGGTACTCATGTGTTCTATGATGAAAAGTTTGGCCAGTTCAAGAGGAAACGAAGCGATCAGGCTGAGCATCTTGTCATAGACATCTTCCATCCCCTCACGATAGGAAAAAGGGGGATCGACGTAGATAAAAGCGCTCTCGCCCAGCGTTTCAAGCCGTTTTTTCACTTGCGAAATGGTCGTAAAACTGTCTCCCTCAAACACTTCGCACGCATTCGGATCGGTCTGGGCAATGTTTTGGCGCAGCGTTTTGACCGCATCGCGGTCTTTTTCCATAAAGAGGATTTTTTTTGCCCCCCGGCTGAGAGCTTCGAGTCCGATCGATCCGCTTCCGGAGAATACCTCGACAACGACTGCGTCGATAATGTCGAACTGGACCGTATTGAAAAACGATTCAAGAACAATCGCCTTGGAACTTCGTGTCGTCTCTTTGGAAGGGAGCCGGAGCGTTTTTCCTTTGAATTTTCCGGCAATGATCTTTTTCGTCAGTGGAGGATTATTTTTCATAAAATGCCCGTATCGCTTTAAGGATATTGTCCTGATACTCACGCGTCAGTTTCTCGATGTGGCGCTCAAGGATCTCGAAACTGACCCCCTCCTCGCTCCCGGTTGCCGTTTCTTCCATCTTGGCGGCAGGTTCTTGTTTCAGCGAATCGTATTTTTGGGCCAGCGCGTGAAGCAGCTGTGCTTTTGAAAACGGCTTGATCAGATCGGCCGATGCGTTCGAGCCGATCACAAACGTCGGGTGGTTGTCGTCACGGATCTCACGGTCGCGGATCAGGATGTCGCACTGGCGGATCGAGCTGAGCTGCCCCTCCAAAAAAAGTTCCAATGAGCGCTGCAACAACGGCGAATCGCATTGAATGGCTATTTTCACGGCACTTCCCTCAAAAAATGTTCGATACTGTAGCGTAAATCCCCATCCATGTCTACCAGACTCTCCAGCATCCATTTGAGGTATCCCGCATCTTTCAGCGCGATCTCCTCGATCCGGCGTTTGGCGTATTTGCCGAATGGAAGACGGTTGAGCAGGACGTGGCTTTTGGAAATGGCCACCAGTTTCTCGTGTTCGGCAAGATCGAGCAGGTATGAATAGAGCATCTTCACGTGGAGCGCATCGCTCACAGGGTGGTGCGGAGTGATCAAAGCGCCGTGATCCGTGAAAAACGGCTCCTCCTCCCGATACAGGCGCAGCTCGTAGCGCAGAAACTGCAGACTGTACCCTTCCAGATCATCCATCAGCGCCTTCGCGCATTTGAGGGTATCGATCACCTCCCCCTGCCATTCGATCCCCTCTTTCGCCAGCATGGCCAGATCAAAAGGGGCATTATGGGAGATCAGGACATTCGATCCTCCATTCAGCTCCCTAAACCGCAGATAACTTTTCGAATCCGCAAATACGGGTGCTTCTTTGACCATTTCATTCGTAATCTGATGAATGGCCGAAGCGGCGGGGGGGATTTTCCGTCCCGGATGGATCAGCTCATAATGCGTCTGATCCTCCTCCACCATTCCGACGGCACAGATGCGGTCGTTCGCTTCAAGCCCCGTCGTTTCGGTATCGAAAAAAATCAGCATGCGTCCCCTGAAGTTTTGAGCTGACCCATCAGGTTATGGTAGTGCTCCAGCGTCCGGAAACTTTTCTCAAACCGCCATCCAAGGACAAACGAAATGATGTCCTTTTTCTCTTCCGCAGAGAGTTTTTCGACCCTTCCGTAATAGGCCAGTGAAATATTTTTGTTTTTAACTTTCGCTTCTTTGTCGTAGATGATCCCGATGATCTGAGCGTATTTCCCCTCTTTCAGGGTTCCCAAATCCTCTTCAGCGAGTGAAATGCCTGAGAGGTTGATCGCTTTGAGGGCAAAAAGCTCTTCAAACGGTTCCACTTTCTTAAAAATGCCCAAAACCTCATACAACCGTTCCAGTTCTGCGAGGTTTTTTTTACGCTCCAACTCATAACTGGAGATTTTTGCGGTAAGGTTTTTGAGACGATCCAATGCTGAACTCATCACTGCCCTTCAGGAAATATTGGTTTAATTTTACCCGAATCCACCTTATCGCATCTCAAAAATCGTAATTGAGCATAAAATTGTGGAGTGTCATCCCGTTTTTTCGAAAAATGAAATTGTATTCTGCCGGCCCCTGAACCTGGTACGTTTCGCCTCTGGCCACTTTGCGAACCGCCAGATATTCCGCACGCAGTCCCTTTAGCGGACCGCTGAATCGATAAAGCAGGTCTATATTCCATTGCGCATAAGAAGGAGTACCGTATTTGTTGTACCTCCACTCTTTGGGATCGCTTTTGCGGTATTCTCCATACCCCGCCATCAGAGTGAACCCTGCCAGCCCCTGCCTTTTGAAATTATGTTCAAGACTCACCAGCCATGCATCGCAATCGCCGCTCCCGTCACTCCGATCCCGTTTTTGAAACGTATACAGGGGCTCTTTTCCCCACTCGCGCGGAAACAGAAACCTCCCCTGATCGGTTGTTCTGTTATACGCCAGCGCGACCCGCGAATCGTCGTATTCCATCGCGATTTTTGCTCCGTAGGTGGTGCTTTTTTCACCTTTTTGCAGGTATGACTTTGCTTTTTGCCCATCGGTCGCATCGGGCAGATTGTCTTCCCCGTTGCCCCCCTCGCCGACTTCATACTGATGAATGATCTGCCCTCCCATCAACAGCCGGGCATCTCCGATAGGATGTGCCGCAAGCATTTCGGCATACCCCAGATTGAATATGTTTTCGACGTAATAGTCCCACACTTCAAACCGCCATTCTGCAGAGGGATGATAGCGCAGATTCCCGATAAAAACCCCGTTGGAGGAAGTGTTGCCTTTGTAGTCTCCCCGGACCGCACTCTCCAGCGAGCTGTTCCCCATCTCGTATCCGTAACCGAGAGAATCTTCCACACTTTTCCATTGGGGGGTATTGCGGTTCCAGAAAGCGTTGATATATCCACCCTGCATCAGCCAACCCTCTCCGAGCGTTCTCTTCGCCCAGGCGCCCTGCACAAACGTCGGAATCATCCGGCCATCCTGGGGATTGATAAAAGGGGTGTCCAGTTTCATCCGTCCGATCATAAGTTCACCCTCTTCAATACGGCAGTGCAAATACCCTTCGCCAATCCCCGTAACGTTGTTGGCGTCAAGATCGGTAGTGTCGACCAGCCCGGCGACATATCGCGATCCTCTGCCGGATGCCAAAGGCTCCACTCTCGATGCCGACACATTATCATGCAGAAAATGGGTGGTGTAGACCCCTACGACACCCTGAACATTGTTCCAATCCGGTGTCCGGTACAGGATCTTCCCCCCGACTGCCGTGCCGCGGTAATCCACAAGAGGGTCATGGTTGTCTTCGGTCATGGAGTAAACCCTCAGCTGCCCTTCGACACCCCCCGCATTGCCCTCTGCTCCCAGGATTTCGACCGCCGCAATGACCAAAAACATCCCTGCAGCCGCCCTCGCTTTCATCACCATCACCCTGCCATTTCACTTCTTTGATCCATTATTACAAAATTTAACTAATCCTGCCTTATAATTGCGTATTCTATATCTATATTCTGGGATCTCTATGGACTACTTACGCATTCAAGGCCCTACCAAACTCAGCGGCACCGTTACCATCTCCGGTGCAAAAAATGCGGCGCTGCCGCTTATCACACTGGCACTGCTGGCGCACAACAAGGTTCAAATGAGCAACATGCCCGAAGTGGCCGACATCAAGACCCTTCTCAAACTGCTTCAAAACCTGGGGGCAAGCTGCACGCTGGAAAACCATCTGCTGAGTATTGACACCTCTACCGTAAACCATACCATGGCCAATTACGATATTGTCAAAACGATGCGTGCCTCCATCCTGGTCCTTGGGCCCCTCCTCGCCCGCTTCGGCCATTGCGAAGTTTCCCTCCCGGGCGGATGTGCAATTGGTCAGCGTCCAATCGACCTGCACCTTAAAGCGCTCGAGCAGATGGGAGCCGAAATCACAATCCACGCCGGATACGTCCATGCCGTTGCCCCCAACGGGCTCAAAGGTGCCCATATCATTTTCGACAAAATCACCGTCACCGGCACCGCCAATATCGTCATGGCCGCCGCCTTGGCACACGGCAAGACCACCCTTACCAACTGTGCACGCGAACCCGAGGTAGTCCAGCTGTGCGAAATCCTGCGTGACAGCGGCATCGATATCAGCGGAATCGGAAGTTCCGAACTCGTTATCGTCGGAACCGGCGGTCAAACAATCGACATGGTCGATTTCGAAGTGATCCCGGACCGGATCGAAGCGGGAACCTATCTGTGCGCCGCAGCGATTACCGATTCCTCCATCACCCTCGAAAAAGTACGCCCCGACCATCTCGATGCCGTAACGGCCAAACTGGAACAGATGGGATGCACATTTGAGATCGGTGAAACCACGATGACGATCCATCCGGCCGAAAAACTCAAACCTGTCGATATCATTACCCAGGAATACCCTGCGTTTCCGACCGACATGCAGGCACAGTTCATGGCCCTGGCCGTTCGGGCCAACGGAGCCAGCACCATCGAAGAGCGTCTCTTTGAAAACCGCTTCATGCACGTCAGCGAATTGCAGCGTCTGGGAGCGGAAATCAAACTGAGCGGGCACACGGCCACCGTTATCGGGCCATGCGACCTCTTTGGAGCTGACGTGATGGCGACCGACCTTCGGGCTTCCAGCGCATTGGTACTGGCGGCTATGGCGGCAGAGGGGACGACCAATGTCCACCGCATCTATCACCTAGACCGCGGATACGAAAACCTCGAGCAAAAACTCCGCGCACTCGGCGCATCGATCGAGCGCTTAAAAGAATAACCTCTTCAGAATTCTCGCAACCATGCGGGAATTTTTCTTTTCATTTCCTACAAGAACATTTTTTTATTTAAACGTGCATCTGAGATTCAAAAGATTTTGAGAAGATTGGTTTCCCCAAAAGGGGAAAAGAAGATTTAGAGATCGCCTTCGATCACTTTTTTGAAGGTATTGTAGTAGATATCCTGCATTGCAGAGAGATCCATTTTGACGTCATT
>JAFGUJ010000071.1 GCA_016938595.1 Campylobacterales bacterium | reverse complement strand
TCCCGACCCTTTGGCGATGCCGTTGTGGATGCTCAGAACGATTGCGGGTTTCTGGAAATGGTTCACAAGACGCGAAGCGACAATCCCCACAACCCCCTCGTTCCAGTGTTCCCCGGCGACGACGATGACGCTCTGTGCGGGGTCCACCTTCTCCATCGCTTCGGCGGTCGTCTGCGCTTCGGTCTCCTTGCGCAGGGTGTTGAGGGACGTGAGAAGCTCGAACTGGTGGTACGCTTTTTCCGTTGTCGCAGCGAGGAGGAACTCCAGCGCGATCGACGCGTCTTCCAGCCGCCCGGCCGAGTTGATCCGCGGCGCGATCTGGAAGGCGATGTCTTCGGAGCCGATGGCACTGCGGTCGAGATAATCGCGGATGATGACGAACGGGGCAAGGGAGGAGCGCTGCATCATCTCCAGCCCCGTCTTGACGATGGCGCGGTTGAGCCCCACTAACGGCATCACGTCGGCGATGACGGCGAGGGCGAGGAACGGAAAGAACTGCCGCATGTCGACCGTGAGGTTCATCTCCTGCTTCAGAAGACCCATGAAAAGCCACGCCACCTGTGCGCCGCAGATCTCCTTGAAAGGGTAGGAGCATTCACGCTGTTTTGGGTTGATGATGGCAAAAGCGTCCGGAAGGGTGTCAGAGGGGGTGTGGTGGTCGGTGATGATCAGATCGATCCCTCTGGCACGGCACACGTCGGCCGCGGCAAACGCATTGATCCCGTTGTCGACGGTGAAGACGACGTCGGCATCGATCCGCTCGAGTATTCCCGGAGAGACGCCGTATCCGTCGGTGAAACGGTTTGGGATGGCGGTGAGGAGGGGATAGCCGATGAGGTCGAAGAACCGTTTGACGATAGCGGTCGAGGTGACGCCGTCGACGTCGTAATCACCGACGACGGCGATTTTTTCACCGTTGCGGATCGCTTGGGCGAGGCGCTGGGCCCCTTTTTGGGCATCTTTGAGCTGACTTGGGTGGGGAATGTCGGAGAGTTTTTCAGAAGCACTGCCAAACCGGCGCGCCAAAAAATCTCCCAGAGAGGTGTGATCGAGAAGAGGGACCTCAGGCAGGGTTCGCATGCGCAAACGTCGCTTTGACAAACGCGAGGATCGACGCGTTGGGGCTTTGGAGTCGTGACGTGAATTCGGGGTGGAACTGCACGCCCAGGAACCACGGATGACCCGGGATCTCGACCGCTTCGATCAGACCGTTGGACTCTCCGGTGATGATCATCCCCGCATTTTCAAGCGCTTCGCGGTAGGTCGGGTTGGCTTCGTAGCGGTGGCGGTGGCGCTCGAAAATCAGCGCTTCGCCGTTGTAGGCGGCACGCAGATGTGATCCCTCTTTGGTTTCACACGGATATTCGCCCAGACGCAGCGTTCCCCCCATCGGAGAGTGGTGGGTCCGAAGCTGTTTCTGCCCCGACTGGTCGATGAAGTTGTCGATCAGATAGATCATAGGATGGGTGGTCTGAGGATTGAACTCAATCGAATTGGCATCCTCATATCCCAGTACGTTGCGGGCGTATTCGACCAGGGAGAGCTGCATCCCCAGACAGATTCCCAGATACGGAATGTTGTTTTCGCGGGCGTAACGGATCGCCTCGATTTTCCCCTCGACGCCGCGGTTTCCGAATCCTCCCGCTACGAGGACCGAATCGCAATCATGCAAAAGCGCTTCGGCACCCTGCGTTTCGATCTTTTCACTGTCGACCCAGTGGATGGCGACACGGGTATCGAGATGGGCGCCTGAATGGATCAGCGCTTCGATCAGCGATTTGTATGACTCTTTGAGCTCGAGGTATTTCCCGACGAATCCGATCGTGACACGGTGTTTGGGGGAGACGATTTTTTTGACCAGTGAATCCCATTGTTCCATATCGGGTTTGAGTTCGCCCAGTTCGAGTTCTTTGGCGATGGGGGCCAGAATGTTTTGCTGGAGGAAACTGAGCGGAACGGCGTAGATCGTCTGTTCGTCCATGGCCTCGATAATGCTATCCGAGCTCACATCACAGCTGAGGGCAAGTTTCTTTTTGAAGGTTTTGGGAAGCTTCTCTTCGCTGCGGGCTATGATCATCTGCGGGGTGATCCCGATACGGCGAAGCTCCTGAACCGAATGCTGGGTCGGTTTGCTTTTGTGTTCTCCGGCCGCTTTGATGAACGGAACGAGGGTGACATGGATGAAGAAGGTTCCCTCCACTTCATCGTCGTGTTTCATCATCCGGATCGCTTCCATGTAGGGGAGCCCCTCGATGTCGCCGACGGTGCCGCCCAGCTCGACGACGAGGATGTCATGCCCTTCGCCCGCTTTTTTGATCCGGTCAACGATTTCGCCGACAATGTGGGGGACGACCTGGATCGTCTGCCCGAGGTATCCGCCGCTGCGCTCGCGCTCGATGACGGAGCTGTAGACCTGCCCGGTGGTGAAGTTGCTGGTGCGCAGATACGAGGTGTTGAGGAACCGCTCGTAGTTTCCGATGTCGAGGTCGGTTTCGGCGCCGTCTTTGGTGACGAATACTTCACCGTGCTCCAGCGGGCTCATCGTGCCGGGGTCGACGTTGATGTAGGGGTCGATTTTGAGCATGCCGACATTTTTGCCGGAGTGTTTGAGCAGCGCTCCGATGCTCGCCGCGGTGATCCCTTTTCCGAGTGAACTGAGTACACCGCCGGTTACAAAAATATACTTGGTCATGAGTTGTTCCTTCGAGTTTTGAATCTGCATGGTTGGTGAAAATGGCCCGAAAAGGGCATCGCGGCGACGTCTAGGGAGCCGTAATTTTAAGTAGCGCATTATATACTTTTATCGCTTATAAAAGGATAATCATGGAATCGGCTCTCTATTACGTCACGATCGCACTCGGTATCTCCATCGTCGTCAATCTTGTTTTGAAACGGTTGGGCGTATCGCAAATCATCGGATATATCATGACAGGGGTCGTGGTAGCCTATGCGTTCGATCTGCGGCACATGGCCGATTCGCACACCCTTGAGATGATCGCCGAGTTCGGGATCGTCTTTCTGATGTTTACGATCGGACTGGAGGTCTCGCTTCAGCGTCTTTCGACGATGAAAACCGATGTTTTTTTCAACGGTACCCTCCAGGTTCTCCTCTCCGCGTCGATCATTTTCATTCTGGCCTACGGGGTGCTGGGAATCTCACTGGACGCGGCGCTGATCATATCGATGGCACTGTCGCTCTCCTCGACGGCCGTCGTCCTCTCGTATCTGAAATCGACCAAGGAGATCGTCCGTCCCTACGGCCAGAAATCGACCGGTATCCTTATTTTCCAGGACATCGCCGTCATCCCGATCCTTCTTCTGATCGGATTTTTGAGTTCGAACGGTGAGAACATCGGCGATGTCCTTCTGCGCACCGCCATCAGTGCCGTGGTGATTGTCGGGCTCTTGTTCATTGTCGGGAAGCGGGTGATGACGAAGCTGCTCCATTTCGCGTCGTCGAGCGAGGTGGACGAATTTTTCATGGGGTCGGTCCTCGTCATCGTCGTCGGGGCCTCTCTGCTCGCCCATGCGTTCGGATTCACCTATTCGCTGGGGGCGTTCGTCGCGGGGATGATCATTGCCGAGACCCGCTACCACCACAAGGTCGAGGCGGATATCGCGCCGTTCAAAGACCTGCTGCTGGGGACCTTTTTTGTCACGGTGGGGATGAAGATCGATCTGGGACTGTTCGTCACCCATATCGGGGAGATTCTTGCGGTGCTCCTGACGGTGCTGGTGATCAAGGCGGTAGTCATTTTCGGTGTCGTGCGGATTTATTCGCAGTCGAAAATCGCCTTCAAAACAGCGATCGCCCTCTCGCAGGTAGGGGAGTTTTCGTTTGCGATTTTCGCTCTGGCGGGGAACTACAAACTGATCCCGCCGGAGCTCTCCCAGACGCTCGTGCTGGCGATTGTCCTCTCCATCATCATCACCCCGTTCGTGCTGGCGAACCTGTCACGCATCAGCGGCTATTTTTTCAAAGACGTGAGCGTCACGGAGAGCTTCAGCATGCTCCCCGGACGGAACAACCATATTATCGTGTGCGGGTACGGCGTTGTCGGAAAGTTTGTTGCCAAAGAGCTGCGTGCCGAAGGGGTCGACTACGTGGTTGCTGACAACAGCTACAAACACGTCGAAGAGGCCCTGCGCGACGGCCAGGAGGTCTATTTCGGGGATATGTCCAAAATCGCGATCCTGGACAAACTCTGCGTCCATGATGCCGTCAGCGTGATCGTGACACTCGATAATCTGGAGAAAAAACGGCTTATCTGCGAAGCGATCCTTCAGCATGCCCCCAATGTCAAACTGGTGGTCAAAGTGGTGAGTCTGGAAGAGAAAAGAGCACTGCGGGGTTTGCCGATTTCGATTACGATCGATGGGAAAAAAGAGGTTGCCGCACGCCTCGTCTCCGAAGCCATGCAGTGTGATCTGGAAAAATAAAAACGGTTATTCCTGCGTAGACTGCTCGGTGACGAGCCACTGCAGGTAGCGGATGGACCACTCGAGGTCTTCGAGGGCCGTATCGACCGCTTCGAGCGGTTTGTCCAAGTGCTGTTTGAGCTCTTTGAGGCGCTGTTTGAGATACTGTGCCATATGGTAATAGGCATTGAGCGACGTGTCATCCTGCGCCTTGATGATCAGATCCTCGAGGGTGTTGACGAGCTCCTGCTCATTGGGAAAAATGTTTCCCGCTTTGCGGATGGTGCGCTGCACCTTCTGCAGGTGGGCCATGTCGACTTTGAAATTATCAGAATTGGCAGACATCAGTTACCTCTGGACCCCGGTTTGATCGCTTCGCTTCCATCCGCACACAGCGGGCAGTTGTCGGGGGCGTACATTTCGAAATCAAAATCGGCCAGTGCGAATAGCGGTTTATTCTCGGGGAGCGAACAGTTGGCTTTGCGCTCCAGCTCAGAGCCGCTGCGTTTGCAGAAACCGCGGTTGGCGAGGGCGGCAAATCCGACGACGATGCCGCCGAGGGCTTCGATCGCCTTGGCCGCTTCCATTGCTGAACCGCCGGTGGTAATGATGTCCTCGCAGATGAGGACCTTCTCGCCCGGTCTGATCTCGAACCCGCGGCGGATCTGCATCTCACCGTTGACCCGCTCGGCGAAGATCGAGCGTTTGTCGAGCGCGGTTGCGAGGGCGAATCCGGCGATCAGCCCCCCCAGCGCGGGAGCGCACACGGTATCTATGGCGATGCCGTCATTTTTGATGATGTCGGCCAGCGCATCGGCGAGAAGCTTCGCGGTTTTTGGATCTTCCAGCACTTTGGCCGATTGGAGGTAGTACTGCGAATGGTTGCCCGAGCTGAGCTTGAAATGCCCTTCTAGCATCGCGTTGGCGTCGAGATAGATTTGTTTGACGTCCATGTTACACCGTCAACAATTCCTGCTCTTTGTTTTTGAGCAGTTCGTCGATTTTCGCGGTGAATTTGTCGGTGATTTTCTGGACTTTATCCTGTGCTACTTTGGATTCGTCCTGAGTGATCAGCTTGTCTTTTTCGAGCGTTTTGATTTTGTCGTTTGCTTTTTTGCGGTCGTTACGGACGGCAACTTTCGCCTCTTCCGCCATCCCTTTGGCTTTTTTCGCCGATTCCTGGCGCTGTTCTACCGTCATCGGAGGGAAGAATAGCTTGACGTCGGTTCCGTTGTTGTTCGGATTGACCCCGATGTCGGCTTTTTGAATTGCTTTTTCGATAACGCTGAGCATCGATTTCTCCCACGGGGAGATCGTAATCGTGGTAGCGTCGGTGGCCAGAACGCTGGCGGCCTGATCCAGCGGCACAAGCGAACCGTAGCTCTCGACACGGATGTTGTCGAGAATTTTGGTCGTCACTTTTCCGGTACGCAGTGTACGGAAGTCGCTGAGCATATGATCGACCCCTTTTTGCATCTGTTCTTCACAAAATTGGTAGACTTCATTGAGCATGGCTATTCCTCTCCTGTATTATTTGGCTGTAGTATTTTGATCGTCGACGATGGTGATCGTCGGAGCGCTGACGTCGGTTTTTTCCACCATTGCATCGACAACCGAAGCGTTTTTCTGCTGAGCGTAAAAATACCCCAGGGCAATCGTGTTGACGACGAAAACGAATCCGAGGAAAAACGTCACTTTGGCCAGAAAGCTTCCGGGACCTTTGGCTCCGAAAACCGATTCGTTAGAGCCGCTGTAGGCTCCCAGACCGATGCTGGAGCTTTTTTGCAAGAGTACGGCGATGGTAATCATCACCACGAGTACGATCTGCACGATGAGCAGTATGCCTGTCATGTTTATCCTTGATTTTAAAAAAAGTTCGCGATTATAACACAGTGTTGATGAACCCTGCATGAAACACAGCGGCTATCCTTAACCATCCATAGATTACAATTGCATTCTTAAGACCATACGAAGGGGTGAATATGGATAGAAAACGGTTGGGTATTTTCGGCGGGGTGATCATGGCGATGATCCTTTCGATGGTGTTTTATACTCCCGATTCGCGTAAAGAGGTTCGGGAAAAAACGGAGATGCCGGTCGTTTCGGTCAGTATTTTCCCTCTCTTCGAGATCGCGCGTACGGTTGCCGCAGAGACGCTGCACATCCAGCCGATCATCCCCCTGGGAGCGGATGCACATGTTTTTTCCCCAAACCCCAGACAGGTGGCCGATATGTCGAAATCGGTTTTGTTCATCTACAACGGGGCCGGTTTTGAAAGCTGGGCCGAAAATCTGAAACACACCCTCCCCTCGGGAGTAGGGGTGGTCGACATGAGTCGGCATGTCACGCTTCTGAAGCATGAAGAGGAAGATCACGAGGATCAAGACCACGCTGCCGACCATCCGGAGGAGGAAGAAGCTCATCACGATCACGGGGGAGTTGACCCCCATTACTGGCTCGACATCGACAATATGATCCGTATGACCCGGGTCATTGAGTCGGAATTTTCCCGAATCCGTCCGGAAAATGCTACGCTCTACCGCCAAAATGCGACAGCCTACATTGCCGAACTTCAGCAGCTGAAAACCGAATACGAAGAGGGGCTGCGCGAGTGCAAAAACCGCGTTTTGGTTTCCAATCACGATGCGTTCGGCTATCTCGCCCGCGCCAACGCCCTGGAAACGGTATCGGTCATCGGCCTCTCTACGGACGAGCAGCCCAGTGCGAAAAACATTTCCGACATCATCACGGTTATCCAGGAACACGGCGTCAAAACGGTCTTTTTCGAAGCGCTGGTGAACGACAATGTCGCCCATACGCTTGCCCGTGAAACGGGTGCCCGGGCCCAATCGCTTCAGCCGCTGGCGAATATCAGCGAAGATGAGTTAAAATCACACGAAACTTATCTCTCGATCATGCGGTCTAATCTGGCCAAATTGAGAGATGCGATGGAGTGTCGTTGAAATTTTCCCCTCCCCTTTTCGAGGTTGAAAACCTGAACTTTGAACGACAGGGCAATCTTGTCCTCAAATCGGCTACGTTTACCGTTTTGCCGGGGGAATACTGCGCCATCATCGGCCCCAACGGAGGGGGAAAAACGACCCTTGTCCGTCTCCTTCTCGGTCTTGAAAAACCGACGTCGGGGTCGATCAAACTTTTCGGCGTTTCCCAAAACCGTTTCAAAGAGTGGAACCGCATCGGCTACGTCCCCCAGCGCTCCGCTTTGGTGGATACCTCTTTTCCCGCCACGGCACGTGAAGTGGTCGGGATGGGGCGTTACTCGCGCCGAGGGATCTTCGGTTTCGAATCGTCCGAGGACAAAAAGGCGATTGAAGAATCGATGGAGCTGATGGGGGTGAGCGATCTGTCGGATCGGTTGATCGGCAGCCTCTCCGGCGGTCAGCGTCAGCGGGTGATGATCGCGCGGGCATTGGCCTCCAGGCCCGAAGTGCTGATCGTCGATGAACCCAACACGGGGGTCGACGTCGAATCGCAGCACCGGTTTTATGAGCTTTTGCGCCGTCTCAACCGGGTCAAAAACGTCAGCATCCTTTTTATAACCCATGATGTCGGCGTGATCGCCGAGGATATCAGCCGGGTATTGTTTGTGAATCAGACGCTTCTTTCCTCCCAGCACCCCTCCGACATGCTCCGATGCGATGAAATCAGCCGGCTCTACGGCACTCCGGCACATCTCGTTTGCCATAACCACTAGGGGTACATGATGCTCGAAATGTTCGATTATCCGTTTATGCAGCGCGCTTTCATCGCCGGCCTCATGATTGCTGTTCTGGCCTCGATCGGCGGCTCCTTCATTGTCCTGCGCCGCTATTCGCTTCTCAGCGAAACGCTGGCACACGTCTCGCTGGTGGGGGTTGCGATCGGATTGCTTCTGGGATACAGCCCTCTGTGGATGGCGGTGTTGGCGTCACTGGTCGCCGCGTGGCTGATCGAATACCTCCGCAGCGTTCACGGCCTCTATTCCGATTCGGTGTTGGCGATTTTTCTTTCCGGATCTCTGGCATTGGCGATCGTCATCGTTTCGCTGGCGGGATCGTTCAACGCCTCGCTGTTCAGTTATCTCTTCGGATCGATCCT
This sequence comes from Campylobacterales bacterium, assembly GCA_016938595.1. Taxonomy (GTDB): domain Bacteria; phylum Campylobacterota; class Campylobacteria; order Campylobacterales; family Sulfurimonadaceae; genus Sulfuricurvum. Next base: position 1,476 of record JAFGUJ010000071.1, on the reverse strand, counting down.
CTCGGTGACGAATGAGGATTTGTGGGTCATGGGGATCTTCGGCACCGTAGCTATGGGGCTGCTCCTGCTTTTTTTCAAAGAGCTCTATTTTATCGCTTTTGATGAAGAGGTGGCCCGGGCGAGCGGCCTGCCGGTTACGCTGCTCAACTTTATGCTGGTGAGCGTGATTGCGCTGGTCATCGCCCTCTCGATCCGGGTCGTCGGTACCCTTTTGATCGGGGCGCTCATGGTGATTCCCCCCGTTGCGGCCATCCGTTTCGGAATGGGATTCTATCCGACGACGCTCCTGTCAATCGCGATCGCATTGGTCTCGGTCATCGTGGGACTGGGTGCTTCCTATCTCTTTTCACTCCCCAGCGGGGCAGCGATCGTATTGTTTCTGCTGCTGTTCTTCATTGCGGCATTGGTAATCAACCGCCGATGAGAATACGCGAAGAGTTTTCCCGATTCGCCGCCGAATACGGTACGCACAATGTCATTCAGGCCAAAGTTGCCGAAAAGCTTGTCGCGGATACTCCGGACGCGCCCCGACGGATTCTGGATCTCGGATGCGGAAACGGCACCCTTTTCTCGCGTATTTCATGGCCGATCGAGCGGTTTGTCGGGGTTGATTTTTCCTCTTCCATGCTGTCGCACCATCCCCGCACGCTCCAAACCGAACTTATCTGCGGCGATTTCAACGATCCGGATTTGTTCGAGACGCTGCGAAAAGAGTCATTGGATCGGGTCTATTCGGCATCGGCCCTGCAGTGGGCACACGATCTTGAGGGGGTGTTCGGTTCGATCGCTTCTTTGAAGGCCCCCGTGTCGCTGGCAATCTTCACCTCGGGGACCTTCAAAACGCTCTACGATACGGCGGGACTTTCTCCCATTCTCAAATCATCTGCCGAATTGATGGAGACGGGAGGGCGCCATTTCAATGCCGACTACGAGATCGTCCGATATGCGCTGGAATTCGAATCGGTGCGGGAGATGCTCCGCTACATCAAACGCAGCGGGGTCAGCGGCGGACGCCGCGTCCTGAACGTGGCACAGACGAAAGCGCTGATGCGTAATTATCCGTGGAAGACATTGGAGTTTGAAGTCTTATTTATAGTGCAGCGTTAATCCGGATTAAGCGGTTTTTTTTGATTAAAAAAGTTATACTATAACCAGAATAAGATTTTCCAAGGAGAGGTTATGCGCGGAATTGAAAAATACGAGAACCTAAAAGAAGCAATCCCCAAATTGATGCCTGTCCTCGTCGAAGCGATTCAGTCCGAATTTCTGGAAATCAAAAAAATCGACAAAGAGTGCGAAAAGTTCATCAAGACGTCTACGCAGTTTCCCGAAATCCAAAAAGCCGAATACGTCATTTTTTCCCAGCACATCAAAAAGAATGAGCACAAATACGAGATGTTTGTCTTTGTAGACGGTGAGGGGAATATCGTCCGTTACATTACGGGTGCGGAGATGGAACTCTACGGACTGGTAGGG
>JAFGUJ010000070.1 GCA_016938595.1 Campylobacterales bacterium | reverse complement strand
GCCCGGGCGATGATGAAATCATCGAGGATGTCCTCGACGTTGAAAACGACATCCCCTTTGACCCCGTCACGCACCGTCAGGCTTCCGCTCAGCGGAGCCTTGATCCGGATAACGCTCTCGCGCCCTTCGGGAGGAGTGCCGGTAAAATCGCGGTAGCGGTTGTCGTATTTAGGGCGTTCCTTGCGGGCGGTCTGCTCTTCGCGCAGCGCTTCGAGCTCCTCTTTGGACATGTAGCACCGGTACGCTTTTCCCTCATCCAGAAGCTTCTGGGCATATTCCTGATAAATGGCCAGACGGCTGGACTGGTATTCAATCTGGCCGTCATGCTCCAGCCCGACCCATTTGAACGCCTCGACGATGGCCCGAGCCGCTGCTTCGTCGTTGCGGCTGAAATCGGTATCTTCGATCCGTAACAAAAATTTCCCGTTGTTACGTCGTGCCCACAAATAGCTCAGCAGCGCCGTTCGTAATCCTCCGATGTGCAAATACCCCGTCGGACTGGGGGCGAAACGAGTGACTACCATGATCTGATTCCTTATAAAAACAATTCTCTAATTTTAGTTGAGGCTATGTTAAAAGCGGGTAAAATAAAGGAACTTTGACCCAGGAGATTCGATGCGTTCCCTCACCCTTTCAGCCCTATTGGCCACCTTTTTATGGAGCGCTCCCGTCGGCGGCGTAAGTGTTCTGGTCAAAAACAGCCCCATTACCCTTTACGAAGTCGAACAGGAGATGAAACAAAGCGGTACCAATGCCCGCCAAAGCGCCGACACCCTGATCCGCAAAAAACTCGAGCAGCTTGAAGCGCAGGAAAAAAGAATCACCGTGACCCCCACCGAAATCCGGGAAGAACTCGAACGGATGGCCGCTCAGAACAATCTCTCCATGGAACAATTTCTCAACGCGATGCAGACCGTTCGAGGGATCAGTGAAAAAGAGCTGAAAACCAAAGTCGAAGAGAGCGTCAAGGGGCAAAAGCTCTACAGCACCATCGCTTTTTCCAAAATGGCCCAGCCCACCCCCGAAGAGGAGGCCGAATACTACCAGCTTCACCTCGACGATTTTTCCCGCCCGGAAAGCTTCGATGTGACCACGTACACCGCATCGTCCCAGGAAGCCCTCGCCGCACAGATTGAAAATCCGATGCGCCATATGGAAGGGATTCAGATCAAAGAGGAAACCATCCCTTTCGGCAAAGTACATCCCCAGCTGGCCCAGATCCTCAATAAAATTCCCGTAGGGAGCTTCGGTCCCATCCTCCCCAACGGCAACAACGGCTTCATGAGCTTTTACATGCGTGACAAACTAAACGTCGTTACCGAAAATCTCGATTCTATCCGCCCAGAGATCAGCAATGCGATCGTCGCGGAAAAACGCAATCAGGTTCTCAACGACTACTTCACCCGACTGCGGCTTAACGCCGACATCAAAGTGCTGCGCCTGCCCGAATAATACAGAGTGCGGGAAACGCCCGCCTCCGGTAGAGGACGGTTCTCGTCGAAAAAAGGTGTGAAGTTTAAAATGTGTGGGGGAATAGACGTCGTATAAAAGTCTACAACGGCGATCAGCCGTTGTACTTTTCGAGGTATTTGGTGTCGAAGTTGTTGTTGATAAAATCGGGATTTTTCATCATTTTCAAGTGAAAAGGAATCGTCGTCTTGATCCCGGTGATCGTAAACTCGCTGAGGGCACGGTGCATCCGTTCGATCGCATCGTTGCGGTCTTTTCCGTACACGATCAGTTTTCCGATCATCGAATCGTATGTCGGCGGGACGATGTATCCCGCATGGGCGTGAGTGTCGACCCGGACATTGCGTCCGCCCGGAGCAATCCACTGGGTGATTTTTCCGGGGCACGGCAGAAACTTGATCGGGTCTTCCGCCGTGATACGGCATTCGATGGAGTGGCCGCTGAGGACAACGCTCTCCTGCGGAGGAAGCGTTTCCCCTTCGGCGACACGGATCATCATCTCGATCAGATCCAGACCGCTCACCATTTCCGAGACGCAGTGCTCGACCTGAAGACGGGTATTCATCTCCATGAAGTAGAAGTTCTTGTCGGCATCCAGGAGGTACTCGAATGTACCCGCCCCTTCGTACTTGATGTACTTCGTCGCCCGAACGGCTGAGGCATGAAGCTCCGCGCGGATTTCAGGGGTCAGCGCAACCGCCGGAGACTCCTCGATCAGTTTCTGGTGACGGCGCTGCATTGAACAGTCGCGCTCCCCGATGTGCAGAACGTTGCCGTGGCTGTCCGCAATCACCTGCACCTCGATATGGCGGGGATTTTTAATAAATTTTTCCATGTAGATGGTGCCGTCGCCAAATGCACCGATCGCTTCGGCTTCGGCCGCGAGGAAGGCGTTTTCGAGGTAGCTTTCGTCTTCGACGACGCGCATACCGCGCCCGCCTCCGCCAGCGGCGGCTTTAAGGATGATCGGATAGCCGACCTCTTTGGCCCGAACGGCCGCATCGGCGATGTCTTTGATCGCGCCATCAGAACCCGGGACGACCGGAACACCCGCGGCAATCATGACTTCCTTGGCTTTGGATTTGTCCGACATCAGCACCATAACTTCAGGCGTCGGACCGATAAATTTGATACCGTGGTGGGTACAAATCTCAACAAAATGCTGGTTTTCGCTCAAAAATCCGTATCCTGGAAATACCGCATCGCACCCGCTGATTTCAGCGGCCGCAATGATGGCGGGGATATTCAGGTAACTCTGGGAACTGGGAGCCGCTCCGATGCAGATCGCCGCATCGGCAAGCTTGAGATACGAAGCCTCTTTGTCGCCCGTCGAATAAACGGCAACCGCTTCCTTTCCCATCTCTTTGATCGTTCGGATGGCACGCAGAGCGATTTCACCCCGGTTCGCCACTAAAATACGTTTGATTTCCGCCATGATTAGAGTTTCTCAACTGCAAAAAGTGGCATATCGTATTCAACGGCCTGACCGTCAGAAACCAGTACGCTGACGATTTTGCAGTCAAATTCCGCTTCGAGTTCGTTCATGATTTTCATCGCTTCAAGAATGGCGATCACCTGACCTTTTTTGATCCGATCGCCCACTTTGACAAACGGAGCCGAATCGGGTGATGGTGCCGCGTAGTAGGTTCCGACCATCGGAGAAACGATCATATCCCCTGTGTGGACAGGTGCTGCGGCTACAGCCGTTTCAACCGCTGCAGGAGCTGCAACCGGTGCAGCAACAGCAGCAACGGGTGCGGCTGCCATAACCGGTGCCGCGATGACACCTACATTCTTTTCAAGTTCGATCGAAAAAGAGTCTTGGGTAATTTTGAGTTTTGAAAGAGTGCTGGCGTCAAACTCCTGCACAAGAGTTTTGATTTGTTTCATATCCATCGAAAAATGCTCCTAAAAGTAGGGTAAGAGATGTGCTATACTACCACAAATATTTTTAAGAACGGATAGTGCATGGGTCTCAAAAGCGATGGATGGATACGAAATAAAGCGTTGCAAGAGGAGATGATCACCCCTTTTTGCGAAGATCAGATCGGCGTCGGCGTCGTCAGTTACGGTCTTAGTTCGTACGGATACGATATCCGTGTCAGCAACGAATTCAAAATTTTCACCAACCTTAATTCGACGGTCGTCGATCCCAAACATTTCGATGATGCCAACGTCGTAGATTTCACGGGCGACGTCTGCATCGTCCCTCCCAATTCGTTCGCCCTCGCCCGTACCGTCGAGTTTTTCAAAATCCCCCGCGACGTTCTCGCGATCTGTCTGGGGAAATCGACCTATGCCCGCTGCGGCATCATCGTCAACGTCACTCCGTTCGAACCCGAATTTGAAGGGCACATCACCATCGAAATTTCCAATACCACCCCTCTTCCCGCCAAGATTTACGCCAATGAAGGGATAGCGCAGGTGCTGTTTTTGCAAGGAGACGAAATGTGCGAAACCAGCTATAAAGACAAAAGCGGAAAGTATCAGGGGCAAGAGGGGATCACCCTTCCACGTATTTTAAAATAAGAAGTGGTAGAATTTCGAAAATCAATCCCGTAAGGAATACCGATGCTACACGAATACCGCGACATCATCACCCACATGAAACAAAACGATGCGGCAAACGCCCACTTTTTGAAAATTTTCGACCGCCACAACGAGTTGGATGATCAAATCACCAAAGCTGAAAACGGCGAGATTCCTTTGACAGACCTTGAGATGGAAAAACTCAAAAAAGAAAAACTTCTCCTCAAAGATGAAGCATACGCGATGATCATTGAGTACAAAAAAGAACACAGCCTCTAATTTCCCACTCCTCTCGTGCGGAGAGGAGCCTTCCTCGCTTCTCATGCACACCCATCCGAAAATTTTTCATTGAGTTTCTTTTTAGCTTCATCCTGATACGATTAGTTACGTTTCTTAATATCTAGGAGAGCCGATGAATTCTGCATCATCATACAGTGCACTTGCCGATTTCGGTCACGCGCTGCTGAACCGCCCGTCCCTTCAAGAGGGGCTTCCGATGATTTCGGAGTATGCCAAACAAGCTACCGGTGCCGAGCGGTGTTCCATCTTTATCTACAACCCCCATATTCAGATGCTGTGGACAACTCTGGCCGACGGAGCCGGAAAGATTATGGTTCACAAAGACGACGGCATCGTCGGCCATACCGTCAAAGAGGGAAAACCGATCATCGTCAACGATCCCTACGAGGATCCAAGGTTTTTGCCCAATGTCGACAAAAAGACGGGATTTGAAACCAAAAATATCGCGTCCATCCCCATTTTCGACTCCAGCCGCCATATAATCGGTGTGTTTCAGCTCCTGAACAAATCGGGAGGGTTTTCCAAGGAAGACGCTCGGTTCATGATTTTTTTCGCCCACTACATCAGCGGCTACCTTGAACTGGCCATCTTGTTCGACGATGACGCCAAATTACTACAGAAAGGAATTGAATGAGTCTGGAAATGTACAAGCGGATCGCCGATTTCGGCAAAAAACTCTCTCTCCTCGACCATATTGAAAGTGCCCTTCCCACCATTGCCGAAGAGGCCAAAGCAATCGTGAACGCCGAGCGATGTTCGATTTTCATGGTGGATCAGCCCAACGGAATCCTGTGGACAAAACTTTCCGACGGGATCGGCCGTATTGCGATCGGAATCGATGCGGGAATCGTCGGCGATACCGCCCGGAGCAAAACAGCGCAGCGGGTCAACAATCCCTACGAAGATACCCGTTTCCTCGTCAAAATCGATGAAAAGAGCGGTTTCGTCACCCGGAACATCCTCGCCGTTCCCATTTTTAATTCGCTGCAAGAAACGATCGGTGTGATTCAGCTGCTCAACAAGTACAACGGCGACTTCACCGAAGCGGACGAGGGGATCATGAACTTTTTTTCCAACTACGTCAGCGGAACGCTGGAGCTGGCGCTTCTGATGGAGCAGGGAAAAAAATCATAACAGTTCCCGCCGGATCCAATGGCTGAGGACATACAGCCCCCAAACATGCTGTTTAAAGCGGCCGCGGCGGGCCATCTCGATGTATTTATCGACCATCTCCGGGTGGAAGAGTCCCGTTTTCGCATTCACCTTGCGGATCAGATCGATCCTCCCCGATGCAATCAGCCACTCCATATAGGGGTTTGAAAATCCCTTTTTCTTCCGATGCAGTATCTCATCACTCAGATAGCGGCGAGCCACATCCTTCAGCAGTGTTTTTGTTTTTCCCTCTCCGATACGCAAGCAAGGGTCTATCGACAAAGCCGTTTCCGCTAACGTGTGATCCAGAAACGGGGTGCGCGCCTCGATCGTGTGAGCCATCGAGACCCGGTCGAGCTTGGCAAGGAAATGTTCCCCAACGAACAGCTTCAGGTCGATATAACTGTACCACTGCGCGGGATGGGTGTGGGCACTTTGCTCGAAGATCTCGCAGTAGGGGGCCAAAAATCGGAGCGATTCGTTATCCCGTACATTGCGCCGCAGCAGGAGGTTTTGCTGCAGGTCGGTGAACTTTTCCCCCGAGGTGCGAAAAAGCAGTGTGTCATCGAAAATCCGCTTGTACCACTCCCACTCCCGGTTCATCGAAAAATGGGAATGAAAATATTTTTTGAGCCAGTTTTTGTGGTGGAGGGAGGCGGCATTTTCGATGTCGAGGTACTCAAAATACTGCCGGTATCCCAAAAAAAGCTCATCGGACCCCTCTCCGCTCAAAACCACCTTGTACCCCTCGGAAGCGATCTGTTTCATCAGCAGATACAACGGGAGTGCCGCCGGATCATTCAGCGGCTCGTCCATATGGTCCAGAAGTTCGTCGAGGTGGTCATCAAAATCGTGCCGGGAAATGACGACCTCTGTGTGCTCCAACCCGAGATGCCGGGCTGTCGCTCGGGCGTTTTTCCGCTCGTCATAGGCACCGTACTCGTCGTATCCGAGGGTAAAAACAGGAAGCTTCGTCCCCTGAGATGCCGCGATCGCGCAGATCATCGCGCTGTCGATCCCCCCCGACAGCAATGCCGCGGCAGGGACTTCGGAGGGAAGGCGCAGACGCAGGGAGCGGTGCAGCGCCTCCTCGATCCTCTCACCGGCCTGCGCGGAATCGGTGATTGCCGAAGAGGGCACCGCCAGCAGATTGTAATAACGGCGTTTGGTGATCCGCCCCTTCTCGTAACACAGCCATTCCCCCCCCTCCAGCTTCTCAATCCCCTGAAAAAACGTATGCGGGGGTGTCGGGGCCAGAAAAGAGAGGTAGGAGGCCAGGGCGTCCTCGTTCATCCGCACCGATCCCAGAAACGGCCGGAGCGCCTTGATCTCCGAGGCAAACGCAAAATGTTCCTGCGATTGATGGTAGAAAAGAGGTTTCTTGCCGAAACGGTCTCTCGCGAGATAGAGTTTTTCCCCGTCGATGAGGGCAAAGGCGAACATTCCTTCCAGATATTCGAGGCATCCGATCCCCCACGCCTCATAGGCCCGGAGAAGCACTTCGGTGTCGCTGTCGCTCTCCCATTCGGAAACGGCCAGCCGTTTCCGAAGTTCGGCATGGTTGTAGATCTCCCCGTTGAAGCTGACCAGAATTCCTGCGCGCTCCATCGGCTGATGGGAGCGAGGGTGCACATCGGTGATGGAAAGACGCTGATGGGCCAGAAACAGCCGTTCGCGTTCGACAATCCCGCAGAAATCGCGCCCGCGGTGGGAGAGTTTCTTTAAAGCATCACGCGCTTTTTGGGGAGAATAATGACCGACAATACCGAATACACCGCACACCGAAGACCCTTTTTCCGCAATTATACGCTATCATAACCAACAAAAAAGAGGGGTGTTCTGCGCTGATGTCTGCCGTTTTGATCGAAGCTTTCGCCTCCCTGGGGCTTTTCATGTTCGGGATGCTCTATCTCGAAGACTCTCTCAAAAAAGCGGCGGGAGCATCGTTCAAACGGTGGGTCAAAATCTCCACCGATACCCATGCCAAAGCGCTCCTGACCGGTATTGCCGCCACTACCGCGCTGCAAAGCTCCTCCGTCATCAGTCTTATGGCCCTCTCGCTCGTCGGAGCCGGCCTGATGAATCTTCAAAGCTCGATCGGCGTCATTTTCGGTTCCAATATCGGCAGTACCACGACCGGATGGATCATCGCCCTGATCGGATTCAAATTCGATCTCAGACTCATCGCCCTGGCCATGGTAGGGTTCGGAGGGATCGGGAGCGTGCTGTTCGGCGAAGGAAAAGTTCGGCATGTCTTCGGCGGAATCACGGGATTCGGACTCATTTTTTTAGGGATAGAGGGGCTCAAAGAGAGTTTTGCGGACATCTCCGCTACGGTCGACATCGCTTCCTTTCAGGGGCAGAACATCCTTGTGTTTCTCGCCGCCGGATTGGTTTTGACCGCCATCATCCAAAGCAGCGCCGCATCGGTCGCGATCGCCCAAAGTGCCATCTTCGCCGGCATTGTGGGGTTTGAACATGCCGCCGCATTTGTCATCGGTGCCAATGTGGGGACAACCCTCACGGCGATTCTGGGGGCGATAGGGGGATCGAGCGACAAAAAAAGGGCGGCGCTGGCACACCTGCTTTTCAATGTCTCGACGGCCCTGGTGGCTTTGGCCCTCCTCTACCCGATGACCTGGGGAGTGACTAACATCGGACTGGATCAAAACGTCGAGGCGCTGGCACTGTTTCACACCCTCTTCAATGTCATCGGTGTCGCGATATGGTTCCCGCTCATCACTCTCCTCTCGCGCTGGCTGCTGAACCGGTTTATCGTGGTCAAGCCCTCCCCTACTCTCTATATCCACAATGTCCCCTTTACGATCCCCGCCCTCGCCCAGGAAGCCTTGCGCAAAGAGGTCCTCAATCTGGGGCACGAAGTGTGCGCATTCGCGGTAAAAGCGATCAATGTCCCCCCTGAGGAGGGGCTCAAGCATCACGGCTCAATCTCAAAAATCCTGGATACCTACAAAGACCCTCTCGAACTCTCACTTCTGGCGGAGTATCAGAAACTGCAGATTCTTCAGGGAGAAATTCTCGATTACGCCACCTCCCTGTCGCACCGCATCCAGCTTGCCGATGTGCGCCGCGAATTCGACCAGACCCTCTTGATGGCCACCCAGCTCATCGTGGCATCCAAATGCATCAAAGATCTCCTGGGCGACATCACAATGCTGAGCGAATCGGACACACTGGAGATGACGGCGTTCTACCACGAGCTGCGTTATCAGATCCTGGCGCTGTGCATGAACTACAACGACTGGCTCGAGGGAGACAGTGATGCCAAAGAAGCACTCGAACAGCTTTTTACCAAACTCGACACCAGCCACACCAACAGCATTGAAATTTTGAACGACATGATCACCCATTATAAAATCTCCAAACAGATGACGGCAATTTTCATGAACATCACCCATCTGACCCGCAATTTTTCGAAAGCGCTGTACAAGAGCATCAATACCGGCAAGGAAAATCCACTATGACCCATTTTTTCTCCAAGCTTTTTTCCGTCCTCACCCGGCACGACAAAAAATTCCTGTTTGCACTGGTGATTATCTCCATCGCCGTCTCCCTGATCGAAATGGTCGGAGTCGGGGCGATACTTCCCTTCATATCCGTTGCCGGAGATTTTTCGACGATCCATTCCAATCCTTACATCGCATCGGTGTACCATTTTTTCGGCTTTACCTCCGAGATCGACTTCGTCATCGCCTGCGGCATTGCTTTACTACTGTTTTATCTCTCGCGTTCCTTGTTCAACCTGGGATATTTCTACCTCCTCGCCAAGTTTTCCAAAGGGCGCTACCACCTCATTGCCTACCGTCTGTTTGAAAACTACCTGGGGATGAGCTACCGCGATTTCGTCAGCAAAAACAGTGCGGAACTCAGCAAAACGATCAACAATGAAGCGCAAAACATGACAAATCTGATCTCCGGACTGCTACTGATGCTGAGTGAAATCTTCGTCGTCCTCTTCATCTATGCCGCTATGCTCTACATCAACTGGAAAATCACCCTCCTGATCAGCATAATCCTCTTTGTCAACGCCCTGTTCTTGATGATGACGGTCTCGCGCGCAATCAAAAAAGCGGGAGTCAGCCGGGAACAGCACCAGAGACGTTTTTATGAAATCATCCACAGCAGTCTGGGCAATTTCAAACTGATGAAACTCACCTCCCGCACCGAAAAACTGCTGGAACAGTTCAGCGATGCCAGTTCCGGTTTCGCCCGGGCCAACATCCGCAACGAAACCCTCGGCCATTTTCCCCGCCTCTTCCTTGAGGCGCTTGGATTCGGCGTCGTCATCTTCATGGTAATCTATCTCGTCTGGAAATACCAAAGCGACATCTCCGGAGCGCTGCCACTCATCTCGATGTTCATCCTGGGGCTCTACCGCCTGATGCCCTCAGCCAACAGGATCCTGAGCGGCTACAATCAGATTCTCTTCTATAAGAATTCCCTCGACATCATTCACAATGACCTGATGTACGATACCGAAGATCTCGCAGAGGAGACGGTCACTTTCGACCATGCCATCACCCTCGAGCATCTCTCGTTCGAATACGACGAAGGGAAACCTGTTCTGGACGATCTGTCACTTACGATCCGCAGAGGAGACAAGGTCGCCTTTGTCGGCGAGAGCGGCAGCGGAAAATCGACCCTCGTCGACCTCATCATCGGCCTTTACCGTCCCAAAAGCGGAACAATCGCCGTCGACGGTATCACCCTGAATGAACGCAATATCAAGGCGTGGAGAAGCAAAATCGGCTACATCCCCCAGAGCATCTACCTCTTCGACGGCACCGTTGCCGACAACGTCGCGTTCGGCGCCCAGATCGATCCCGCACGCATCAAAACAGCGCTGCGGCAGGCCAATATCCTTGACTTCCTCGAAACCCGCCACGAGGGAATCGACACCCGTGTCGGAGAGGGAGGAATCAAACTCAGCGGCGGCCAGCGCCAGCGCATCGCCATCGCCCGCGCCCTCTACGGAAATCCGGAGATTCTCGTCCT
>JAFGUJ010000069.1 GCA_016938595.1 Campylobacterales bacterium | reverse complement strand
GCTTCGTGCACCTGCCCGATGGACGCCGAGGCGATCGGTGTCTCCCCGAACGTCTCGAACGGCCACTCGGCAAACGCGCGTCCGAGCACCCGGCGGTATTCCGCCTCCCCCATAGGGGGGAGATCGTCGTGGATGGAACGGAGCACCTCCAGATACCGCTCATCGAAAAAATCGTTGCGGGTCGCGAGCACCTGAACGAGCTTGATAAAACTGGTCCCCAGCACGATCACGCTCTGTGCAAGCGCGTCGGGTTCGAGGGGTCCAAACCCCAAAAAACGGGGGCGTTTTTTGATCAGCAGGTAAATGCTGAGCAGGAGGCGGAAAACCCGCCAGACGCGCAGCGGCGAATAGGCTCCCATCACTTTTTCAGCGCTTCGATATCCTGTTTCGTCGCGACTCCGAGCTCTTCGATCACCTCGCGGATGGCCGATTTGATCTCCTCTTTGAGCCGTTTTTCTTCCTCTTCCCCTTTGGTTTTGAGGCTCTCCAAAAAACTTTTCGTATCGGTGGTGCTGATTTTCCCCTTCTCTTCGAGTTTCTTGAGTTCCTCTTCCACTTTTTCCTTGAGGAGCAGCGCCCCTCCCATTCCTGTATAAAGCAGTTCTTTAAGCATGGTATACCTCCGGATGTTTTGACAATTATTATAGGACGAATTTTCAAATACCGATACCCTCTTTTTGTCGATCCGTAGTATCACTCTGCCCAATCGCCATAATCGACCTACGAATGGCTCAGGTATTGTTTTATCATGCTGATTCAGAATATCTGATCCGCTCCATTTAAAAGGGGATGCCATGTATTATCTCTACGATCAGCACCGCCTGAAGCCCTTGCGAAGTACCCCCGATGAGGCGATTGCATTAGCACGCTTCTGCGACGAGATTTTGGTCACCAACCGCATCGAAGAGGCAATCCGCATCGCAGCCTACCCCAAAGCGGCTTTTCTGCTCCATCCGAAAAACGCCCTCAGCCTTTTTGGCTATTGGAAATACCAGATGCGCCATCATACCCTCAAAGAATTCCGGATCATCCTCTATGCGGCTCCCAAAAATCTGTTGTACCGGATCCTATCGTGGGTCGCGTCGATATCGTTCGGGACGTACCGTCTGATTCCGTTCGGGAAAGAATACAATCCAATCCAAAACCGTGATAAGGGCATGAAGGTCCATGCCCTCCACTATTCATGCCTCCTGAACGCCTCAGCCGATCGGGTCTGTGCGTTTCATACCGACACCCGCAACCTTCCCCTGATCACCCCGCCCTGGATTGGCGTCAACATCGTCCGTGCGGACATTCCTGTAAAAGAGCAAAGCCGGATCGTGCTGGATATCAGGCGTTTCGGGTTCAAAACGCGCTGGGAAATGGAGATTGCCGAACTTGACTGCCCTCACACCGTGACCGACGTGATGCTCTCGGGTCCGTTCCGTCAATTCCGGCATGAACGCCGTTTTCTCCCTCAGCCAAACGGAGAGACCCTGATGGAGGAAACCCTCTCCATCGTTTTGCCGTTCGGGTGGTTCGGGAATCTTGTTTTTCCGTTTCTTAAAAAGGACATGGACACCATGTTTGCCTTTCGCCACAGAGCAACGGAGCGCTATTTTTTGACACACTGATACGGCAATATTTTTTGTTGAACCTACACAAAATCTCAAAGGGCAAACCAATCCAAATACCGCTAAAATTCCGTAAAAACGGAAACCGCGCATGACGAAAAAACAGCTCACCAACCTCCTCTACTGGACGGCCCTGGCCGCCGTCGCCCTCTATTTTGTCTACGCGAAGGGATGGATCCTCGCCCCGTTCGAATCGGTCTCGGCAAAACAGGCCCACGAGCTGCTTCAGCGTGATGGCAACGTCACCCTCCTCGATGTCCGCACCCCCGAAGAGTTTGCCGAGGGGCACATCGAAGGAGCGACGCTGATCCCCGTGCAGGTTCTGAGCGAAAACCTCTCCGTCCTCGCCAACGTGAAGGACAAAAGAATCATCGTCTACTGCCGCAGCGGCAGCCGAAGCGTCTCGGCCTCGCGGATCCTCGCCGAAAACGGCTTTGTCCCTGTAAACGTCCAAGGAGGCATTCTTGCGTGGGAAAGCGAAGGGCTGAAAACAGTCCGCTAAAAGCAGCCCCGTCCCTCGCAGGCATCAAACGCCATAATCGCCCTACGAACCGCCCGAAACTTTTTTTACAATGTCGGTAAAAAAGAGGAGTGTCAGATGCAGGGACTCTACGCGATCACCGACGAAATCCTTACTCCCCGTGCAACTATCCTGAAGCAGGCCGAAACGGCCCTCCGTGCAGGGGTGAAAATGCTCCAGTACCGCAACAAAACCGACCCGGACGATGCGGTTGAAACCCTGTGTTCCGAGCTTCAGTCTTTGTGCTGGAGCCACGGAGCTCTTTTCGTCATCGACGACCGCCCTTTTCTGGCGCAGAAAATCGGTGCCGACGGCCTCCACATCGGCAAAAACGACATGGAACTCTCCCTGGCACGCCGTATCTTCCCCGAGGGGCTCATCGGCGTCTCTTGCTACGGAAGCGTACGCAAAGCGCTCGAAGCTCAGGATGAGGGGGCCGATTACGTCGCCTTCGGCTCGTTCTTCCCCTCCCCCACCAAACCCGCCTCGGGGATCGTCTCCATGAGCGTCCTCGAAAAAGCCAAAACAGCCCTCGTGATCCCTGTCTGCGCGATCGGGGGGATCAACGTCACCAACATCCACGAGATCGCCGCCCGCCGGCCCGACATGATCAGTGTCGTCAGCGCCATCTGGAGCGGCGACATCGCGCGCAACGTCAGACAACTCACACAAGGAATGAACGTATGAAACTCAGACTTGCCATCGAATGGTTCCTGAACCCCGACCACCTCCCCTTCATCGTCGCCCAGCGCCGGGGGATCTTCGAAAAATACGGCATCGAATTCGAGCTCATCGAACCCGACGAACACTATGACGGCCTGTCCGAGGTATTGTCGGGCAACATCGAATTCGCGACGAACGAGCCACTCCACCTCATCGAGCAGTTCGACGAGCGTTTCCTCTCGCTGGGGAGTTATTTCGTCACACAGGGGGGAGTGCTTCTCAAAGCCTCCTCGCACGACAAACTCAAAAACGGCGGGAACATCACCGTCACGACCCCCGTATCGAACCCCACAACCGACACGATCGGTTTTGAAATTATCCGCCGTTTCTATGCACGGGAGGGGATCTCCGTATCGCGCGATCAGGTCGCCTTCGCCCCCAACGGCTTCGAACACCTCAAATACCTTAAAGAGGGGGCCGACGCTGCCTGGCTCTATTTCTACAACTTCGAGGGGATCGAGGCGCAGCACGAGGGGATGGAGGTTTTTTACCTCGACGCCGAAAACGCCGGATTCGCCAATTTCAGCGCCCTCGATCTGTTCGTCAACAAAACCTTCTACCGGGAAAACACGGGCCTGTGCGATGCCTTTCAGACGGCCCTGCGCGAGGCGATCCGCCAGATCCGGATGGACCCGACCGAAGCAATGGAGGATTATTACGCGTACACGGGAGGCGAAGCGACAGCTCTGATGGAGGATATTCTGATGGCGACGATCGCGTGTTTCGACCCCGATTTTGCCTCGGACCACGAAAGGGAACTGCCGATCCTCGAGTTTTTCCGCGAGATCGGGATCACCGACCTCTCCGCCGAACGGTTCAAAACCGCCTTTTTACACTAATGCAATGATGTTACGCACTTTTCGGATGCGGGAGAAATAGCTCCCCCGTACACCCTTTTTCAAAACAAATTGCGTAAAGCCGGCGATCAAATGCTGACGCGGTCCTCGAGCGCCCGCGTGAGCGAGAGGATATCGACGTTCTCCAGACTCACCCCCGTAGGGACACCCTGCGCGATCCGGGTGAAACGGACGCTGCAGTCGGCGAGTTTGTCCTCGATGTAGAGGATCACCCCCTGGTTTGCAATCGAGGGGGTCAATGCAAAAATCACCTCTTTTATCCCGCTGCCCACGATGCTGCGAAGATGGGAAACATCCAGCTCGTCCAGCGCCTCCAGGACGAAATAGCGCCCGTCGAACAGGCCGTTCTCCTCGAAGGTCAAAATATCCTTGGCATTTTCGACAATGCAGAGAATCTCGTGGTTGCGGTGCTCGTCGCTGCAGATCGGGCACAGCTCGTCTTCGCTGATCCCCCCGCAGGAGCGGCATTTTTTCAGACTGGTGATGGCGCTTTCGATCGCATGGGCCAGTTTGAGGGCCCCGAAACTGTCGTTCATTACCATGTGGTATGCCAGACGGGTCGCCGATTTCTGCCCGATCGTCGGAAGGCTCTGGAGCGCGTCGACGAGGCGGTTGAATTTGTCGATGGATTTTTTCATGTCCGTATTGTACCCAAGGTTGTTCCAAAAATAGTTTAGTCTATATGACTCAATTTAACTAACACACAGCCTGACAATGGTATAATTCGCAAAAATATTATGATCATTACGGAGCTACTGCGTGGAAGAATTGAGTTATTATGAGATTTTAGAGGTGAGCCGCAGCGCCAACGGCGATGAAATCAAAAAAGCCTACCGAAAAATGGCCAAACTCTACCATCCGGACCGGAACCCCGACGATCCCGAAGCGGAAAGCAAGTTCAAACTCTGCAACGAAGCCTACCAGGTCCTCAGCGACGAACAGCAGCGTTCGATCTACGACCGCTATGGCAAAGAGGGGCTGCAGGGTGGCATGGGCAGCCGCGGAAACCGGGGCGGATTCGACGATCTGGGAAGCATCTTCGAAGAAATGTTCAACGGCTTCGGCGGAGGCGGACGCCGCCAGTCTCGGGCCGCAGCCGACAAATTCCCCCTCGACATGGGCGTCGACATGCGGATCAGTTTCAAAGAGGCAGTCTTCGGCTGCGAAAAAGAGATCACCTTCACGACCAAAACCTCGTGCAAGAGCTGCAAGGGGACCGGCGCCAAAGACGCCAAGGTAACCGCTTGCAGCCAGTGCGGCGGCAAGGGGCAGGTCTACATGCGCCAGGGGTTCATGACCTTCTCCCAGACGTGCCCTGCATGTCACGGCGAGGGGACGATGCCGGGCGAAAAATGCCCCGACTGCAAGGGGAAAAGCTATACCGAAACAAAAGAAAGCGTCACGGTAAAAGTCCCCGCCGGGATCGATACCGGCAACCGCCTGCGGGTATCGGGCCGCGGTAACACGGGCAAAAGCGGCGTCAGAGGTGATCTGTACGTCACGTTCGACGTCGAGGAGGACAGCCATTTCATCCGCAACGGCAACGACGTCTACCTCGAGGTCCCCGTATTCTTCACCCAGGCCGTTCTGGGCGAAGACATCACGATCCCTTCCCTCACGGGCGAGCTGACACTCGAACTCGAAACGGGGACCAAGGACACCCAGCAGTACCGCTTCCGCGGCGAGGGGATCCCCGACGTCCACGGCCGCGGCAAGGGGGATCTCATCGCACAGGTGCGCCTCACCTACCCCGGCCGCCTGAACGGCGAGCAGGAGGAGCTCCTCCAGAAACTCCAGGAGAGCTTCGGCATCGAGTCCAAACCGCACGAGAGCCTCTTCGAATCGGCCTTCGAAAAAGTCAAAGGGTGGTTCAAATAACCGCCCCCCTCCTCTCTGAATTCCCCATGCGTTCTTAGCTCAACAGGATAGAGCAAGGCCCTCCTAAGGCCTAGATGCAGGTTCGAGTCCTGCAGGGCGCACCATCACCACCGCCACTTTCATTGACCGTTATAAATAATCAGATCAGTTTTTCGCCTGTGCCAGTAAAATCGATTTGAGTTCCCGGATCTCGGCGCGGAGTTTTTCGAGTTCCTGGAGGGTATGGGTATCCGCTGATTTTACCTCCTCGATGATATGCTCTTCCTCTTTGATGTTCAGAGCGTTCATCGCATCGACGACTACCGCGACGATCAGGTTGATCATGACGAACGTCACCACAAAGATAAACGGGACGAAAAAGATCCAAGCCTTCGGATGGGTTTCCATGATGGGGCGCACGATTCCCATCGACCACGATTCGAGCGTCATGATCTGAAAAAGGGTGTAGAAGGATTC
>JAFGUJ010000068.1 GCA_016938595.1 Campylobacterales bacterium | reverse complement strand
GCTAGGGTCCACCAACCTCCGATTTTTTTCCTCCATTAACATTTTCGTATCAAACACCCACTATAATACAGGCAATTTTAATTCCCAAAGGAACTTTATGAAACTTTCTCTTGCACTCGCTTCACTCGTTCTTGGCTCATCGCTGGCCGTTGCTGCCCCCGCTACCCTTGCCACCGTCAACGGCAAAGCGATCACGACAACTGATGCCAACGCCTTTATGGCCAAAGCGCTCCCGGGAATGAGTTTCAACAAACTCGATCCGAAAATGAAACGCCAGGTCGTCGATCAGCTCGTCAACCAGACGCTGATCAAAAACCAGGTGGCCAAAAGCGGCATCCAGAACACCGCAGCATTCAAAGCGCAGTACGCCGCCCTCAAAGACGACCTGGCCGTCGACATGTGGATGAAACAGCAGATGGGAAAAATCTCCGTCACCGACAAAGAGGCCAAAGCGTTTTACGATGCGAACGGCGACAAGATGAAACAGGGGGATAAAAAACTCCCCTACGACAAAGTTAAAAATGAAATCGTCAATTTTTTGAAACTGGAAAAATTCAAAGCGCACATGGACAAAACGACCGAATCGCTCCGGGCATCGTCAAAAGTAGAAATCAAACTGTAACGCGCTGGTCCCTGGCCGCAAGGCCGATGGCCAGTGCCTGCTCTATCTCATGGGTAAAAGCCGGATTCGTTTCGCGCAGAGCCTTTTCAAACTTCAAAATCAGCTTCGAATCGGTATGGGGATGGACGCACAACGTCTCCAACATGTGCTGGTACGCCCCCGCATGATGCGGATCGATCCGGCCGAAACGCTCAAGCATCATCGTCACGGCACGGTGGAGCTGCGTGTTGGTCGAACTGCGGTTGTTGATGATCCCTCTGAGCGACTCGAATGTCTCGACCGTCTCGAGCGACTCCGGGGAAGGCTGGCGCGTCCGCCCTATCCAGACGTACACAAAGACCAAAGCAATCAATAAAAACAAAAGTCCCACAAGGGTTAGTATCAGGGTTGTCGACATATCAGGTATCCGTTCGTGTGTTTTGGAAGATTGTAGCGTAATTTTAAAAAAGGGGAAAACCTCCCGC
>JAFGUJ010000067.1 GCA_016938595.1 Campylobacterales bacterium | reverse complement strand
TCCAGCCTTGCCAGATCGCCTTCGTATTTCGAGACGTCTACACCCAGCTGCTTTCCCCCCCGGATAATCCCGTCCAGCGCTTCACGTGCCGCGGCGGTATTCTTGTCGAGCATCGCGCGAAGATAGATCGTTTTGAACTCATTGTAGCCGCGAAACTGTTCGATTTCGTCACTGCTTTCCAATGCCTTTTTGGCGGATGCGAGACGTGCGGTATCGTCTGCCGCCCTGAGCGGCGACAAAAGAAGAAAGATCAGAAGAAAAAAACGGATCACCACCAAGAGGTTCACTCCCCGTGTGTCAGTTTTTCCATCAACTCTTTGACAGAGATGATTTTGTCGATCCGGTATCCGTTGCTGCCGGAAAAATAGAGCCCCAGTTCCATGTCGCCGAAATACGCGTCGCTCAGACGGTCGGCGATGCAGAATCCGACCTCTTTGGCCTCTACGCCCCGGTTGCAGGGGGCGACACAGTTCGAGATACATTTGATGGAAGGGCCGGTGCGGGTATCGATCAGATCGCGCAGGTTCGTCCGTACCCCTCGGGCCGGATACCCGACCGGAGATTTCATCAGGGTGATATCTTCTTCTTTGGCGTTCAGCAGTACCTGCTTGAAGTTTTCATGGGCATCACACTCGTAGGTTCCAATAAAACGGGTCCCCATCTGTACCCCTTTGGCTCCCAGCGCCATCATCGCATCGATGTCGTTTTTGTCCCAGATCCCGCCGGCGGCAATGACGGGGATATTTCCCCACAGCGCGGCCTCTTCAACGACGGGACGGACCAGGTTTTCAAGCTGATATTCATCCATGAAGCACTGCTCGTACGTAAAGCCCTGATGGCCGCCGCTCAAAGGCCCCTCGAGGATCACCGCGTCGGGAAGACGGTTGTAGCGCTTCTGCCAGCGCTTGCAGATAATGGAGAGGGCTTTGGGAGAAGAGACGATTGGAACAAGCGCCACATCGGGATAATCGGCCGTAAACTCGGGCATGTTGGTCGGAAGACCGGCTCCCGTGATGATGATGTCGATACCCGCTTCGCACGCGTCCTGAACAACCCGTCCGTAATCATTGATCGCGTAGAGAACGTTACATGCCAGCGGAGCGTCTCCGCAGATTTTGCGGGCGTTCTCAACGATCGCGGTGAGCCCTTTCTTCGAATAGAAGTTCTCGACATCCAAAGGGCGCCCTGCTACCAGTTTGTCGGCATGAGCTTTGTTATCGTAATAACCGGTCCCTACCGCACTGATGACCCCCAGTCCCCCTTCTTTGGAGACGCTTCCTGCCAATTTATCCCAACTGATGCCGACACCCATACCGCCCTGTACAATCGGGGTTTTGATGGTATGTTTGCCGATGTGAAGTGGTTGAAAACTCATTGGGTAACCTTTAATCGTGCAAATTTACGTTTTCCAACCTGAAGCACGTATTCACCGGCTTCGAGTTGCAACTGTTCATCGCTTAGTTTCTGTTGATCGATTTTAACAGAGCCTTGCTTAATCTCCCGACGTGATTGGGAAGTAGAAGGGCTCAAGGCACAGTCGACAAGTGCTTTGGCAATCCAGATCGGCCCTTCGAGCGTATACTCGTCCATTTCGCTGGGGATTTCGCTCTGGGCATGGACCCTCTCAAACTCTTCCTGAGCCGCAACGGCAGCCTCTTTCGAATGGAAACGCTCCGTGATCTCCAGCGCCAGCGCTTCTTTTACTTTTTTAGGATGGAGGGTTCCGTTTTCCACGCCGTTTTTAAGCTCCTCGATCTCGCCCAGCGTTTTCGAACTCAAAAGTTCGTAATAACGCCACATAAGGGTATCGCTGATGCTGAGGACTTTTCCGAACATATCGTTCGGAGCGTCGGCGACGGCGATGTAGTTGCCGAGAGATTTGGACATTTTCTGTACCCCGTCCAACCCTTCGAGGATCGGCATCATCAGCACCGCCTGCTCTTTTCCGGTTTCGTACACCCGCTGCAAATGGCGTCCCATCAGGAGGTTGAATTTCTGATCGGTCCCCCCGATTTCGACATCGCTTTTGAGATGGACGCTGTCGTACCCCTGCAGGAGCGGGTACAAAAACTCGCTGATCGAGATCGAAATTCCCGCTTTGTGCCGCTTGTCGAAATCGTCGCGCTCTAGCATTCGGGCGACGTTGAACGTCGTGGTGAGCTCCAGCATCCCCGCCGCGCCAAGCGCATTAAGCCACTCGGCGTTAAAAACGACCGTCGTTTTCTGTGGATCGAGGATCTTGAATACCTGGTCTTTATAACTCTGGGCATTCTCCTGTACCTGCGCTGGGAGGAGTTTTTTGCGCGTTTCGCTCTTTCCCGTAGGGTCTCCGATCTGCGCGGTAAAGTCACCGATCAAAAACTGGATGTGGGCTCCATATTTCTGAAAAATCGCCAGTTTTTGGAGCAGAACCGTATGTCCCAGATGCAAATCGGGGGCGGTCGGGTCAAACCCCGCCTTGACGGTATAGGTTTCCCCTTTTTCGACATAGTTTTTCAGCAGCGTCTCAATGCGCGCTTCGTCGATGATTTCGGCGCTCCCCCGTCTGATTTCTCGTAATGCTTCGTTGATCATGTTCTATCCTTGACTTCGGTACGCGTCGTCCGTCCGAAAAAATTGTATGATTTTCCCTTTTTTCTCGAGCTTGGAGCGGAGGCGGTTGATGTCGGCCTCCAGGGTTTGAAACTCCATTTCGCAATACTGCGTGTGTTCGCTTTTCTCTTTGCCCAGTTCTATCGAGTTGATATCCGCCCCCATTTTGGCCATGTAGGTCAGAAGGTCGGCGAGCGAGCCCTGTGCACTCTGCATGCTGATGATCAGGTGGTAGCGGAAGTAGTGCTGCTGTTTCCACCGCACAAATACCATCGGCTCATTCCGCTCCATCATCACTGCGGCGTGTTTGCACATTTTGTGATGGACATGCGCCTTGCCGTCTTGCAAAAAGGCGACGATTTCATCCCCTGTTTTGGGGTGGCAGCAGTAATCGAACACGGCATCCCCGACACTGCGGTTGGCATATACCTCCAGCGCGGCGAACTCGTAGAGTTTTGGTTTGACCCGGTTTCGGCTCCAGAAACTGATCCGGCTTGTCCCCCCGACCTCTCCTGAAAAACGGTTGATGATCTCTTTGAGAAGATCTAGCTCACGGGGGATGCGGTGGCGCTGATCATCCAGATGGGTCTGCCGGAAAAGTTCTTCGGAGCGTTCGCGACTGAAACCGAAAATCGTCGTGATGATGTTCAGCCCGCTCTCCGAATCGATGGCACGGATCCGCTGATTGCAGTTGGCCCGCATGCTCGCTTTGGCCCGGGAGGTTTGCACCGCGTCGATCCAGCTGCACCGAAGGATTTTTTTCGGTGCCGTCGTGATTTTGACGATATCGCCGTTGTGCAGCTCGGTCAGAAGGCTCGCTTTTTCCTTGTTGATCAGACACCCCTCGGCACTGTCGCCGATTTCGGTATGGATCGCGTAGGCAAAATCGAGGGCCACGGCCCCTCGCGGCAGGGTAAAGGGTTTCCCTTTCGGCGAAAAGACGCTGATGTCCTCGCTGAAAAGGTCGTTTTTGATCAGCTCGTAAAACGCTTCGACCGATTCGTTCTGGTACTGCAGGTTATGGAGCCAGTCGAGACTGATGGGGTTGTTGCCGCCGCTTTTGTATTTCCAGTGGGCCGCGACACCCAGCTCCGCCGTCGCGTGCATCTCGTAGGTACGGATCTGCACTTCGAAAATGGCGCTTTCGTGGAAAACGGTGGTGTGGATCGTCTGGTATCCGTTCTCTTTGGGGATGGCAATGTAATCTTTGAACCGCGAGCTGAGCGGCTGAAAGTTCAAATGGACCATTCCGAAAACCCGGTAGCAGTCCAGCGGCTTTTTGACGAGGATCCGTACCGCAAGGAGGTCGAGGATTTCGTCGATGCTGATCCCCTTGCGCTGCATTTTCAGATAGATCGAATAGTGGTGTTTGACACGGCCGAGGATCTCGAAATCATCCTCATTGAACCCGTTTTCAAGCATCATTTTGGTCAGTTTTTCGCAAAAAGTGTTCAGCCGGGCGTTGATCGAACGGTAGTTCTCTTCCAGATACATATCGATCGCCTGTTTGTCTTCGGCAAAAAGATACTGAAAACTCAAATCTTCGAGGAGGTTTTTCAAAAAAGAGATCCCCAGACGATGGGCGATCGGGGCGTAGACGACAAGAGTCTCTTCGGCGATACGGTGCTGTTTGGCGGGGGAAAGGGCCCCAAGGGTGAGCATGTTATGGAGGCGGTCGCACAGTTTGACGACGAGAACGCGGACATCTTCGATCGACGCCACGAGCATTTTCCGGAAAGAGAGGGCTGAAACGACAAGCTTTTCATCCGAATGGGAAGGGATCAGCTGCGCGTCGCGAATCGTATCGATTTTGGTGAGCCCTTCGACCAGATGGGCGACATCCTCTCCGTAATCGCGGACAACGTCTTCGGTCGTGATGTGGGTATCTTCGATAACATCGTGCAGCAAGGCGGCGATGACCATCGCTTCATCCCCCGTGATGGAGGCGACAATCGAGGCGACAAGGACAGGATGGATGATGTAGGGTTCACCGCTTTTGCGAAACTGGTTTCGGTGCGCTTCGCGTGCATAATCAAGCGCAGCCTGCACCCGCTCGGTAGGGTGTATGAGGGTGTAAAGATGCTTTACCGCCCCCTCAACATCATTGATGCGGGTGATGGTCTCGATATCGATGGCGTTCAATGATGGTGCTTTAACGTAAAATCAGTCTCTGTCCACAAACCCTTTGACGGTGATAAGCCCTTCGGCGATCTCCATCAAAGCGACATCGGCAGCTTTTGCTTTTTTCAGATCAACGTTGAGTTTGGTCACAGCGCCGTTTTGGAGCTCCTCGGAACGTTTCGCGACAGCGAGTGCCAGTTGGTAACGATCGATGTTCGCGGTTTCCAGTGCTTTTGCAGTCAATTGTTCAAGTCTCATACGGTTTCCTTCAAGGTAGGTTGGATTATTTGACGATGGAGCAACGGTCGAAGTTGCCCTGAATGATTTCAAGCAGATTGCCCGGGGTGAACATATCACACACGATGATCGGCAACTTGTTCTCTTTGGCCAGTGCGATGGAGGTGTCGTCCATCACTTTGATGTCGTCTTGCAGTGCTTCGTCGTATCCCAGCGTCGGGAGTTTGACCGCATCGGCAAATTTTTTCGGGTCTTTGGTGTAGACGCCGTCTACTTTGGTCGCTTTGATGATCACTTCGGCACCGATCTCGATCGCCCGCAGCGTTGCCGCCGTATCGGTCGTGAAAAACGGATTTCCCGTTCCCGCGGCGAAAATGACGACGCGTCCGCGTTCGAGGTGGCGGGTCGCTCTGCGGACAATAAACGCCTCGGCGATCTGCTCCATCTTGATAGCGCTTTGGACCCGGACGAGCAGCCCTTCGTGTTCACACGCTTCCTGCATCGCGATGGCGTTGATGACGGTTCCGAGCATCCCCATGTAGTCTCCGGAGGTGCGGCGGATGATTCCGTCCTGCGCTGCCGTCACGCCGCGGATGATGTTCCCCGCACCGATGACGATCCCCACTTCAATCCCCGCATCGACAAGCGTTTTGATCTCGGTAGCGATAAACTTGAGGATTTTCGTATCGATGCCATGACCGTTTTCACCTGCCAAAGCCTCACCCGAGAACTTTACCAAAACACGCTTATAGCCCATACTACCTCCTCTTTCAATTGCGCGTATTATACTTTATCGTCGCTTTAAGGTTGCTTTGACTACACTAAGGATACATCAGAGAAGGGAAAAGAGGGATGCAAGTGTTCGAGACAATCCGCTCATGGTTCACCCCGCCGGCGGTGATCCGTGTGCCGCGCTATGGGAGGGGAATCCATGCGCTGCCGAATCCGCGGGAAAAAGAGCTGTTTGACGACGCTTCCGAGGCGTTTATCCGGGGCGACAGGCTGCTGGGGTATGAATCTTTTTTGGCATCGCTGGTCCATCAGGGAAGCACCCATGCGCGCCCCCACCTCTCCATCGAGCGGGAGAAAGAAATCATCCGCTTTCAGCTGATGCAGGGGAGCGCCCTGGTGAAGGGGACCATCACCCATGAATCGCTCGAGGCCCATGCCGATATAGCGGTTTCGGATGCCCTCCACGTCGCAATCAAACGGCGGTTTCTGGAGCGCAATTTCCAGCTTACCTATGCCCGCTTCAGCGACTCCGACGGGGTCATCAAACTCACGATCCGCCTCGACAACGCCACGATTACCCCCCAGAAGATTTTTTTCCCGCTTCGTGAAATTTCCCTCAACGCCGATTTCGAAAAAGAGTTTATCGCCTCGGAATTCGGCGAATCGGTTCTCCTCGAATACGATCACCTCATCGCGCTCGATTCCGAGAAAGTGCAGCGCCTGTACGATACGATGCAAAAATGGATCCGGCAGACAAAACAGAGTCTCATCGGACTGCTCTCCAACGACAACAGCGGTATGATCTCTTTCAGCTACCTGGCCTTGCTGCTCCAGATCGACTATCTGCTGATGCCGCACAAAAACATGGCCAAAAAAATCAACGAAAAAATCAACGGCTATTTTATCGACGACGAAAAAATGACCGAAGACAAAAATGCCGAGCTGGAAAACTACCTTCGCGAACTCGAAACGATGCCTATCGGACAATTCGCTTCCCAGCTGTACGAGGCTGCCTACACCTTTTCGCCGTATGACCAGGCGATGCACGACGAGATTGCCTCCTTCATCGACGAGTCATTGAACAAAGTGCGCTGGTACAAAAACAACCGTTCCACCTACGTCATCAGCGTCATCTACCGCTACATCTCCCTCTATATCCTCTACAATTACGGGCTACACCCCTCTTTGCGCTCACTGCTGCATCTGCACGTCGAAATCTACGAAAGCGATTTTTTCGCAGCGGAGGGGGAAAAGCCTCTGTACGATCCGCAGAGCCGCTCTTTCCAGAAGCATCTGATCGCGCAGCGGATCTCCGAAGCGGTCGAACCCTATACTAGCCGCTACAAAGGGCTTCGGAATTTTGCCGACGCCCTGAACTACACCGATTTGGATCATTTCAGCCAGAGCTATTATCTGCAGATCAAAAATCTCGACTATTCGGAGGTATGAAGATGAGCCTCTCTACCCAAAAGATGGTGGAACAGACCATCGAAAGCATCGTTCAGATCATGACCCCTTACGGCAGCGGAAGCGGCTTTGTGATCAAAGGGTTGATTGTCACCAATTCCCATGTCGTCGGCGGCCTAAAAGAGGTTCTCATCAGCACCAAAACGCTCCCAAAGGCTATCGGAAATGTCGTTTACGACGATCCGGCCTACGATCTGGCGTTCATCCGCTCCCCTCTGCCGATCGAGTGCGATCATCCTTTGGTGCTCTCAACGTCGCAAGTCCATGACGGCGACAGCGTCATCGCCATAGGCCACCCTTACGGGCTCAACTACTCCACGACGGAGGGGATCGTTTCCAAGGCCTCTCGGCTGCAGGGAGAGGTCGAATACATCCAGTTCGATGCGGCGATCAACCCGGGAAACAGCGGCGGGCCGCTGCTGAATGAGCAGACCGAAGTGATTGGGGTCAACACTTTCATCATCCAGAATTCGAACAATCTCGGGTTCGCCCTCCCCTCCTACGTTCTCACGGAAGCGCTGGAGCAGTTTCTGGCGATGGGCGAAGAGGGGGTCATCCGCTGCACCTCCTGCAAAAACCTGATTCCCGAAGAGACGATCCAAAACGACTACTGTCCCAAATGCGGTACCAAGCTCGACGTCGCGAAGCGAAGACGCGAAGGATACAAACCTTCCGGCGTCGTCGCGCTGATCGAAACCATTCTCGAAGGGCTCGGGATCAATGTCACCCTGGCACGCCGAAGCCAGCGGAGCTGGCGGTACGAGCAGGGCCCCATACGGATTGACATCAATTACTACGATAACGGGATCGTCATCGCCGATTCGGCCCTGTGCCGCATCCCGCAGGAAAACATTGAACCGCTGTACGATTTTTTGCTGCATGAAAACGATGTGCTGCAGCGGCTGCAGTTTTCGATCAACGAGAACACCGTGTATCTCTCCTATATCATCATCGATTCATCCCTGACGTTTCGCCACGGAACCGAAGCGCTGGAAAAACTCTACCGCGAAGCCCCCCGTTATCAAAAGCTCCTCATCGACCGCTACACCGCCCTTGAGCCGAAATTCGACGAATTCGAATGATCAGCGGCTGTTGATTTTCTCGGAGATCTCCCCTCTTTTGGGAAAATCCGCCCCCATACTGATGATAAACGATGACGCTTCCTGGAGGGTCAGCGTTGTCTTGATGGTGAGTTTTTCATCCACGATGACGGTGTAGCCGCTGGTCGGGTTGGGAGAGGTCGGGATGAAGAGGACACAGATATTTTCGTGGCGGTTCAGCAGATAGGCCGGAACCCAAACGTTCTCCTTGGGGTACTCGACGAGGACCACCTCTTTGCGGGCCCCGTCTTCTCCTCCCGAGAGCATCGTAGCGAGTTTTTTGGAGACCGAATAAACCGATCGGACCGCAGGGATCCGCTCAAACAGGCTGTCGATGATGGAGACAAACATCGAACGGCCGTATTTCTCTATCGAATATCCCAACACTGCAAAGATAACGATGACAGCGCCCATCAAGCCGACCGTCACCCAGAACGAATCGGTATATTCGTTCAGCGACGAGAATGCACTCACCCCCAGGTCTTTGATGAAATTGACAACAACCAGAACGAGAATCAGGGGAAAGAGGGAAAGCCCCCCCACAAAAATATACCGAAGGAGCTGTTGGAATTTGGCCCTTGCTGAAGCACGCATCTTATAACCTTGATAACAAATTGTCAAATTATAGAATAATTTTTGAATCACTGCACTACAATTATGCTTTTTTAGGAGATAATGACCCATGAGCCCTTTTACCGATTTTAAACTCAATCTTGAAACCTTCATCAACGATCTGAACCTCCTGATCGGGAACAACCGCCGTCTTATCGGCGAGCTGCTCACTCTTTCGCACAAAACGTACGCCAATTTCGTCCGCCCGTTTGATTTTATGGAAGAGGAGATGGAGCTGCTCTTTACCCCCCTCTCCCACCTGAACGCCGTCAAAAACTCCGAAGAAACCCAAAAAATCTACGCGGATGCCCTCCCGATCCTGACGGAGTATTCGACCTGGGTGGGACAGAATCTCGAGCTCTACGACGCGTTCAAGGCGATCAAAGAGGCCGAGTACGGCTCTCTCAACACCGAGCAGCGCCGTATCCTCGATCTGAACATCCTCCATTTCGAGCTCGCCGGAGCCCATCTGGACGAGGCTTCCAAAACACGCCTCGCCGAAATCAACCTCCGCAAAAGCACCCTTACCAATGACTTTTCCCAGAACCTCCTCGATGCAACGAACGCCTATGAGAAAATTCTGACCGATCCGGCCGATGTCGAGGGGATCCCCGAAAGCGACCTCGAAAACGCCCGCTTCGAAGAAGAGGGGATCACGAAATACCGCTTTACCCTCCAGATGCCCTCCTACATCGCCTACATGACCTACGGTCCCAACAGAGCGGTGCGTGAAGAGCTTTACCGTGCCTACACGACCCGTGCCCCCCAGAACGAAGCCATCATCGACGAGCTCCTCGCCCTGCGCCAGGAGAGCGCCAAATTGCTGGGATTCGAGAACTACGCGCAGTATTCGCTGGCCAGCAAAATGGCACCGGACACCGGTGCGGTACGAAAATTTTTGAATGAACTGATCGACGCATCGCTCCCGCAGGCCGAAAAAGAGATCCGTGAGCTGCGCGAGATCGCCGGAGGAGTCGATCTGCAAAGCTATGACACCGCTTTTTACGGCGAAATTCTCAAAAAAGCACAGTACGACATCGACGAAGAGGAGTACCGCCCCTATTTCGAGCAGCACAGCGTGACGGAGGGGATGTTCACTTTTTTGCACAACCTCTTCGGCATCCGTTTTGTCCGCCAGGAACTCGAACTGTGGGACGAGAAGGCAAACGCCTACGATATCTACGACGGCGAGCGCCTTTTTGCGCGGGTTTACTTCGATCTCGAAGCGCGCAAAGGGAAACGGGGCGGCGCATGGATGCACAATTTCCAGAGCCACTGCGAAGACCCCAGCGGCTGTATCCACCTCTCCAGCGCTTTCGTCGTCTGCAATTTCCCCCCCTCAAGTGACACCTCACCTTCGCTGCTGCGCCATGATGACGTCGTCACCCTCTTCCACGAGATGGGGCACACGCTGCACCACCTGATGAGCCGCGTCCGCGAGCGCGGGGTGAGCGGAGTGAGCGGGGTGGAATGGGACGCGGTGGAGTTTCCGTCGCAGTTTCTGGAGAACTTCGCCTACGAGCCCAAGGTGCTCAAGCTCTTCGCCCGCCATCACGAAAGCGGTGAAATTCTCAGCGACGAAATGATCGAAAAGCTCATCCGGGCCAAGAACTTCCAGAGTGCGCTGTTCATGCTCCGCCAACTCGAATTCGCCCTGTTTGATTTCGAGCTACACTCCCGCCTCTATCAGAAAAAGGAGGTTCAGGACCTCCTCGATTCTATCCGGGAGCGGACAGCGCTGATCAAGCCCCCCGCCTACAACAAATTCCAAAACGGGTTCAGCCACATCTTCAGCGGCGGCTACAGCGCGGGATATTACAGCTACAAATGGGCCGAAGTCCTCAGCGCCGACGCCTATTACGCGATCGTGGACGAGGGGATCTTCGGCTCCAATCTGGCGCAGCGTTACAAAGAAGTCATCCTGGCCAAAGGGGGGAGCCAGAGCATGCAGGAGCTCTTCGTCGAGATGATGGGACGCGAGTGCGAGACGAAACATCTTCTGCGCCTGAGCGGAATCGAATGATGGCACGATTCCTTGTACTGATGTTCTTTCTTACTGCACTATTGGGAGGTACCGAGGTGAAAATCGCCACCTATAACGTCGAAAATCTCTTCGATCTGAACGACGACGGAAACGAATACGAGGAGTACATCCCCAACACCTCATGGGGATGGAACGCCTCGATGCAGCGGATCAAACTGCGCAATACGGCCAGAGTGCTGCGCGAGATGAGAGCCGACATCGTCGGGCTGCAGGAGATCGAATCCGAAACCGCTCTCAAAGAGCTCAAAGCACAGCTGAACCGCGCGGGG
>JAFGUJ010000002.1 GCA_016938595.1 Campylobacterales bacterium | reverse complement strand
CCGGCATTGGGGGTCATCAGCAGATCGGCGTAGGCACCGTCTGCTCCGGTGTGGATGTCGATGATCGCTTTGCTTTGGTCGTCGGTCGCGCTGATAACAGCGGCTCCGGCCCCGTCACCGAAGAGGATACAAGTGCCGCGGTCGGTGTAATCGGTAATGGCGCTCAGTTTTTCGGCTCCGACGATCAGGACGTTTTTTTTCATTCCCGATTCGACAAATGCCTTGGCGATGCTCAGGGCATAGACAAAGCCGGTACATGCCGCGGAGATATCGAATGCGGTGATTTTTCCGAGTCCGAGCTTCGTAGCGATAATGGTTGCCGTCGAGGGCATGCAGAAATAATCGGGAGAAATGGTGGCGCACACGAGCATGTCGATCTCGCTTTTATCCAGGCCGGAACGCGCTATCGCCAGTTCCGCCGCTTTGACCCCCATGTCACTCGTGAATTCGTTGTCGGCAGCGATATGGCGCTCTTTGATCCCGGTGCGTTTGGTGATCCACTCATCAGTGGTATCCACCATCGATTCCAAATCGGCATTGGTCAGGATTTTGTTGGGGACATATGCTCCGATAGATCGAAACGCTGCGTACATGATGGTCCTTTGAGAAGGAAATTTAGCTTTTGAGCTCTTCCAGGCGGTTTTCAATATGGTCGTTTACGCCGGTGTTGACGTATCGGATCGCCTGGAAAATAGCATTTTTGATAGCCTTCGGATTGCTTTTCCCGTGGCTGACAATGGCGCACCCTTTGATTCCGATCAGCGGAGCTCCGCCGATTTCGGCGTAATCGATCTCTTTTTTGAGGAGCTTGAAGACTTTGCGCATCAGCAGGGCACCTGTGATCGCGACGGGTGATTTACGGATATACTCTTTGATGAAATAGCTGATCGTCGAGGCGACCCCTTCGGAGGCTTTTAGGACGAGGTTTCCGATGAAGCCGTCGCAGACGATGACATCGCACGAACCGTCGAAGATGTTGTTTCCTTCCACGTTTCCGATAAACCCTTTTTCATTTTTGAGCATCGTGAATGTCTCTTTGGTCACCTCGTTCCCTTTGGAACTCTCTTCCCCGTTCGCCAGGAGTCCCACGCGAGGGTGGTCGATTTTCAGCATGTCCTGAGCGTAGTAATACCCCATGATGCCGAACTGAAACAGGTGTTCGGCTTTGCAGTCTACGTTGGCGCCGACATCGAGCATGACGCTGCGCTGACCGGTTTTGGTCGGCATGAGGGTAACGAGCGCAGGGCGCAGAACGTTTTTGAGGCGTCCCAGACGGAGGGTGGCAAGGCTCATCGTAGCGCCGCTGTGGCCGGCACTGACGACACCATCGGCTTGCCCTTCGCGCACCAGTTCGATCGCTTTATAGATCGAACTCTCTTTGCGCTTGAGCGCATCGGTGGCCGCATCGCCCATGTCGATAACGTCGTCCGCTTCGACAATTAAAATTTTATCTTTATAGCCCTTGGGTAATAAAGATAAAATCTCATCTTTTTTACCAACGAGAATTGGTTGAAATTTTTTTTCCTTGAGCGCTTCAAGGGTCCCTCTGACAATCGGTTCGGGACCGAAGTCCCCTCCCATTGCGTCAATAGCAATCTTAATCATCGATTATTTGTACTCACCGGTTGTCGGGTTGACATAGTGAGGCAATTTGTAGGTGCCGTCTTTGTCTTTAACTGGACGTGCAAGAGAGATTTTATAGTGAGTTCTGCGTTTTGCAGCGCGAGAATGGCTCACTCTTCTTTTAGGTACTGCCATCGTTAGTCCTTTCTGTTTAGATTTTTAAAATTAATGGTCCGAAAGGGGCGTCAGAACTCAGCGTCCAACGACTTCCCCTCACAGTTTGGGCAACAAAAATAGTCGCTTTTGATCAACTCAATTTCCGAACGGAAAAGTTCATCCATATCGATCATTGATTTTTCGATTTCGACGATATCCAACTCTTCGTCGTTCCCTTCGAATATTCCGTCTGACAGATAAAAAGAAATCTCTTCGTTCAGAGGCTTTTCGATTATCTCGGCACAAATATCGCAAGGGATCGAAATGCTCCCTGTAATTGTACCGTTTAATTGGGCAAGATTCCCTTTTTTCAGGATCAAATCACCTGAAAAAAGGGCATTGTCACGTTTTAGCTCAAATTCAAGCGGCTGCGACCCCAGTCTTCTAAACGGTATCTGCATGATTTAGGAGATCTCGCGTCCTGAAAAGAAAAACGCGATTTCGATTGCCGCGTTTTCCAGCGAGTCGCTTCCGTGTACCGCGTTTGCATCGATATTTTCGGCGAAATCAGCACGAATGGTTCCCGCTGCCGCTTCTTTAGGGTTGGTTGCGCCCATGAGGTCACGGTTTTTAAGAACTGCGTTTTCCCCTTCGAGAACGGAAATAACCACCGGGCCGCTTACCATGAAATCAACGAGGTCGTTGAAGAAAGGGCGGGCTTTGTGTACAGCGTAAAACGCTTCAGCGTCCTGACGGCTCAATTGGACCTTTTTCATAGCCGCAATACGAAGACCGTTGCTCTCAAAGCGGTCCAAAATTTTACCGATGACACCTTTTGCGACGGCGTCAGGCTTGATGATTGACAACGTTTGTTCCATCAATGCTCCTGTTTTATGTGTAAAAAATAGAGTGGGATTATAGCGAAACAATAATTTAAGTAATATTAAAGATGATGGGAAAGAGTGGGAAAGGGGAGGGAAGGTCCAAAACCTTCCCATGCGCAAGCTTAGTTGATAACGTTCGCTTTGTTGGCACGCATTTCGGCAGTGATGTCGTCGCGGTGAGCAGGGCTCGCACCGATTTCATCCCAAGTGATACAACCCTCTGTCGGACAGGCAGTTGCACATGCTGGCTCGTCGTGGTGACCGACACACTCAACACATTTGTCGGCGTATACGTAGTAGATTTCTTCACCCGTTGGGTTATCATCCTCGTCTACGATCGCTTCTACCGGACACTCGTCGATGCAAGCGCCGCAGTTAATACAGGTATCATTAATGATTACTGCCATAGGATTCTCCTTGGTTATAAATATCAGAAACTATAACAGAAGAATTTTAAAACCACCTAAAAAGTCGGCCGTTTTGACTGTTTACGATGAGGGGAGTGTTACTTATTATACCTATTGAAATGGGTTATCGTACCAGGGGTGTATCAGCCGGGGAAAAATCGCCTTCCCCGGGGGAGAAATTTAAAGGGAAAGGTAGGCGCGGATCGCGTCGACCTTGTCGGTTTTTTCCCAGGTAAAATCGGGAAGTTCGCGGCCGAAGTGGCCGTATGCCGCCGTTTGGCGGTAGATCGGGCGGAGGAGGTTGAGCGATTCGATGATGCCGCGCGGCGTCAGATCAAACAGCTCTTTGACGCAGCTTTCGATCTTCTCTTCGGAAACGACGGCGGTGCCGTGGGTGTTGACCATGATCGAGATTGGCTTGACAACACCGATGGCGTAGGCGACCTGGATCGTCGCGCGGTCGCACGCACCGGCGGCAACGAGGTTTTTGGCCACGTAGCGCGCCGCATAGGCGGCGGAACGGTCGACCTTGGTCGGGTCTTTTCCGCTGAACGCGCCGCCGCCGTGGGGGCAGCTTCCGCCGTAGGTGTCGACGATGATTTTACGCCCTGTCAGTCCCGCATCCCCCTGAGGGCCTCCGATGACGAATTTACCGGTCGGGTTGATGTGGTAGACGATATTCGGGCTGATGAGTTCTTCGGGGATGACGTGCCGGATCACTTCGGAAATGATATCGGCATGGAGTTTCTCCTGGGAGATTTCGGGGGCATGCTGGGTCGAGACGACGACGGTTTCGACCGAGACCGGTTTGTCATCGACGTAGCGCACACTTACCTGAGCCTTGCCATCCGGGCGCAGATAGGGGACGATCCCCTCTTTGCGCACATGGGCCAGACGCTCGGTAATGCGGTGCGCCAGATGGATCGGCAGAGGCATCAGGACGTCGGTTTCGCGGCACGCGTATCCGAACATAAGCCCCTGGTCACCGGCGCCGATTTCGCCGCTGGCCTGGTCAACCCCCTGGTTGATGTCGGGGGACTGTTCGCCGATACCGTTCAAAACAGCGGCGGAACGGTAATCGAATCCGTAGGTGGCATCGGTATAGCCGATTTCACGGACAACCTGCCGGGCGATCTCCTGCATCGGTGCGTACGAGGTGGTCTTGAGCTCACCGGCGATGACGCAAAAACCGTTGGAGACGAGCGTTTCGCATGCTACGCGGGCTTTGGGGTCCTCTTCGATGATGTAGTCGAGGATTGCATCGCTGATCTGGTCGGCCATTTTGTCCGGATGCCCCTCGGTGACCGATTCGGAGGTGAAAATATATTCTTTAGGCATAAATAAAATCCTTCATTGATGTAAAAATCTGCCTCGAAGGAGGCAAGCTTTTGCCTGCACTGCGTTAGGCTTTCCGCTTCACTACATGTGCCACAGCGGCTGGCGCAGGCGGCGGGGCTTTGCTCCGGCGACGTTCGACATTATCGTGGCGCGATTATAGCAAATCGGGTTTTAAAAAATCCCGTTCCCAGAAAAAATCGATCCAATCGGTCGCTTCGTGCAGTGAAAAATCGGGCTGGATCAGCGCGCCTGGTTTGGTAAAGAGGGCTGCGGCTTTGAAATCGATGTGCGGATGTTCCGAACGCAACGCGGGGAGAAGGGCGGCCAGGGTCTCACCCGTATCGACGATATCGTCAACGATCAACACCCGCCGCGAGCCGGCAAAGTCGGCGTTTCCGCGGAGGCAGACGCTGTCGCGCCGGCAATCGCCGTCATAGCTCTCCGCACGGATGCTCTGAAGATTGCGGACATCCATCGCCATTGCCAGCGCATGGGCGAGGCTCATCCCCCCGCGCGCAACGGCGAGGATCGCATCGGGCCGAAACGGTTCGCACAGCTGGGCCAGTAGTCGGACATCGGTGGTAAAACGGGGGTAGTCATAATAGATCATGA
The DNA here is from genome assembly GCA_016938595.1 of Campylobacterales bacterium. Taxonomy (GTDB): domain Bacteria; phylum Campylobacterota; class Campylobacteria; order Campylobacterales; family Sulfurimonadaceae; genus Sulfuricurvum. The sequence continues at coordinate 1,979 of JAFGUJ010000002.1, read as the reverse complement.
GCACAATCATAACATAAGGGCATCTTTGCTATAATAAAAAACTTATTTGTAAAGGGTCAATTTGAAAAAATTAGCCATTATCGGCCGTCCTAATGTCGGCAAAAGCTCTCTTTTTAACCGTCTGCTCAAGCAGCGCGACGCGATTACTTCCGAACAGGCGGGGACAACCCGCGATGTGAAAAAACGGGTCGCCGTCGTATTGGACAAAGAGGTCGAAATTCTCGATACGGGAGGGCTCGACGAAGGGTGCGAGCTGTTCGACCGGATCAAGGAAAAATCCCTCAAAGCGGCGCATGAAGCCGACATCATCCTCTATATGGTGGACGGCAAAAGCCTCCCCGAAGAGGAGGACAAAAAGCTTTTTTACGAACTCGAATCGATGGGAAAAGCGATCGCACTGGTCGTCAACAAGATCGACAACGACAAGATGCAGGAAAAACTCTGGGAATATTACGAGTTCGGAACCAACCGAATTTTCGGTATTTCCGTCGCCCATAACCGTTCGATTCTGCCATTGCTGAACTGGATCGCTTCGGAGCTTCCGGACTCTTCCCTCGTCGCTACCGAAGCGGATGTCGAGGTCGAAGAAGACGAGATGGACGCGTTTGACGCGGCCATCGATGCCTATCAGGATGAAGACGATTTTGACGACGAGATCGGCGAAGAGGACGAGGAGCTGGACGAATCGGACGAAGAAGACGACATCGCGGCGATGGAAGAGGCGTACCGCGGCATCGTCAAAGAGTATGAAGCCGGCGACATCAACCAGATGAAAGTCGCCATCATCGGCCGCGTCAACGTGGGAAAAAGCTCACTGCTCAACGCCCTGCTGGGAGAAGACCGCTCGGTCGTGAGCTCGGTAGCGGGAACGACGATCGATCCGATCGACGAAGAGGTCGAATACGAAGGGAAGAAGATCACCTTTATCGACACGGCGGGGATCCGCAAACGGGGAAAAATCCTCGGGATCGAAAAATACGCCCTGATGCGCACCGAAGAGATGCTCGAATCGGCCGATATCGCCCTGCTGGTGCTGGACGCCTCCGAGCCGTTCAAGGACCTGGACGAGAAGATCGCCGGATTTATCGACAAAAACCGTCTGGCGTGTCTGATCGTCCTCAACAAATGGGATGCGGCCCCCAGAGAGGATTACGACAAGATCATCGCCGAGGTGCGCGACCGGTTCAAATTCCTCAGCTACGCCCCGATCATCACCATTTCGGCGCAGAGCAAACAGCGGGTTCACAAGATTTTTGACATGCTCCTCAAAATCAACGAGGCCTATTCCCAGCGTATCCCGACGGGACGGCTGAACGAGGTGATCCAGGCGGCGATGCGCAAGCATATCCTCCCAAGCGTCAACGGGCAGAACATCCGCCTCTATTTCGCGACGCAGTACGATATCCGTCCGCCGCGGATTGCGCTGATCATGAACAAACCGCAGGGGCTCCATTTCAGCTACCGCCGTTATCTGACCAACAAGCTGCGCGAAGCGTTTGATTTCGAAGGAACGCCGGTTCTCTTTAAAGCGAAGGCGAAGAATCAGAAGAAGAGACCGCGAAGATAGATACAATCAAAATCTCCGAGATCCATTACCTGGAGCCGTTCCGGAGGCAGTAGTGCCGAGAGGACGGAGCGTTCTAGGATCGCGGTATGCTCTTTTCCTGCTTTTCTGGCTAAACAGAAAAGTAGAAGAAGATTTTTAAAACGGCTTGACGATAACGAGGGCGACGATCAGGATCAGCAGGATCGTTGGCACTTCGTTGTAGATCCGGAAAAACTTGCCGCTTTTGCAGGCGGTGTTCTCTTTGAGCTTCAGGCGGTAGTGCCCCAGCGAAAAGAAGTAGGCGATCAGAATCGCCACCAGCGTCAGTTTGGCGTGAAGCCATCCCCCCGTCGCAAAAATATTGGTCGGATACAGGGCGATAAGGGCGATTCCCGAAAGAAGGGTCGCCCAGAACGCCGGAACGCCGATGTAT
>JAFGUJ010000066.1 GCA_016938595.1 Campylobacterales bacterium | reverse complement strand
GTATGGAGGTCCAGCAGATGCAATAGCGCCTGGTTGTCCAGTGCAATTCCCAACGCCTGGGCTTCCTGCAGCACGATGGCGCGGGCCTCATTCGCATAGGGGTGAAAAAGGCGGACCGATCCGGCATGGGAACCCTTGAACGCCGTATCGGCCCCTTTGACATCATCGCCGTAATAGCAGTAGATAAAGGTGTTGTCGGGATTTTTGCCAACGAGTTCGACAAGGGTGTCGAGCTCGGTTTTGGGGAGTTTTTTCTCGGTTTTGACAATCAGGAGGTTTTGGCCGCCGAACAAAGAGCCCTGCGAAAGGTGGGCTTTGGCGGTGCTGAAATCGTACTCGTCGTAATAAAGACTCAGCACCGAGGCTTCCTCGACGGCCGCGAGGCGCCTGACGTAGCGGTCGATCAGAAAATGGCTTTCGCCGAACAGTGCTATGGCGCGGGGGGCACTGCCGTTTTGCAAATGGCGGTCGAGTTCCTGTCTATTCATTGATCTTCCCTGCGGCATGGCTTCTGTCGGCCAGCGGTTCCGTGTCAATGTCCCTTTTCGCCGGTTCGTCTTTATCGATCTTGCGGACAAGGGATGCGGTGATTTTGGCGGTGGCGAGGTCGGCTTTCTCGATTTTGACGATAATGTCATCAAAAAGCATCACTCCGAAATGGGCCGTGACGTTGACTTGCGCTCCTGTGATGACATCATGGATTTCGGCATAGATGTCATCCTCGGCACGCATGACGCGTGCTTTGAATTCCTGACCGATGACGGTGGCCGCCCAGCGGGCAAATTTGCGCTCCTGGAAACGGATTTCGATGTCGCTCGCTTCACGTTCCTTTTCACTGATCGAGGTACAGAGCGATTCGATGTTGCGCAGGACGTAGGAGCCCTCTTCGGTGTCATTGGCCTGGATAGCTTTGAGGAGGCGGTGGACGATCAGATCGCTGTAGCGGCGGATCGGCGATGTGAAATGGGTATAGCGCTCGAATCCCAGACCGAAGTGTCCCATGTTGTAGGGGGCATAGCGCGCCTGCATCTGGCTTCGGATGATGAGGGTGTCGACTTCGCTGACAAGTCCCCGTTTTTCGGCTTCGGCCTGGATGGCGGTAATTGTTTCTTTGACCGAACCCTGGAACTCCACGAAGATCCCGATGCTGGCCAGTTCGGTATAGAGGCTCTGAAGTTTAACGGGGCTGGGAGATTCGTGGATACGGAAGACGCCACGCTCGTACATCGAAGCGGCCGCTTTGTTGGCCAGAAGCATACAGTCCTCTATCAGGGCGTGGGACGGGGTTTCGACGGCGAATTCGGTGGAGACGATGTTCTGTTCCTCATCGATGGCCATTTCCAGTTCGCTGGAGCGGAAATTGTATCCCTTCTTCATCCGTTCTTCGCGGAGTTTGTGGGTGAGGTCGTTCAGGGCGGGGATGTAGGCCAGTACGGCGGCTTCTTTTTCGGTTTTGGCCTCCAGCTCCCCTTCCAGAAACGCGTCGATCTCTTCGTAGGTGAAGCGGCGGTGGGAGTGGATGAGCGATTCATACAGATCGAAGGAATCGACCTCGAACGTTGTCGGATTCAGACGTATTTCGAACGTGTAGGCGAGGCGGTCGACGAGGGGCTGGAGCGAGCAGAGGGTTTCGCTGAGCTCTCGCGGGAGCATCGGAATCGAGCGATGGGGAAGGTAGATCGAGAAACTCCTGTAGATCGCCTCGGCATCGATCGCCCCGAAGGGGTGGACGTATTCGCTGACGTCGGCAATCGCGACATAGAGGGTGTTGGATTCGGGAAGGTAGCAGATGGCATCGTCATAGTCTTTGGCCGTAACGGGGTCGATCGTGCAGAAGGGGAGATGGCGCAGATCACGGCGATGGGGATAGAGCGAAGCGTCTACCTCTTTGGGAAATTCCCGCGCCTGCTGCAGTACCTCGTCGTCGAACGCGTCGTGCTTGTTGTAGAGGGCGAGGACGATTTTCTCATCCACTTTCGGATCGGAGAGGTTGCCCAAAAAGGCGGCGATTTTTCCTGTCTGGTTGTTGATCTGGTAGAGAGAGCCCTCCTCGGTATTGGGGAGGTCGCTGAGGGCAAATCCGGCGGGATGGGAGGTGCGGATATCCTGTAAAACGAGCCCTCCGCTTCCCTGCATCACAACGGCGACGCTGAAGGTCTCGCTCCGGCCGGCGATGAGGACCACTTTGGCCTGCGGGCCTCCCCGTTTTCCAAGGAGCCGCTGGGCGATGACGAGGTCGCCGTTTTTGGCCCCCATAAGGTTGGCGGTATCGATAAAGTGGTCACGGATACTTTCGCCGATGGTCTGAAGGTAGGCGCCGCGCTCCAATGCCAGGCTGATCGTTCCGGCGCGGTACTGCGAGGCAAACTGGTATTTTCCCTCCTCATGGGTGAGGAGTTTCATGGAATGCCACTGGGTGATAAACTCGCGCTCTTCGGGGGCGATGTCCTGGTCGTACAGACCGTGGGTAAGACGGATTAGGAGTGATTTCATAAAAAGAATTATAGCCCGTAAATACTTCTATGCTAGAATAACTTACCAATTTTACAAAGGAACGAAGCGAATGACCCATGAAGCTATTTTAAACCAACTCGGATATACCCCTAACGAAGCGTTGAGCCTTCAGCTCAGCCGGATCGAAGCCAATACGCACGGTTATGACAAAATCATCAAACATATTCTGGACCTGCACGAAGCACTCAAAACCGATGAATCGTATGTGGCTCTTTCCAACAGCAATGACTATTTCAAGATCAAAATTGACGCGACCAACGAAAGCAGTGCCGCCGAGGCGCTGGAAAAAATCAACCACTTCGCCGACAAATACAAAGTTGAACTCCAAAAAGTAGAAGCCAAGCCGACCTATTATATTCTCGGATACGCCAAATAATATGCACGTCGAACCGATGACCCCCCAGGGGTACGATCAACTGCTCCGGGAATTCAAATACCTCAAAGACGTAGAAAAACCCCGTGTCAACCAGGAGAAACAGCGTGCGGCGGAACTGGGAGACCGAAGTGAAAACGCCGAATACCATGCCGCCAAGGAAAAACTCCGTCACATCGATAAGCGCCTTTTCTATCTGAACTCGATGATCGAAAAAGCCCAGATCATCGATCCTTCTGTTTTAGACCATTCACGCGTCCATTTCGGGGCGACGGTGGAGATTTGCGATACGCAAAATGAGGAAGAGTTTTCGTACAGTATCTGCGGAACATTGGAAAGCGAGCCTGAAAACGCCCTGATTTCCGTCCATTCCCCTCTTGCCAGAGCGATGCTGGGGAAAGAGGAAGGGGATGAATTCAGCGTCCAGCTTCCAGGCGGGAAAAAGAGTTTCGAAGTCCTCTCTATCACCTACCGGGATATTTTTTCGCTGAAAAAAAATATCCGCGGGGAAGAGGATTTCGGATTTAAATAATCCTATTTGATTTCAATTTTTTTGGCATTTTTTTTCGTGGCGCTTTTGGGAACGGTGATTTTCAGCACGCCGTTTTTGGATGTCGCGGTAATGGCGGAGAGGTCCGCATCGTCGGGCAGAAGATAGCTTTGGCGAAACTGTGTATAGGTCCGTTTGCTCCCCTCTTTGATTTCATTTTCTTCTTTCCGTTCGCCTGAGACCATTAAACGGTTTCCCAGGGTTTCGATGGAAATGTCTTTTTTATCCATCCCCGGCAGGTCGATACTGATGAGGTAGATCTTATTCGTTTCTTTCATCGTGGACACACCGTAGGCTGATCCCGTATGGTGAAACGGCCGGACGAAAAAGCGGTTCCACTCTTCCATCCCGCAAAACGGGCATTCGCGTTCGTACGTTTTTGCGGGTGGATTCTGCGGAGCCGTCGTTGCAGCTGAGAGCATCAGGGGAAGAGCTCCCAGAGAGATCAAAAGACGTTTGGAAAAAGCAGACATCATGTGTACCTCCAAAAAAAAATTTATCCTGTAAATGTAAAGCGATTTTGTAAATGGACAGCAAATTAAGGGGGGGCTTGTGTACCCTTTGGTATAATCGCGCCACTATTACTACAAATACTAAGGAAACTGCCGTGAGCGCTCCCCTTCAAGACATCGAAAAAGTTCTTAAACAACACAAGCTTTCGCTGGATGATTACGATCATATCAAGAAGATCCTCGGACGTGAGCCCAATCTCGTTGAAATCGGTATTTTTTCGGCCATGTGGAGCGAACACTGCAGCTACAAATCGTCCAAAAAACATTTGAGCGGTTTCCCGACCAAAGCTCCGTGGGTTATCCAGGGACCGGGTGAAAACGCGGGGGTCATCGACATCGGCGGAGGCTATGCGGCGGTCTTTAAAATGGAGAGCCACAACCACCCCAGCTTTATCGAACCGTACCAGGGTGCGGCAACGGGCGTCGGCGGTATCATGCGTGACGTCTTTACGATGGGGGCCCGTCCGATCGCCAACCTCAATGCGCTCCGTTTCGGAAACGTATTGAACAAAGACGATATCAGCGCGCACCAGCGCTACCTCGTACGCGGCGTCGTGTCGGGAATCGGCGGATACGGTAACTGTATGGGGGTTCCGACAATCGGCGGCGAGACGAGCTTCGATGAGTGCTACAACGGCAACATCCTCGTCAACGCATTTACCCTCGGTCTGGCAAAAAGCGACGAGATTTTTTACGGCAAGGCGGAAGGAATCGGGAACCCGGTTATCTACGTCGGAAGTAAAACGGGGCGCGACGGTCTGGGCGGTGCGGTTATGAGTTCGGACAGCTTTACCGAGGCGTCCAAAAGCCTTCGCCCGACGGTGCAGGTGGGTGACCCGTTCACTGAAAAACTGCTCCTCGAAGCGTGTCTGGAACTCTTCAAGACCGATTACGTCGTCGGGATCCAGGATATGGGGGCTGCGGGGCTCACTTCCAGCTCGTTTGAAATGGCCGGACGTGCGGGAAGCGGTATGATCATGCACCTTGACAAGGTTCCTGCGCGCGAAGAGGGGATGATGCCGTATGAATTCATGCTCTCCGAGTCACAGGAGCGGATGCTGATCTGCGCGAAAAAAGGGTCCGAGCAGGCGATCATCGACATTTTCGAAAAATGGGACCTCGACTGCGCCGTGATCGGTGAAGTCACGGCGACGGGGAAAATGGAGCTTTTCTGGCACGGCGAGAAATGCGCCGAAGTTCCCGTCGATCCGGTGAGCGAAGAAGCGCCGGTGCTGGATCGCCCGATGAGCCGTCCGGGATACCTCGACGCGATCGCGAAAGTTTCTTTAAGCGATTTCGATGCGGTCGATAACCAGAAAGCATTCGAAAAACTCATTTCGTCCATGGAAGTCGTCGACAAGGGGTGGATCTATCAGCAGTACGACTCGATGGTACAGACCAACACCGTTAAAAAGGGGGGCGAATTGGACGCTTCCGTCATCCGTATCAAGGAAAACGGCGTGGCACTGGCCATGAGTGCGGACTGTAATGTCCGTTACTGCTACATCGATCCCAAAGCGGGAGCGGCAGCCGCGGTTATCGAAAGCGGCCGTAATGTCGCGATGAGCGGTGCGACCCCCAAGGCGATCACCGACTGTCTGAACTATGGAAATCCGGAAAACCCCGAAGTGATGTGGCAATTCGGCCAGGGGTGTCTGGGGATCAAAGAGGCGTGTGCCGAACTGAATACTCCCGTCATCGGCGGAAACGTATCGTTGTACAACGAAACCAACGGCAAATCGGTATTTCCGACCCCTTCGATCGCGATGGTTGGCGTGAACGAAGATCAGAACAAAGTGCTCCTCTCGGCGTTCCAGAAAGAGGGGAATGCATTGTACCTCGTCGGTGAAAGTCGTTCGGAGTTTGGCGGGTCACTTTATATGAAAGAGCTTTACAACGTCGTAGCGGGAACGATCCCCGCAATCGATTACGATAAAGAGCGCGCCCTGTGGAACCTTGTCATCGAAGCAAATAAAAAAGGATTGCTCGCATCGGCGAAAGACTGCAGCGCCGGCGGTGTGGCGATCGCACTGGCCAAAATGGCGTGCGTCAGCGACAAAGGGGTCAATGCTGCGATCACGGTTGCTGATAGCCGTGATATTTTTGCGGAGAGCATGAGCCGCGCGATTATCGAAGTTGCACCTGAAAACTGCGCCGCGTTCGAAGCGATGGTCGGTTCTCTGG
>JAFGUJ010000065.1 GCA_016938595.1 Campylobacterales bacterium | reverse complement strand
CGGTCGGTAGGATATCCGAAATAGGGAAGATAAAACACCGGAACCTCACCGAACTCCAGCCGGGCGTTATAGAGGTTGACCCACATCGCTTCGGTATCGTAATCGGCGCTGCTGAAGCGGATTTTCCAGAGCGGATCGGTCGAATCGCACCCCGAAACGGCCCCGCTCTCCAGGTCGATCTCGTTTTCGCACCCCTGCGCTTCCTCGGTGTTCATCCATAAGCCGGTGGCTTGATCATACATGTAATAGGGCTTCGAATAGCGCGTATCGTTCGTCAGATCGACTCTGACATAGTCACTGATCGCATGGTACTGATTGGCTTTGAAGACGTTCACCGAACCGTTGGCTTCGACGATAGTCGTGTTACGGTCATAGGTGATTTCCGAGGCGCTCAGGATCTGGTCCTGGTAAAAAATCACCGGGTTACCGCCGGCATGCGCCCTCGAGCCGTTCATATCGGCATAGGTGCCGAAAAATTCGACACGATCGTTAGCCAGCAATACCGTGGAGGCGATTAAGCTGATCCAGCCAAGCCTACGCATCGATCACCAATGTCCGTGCGGTACGGTCGTGCCAGCTCCGGCGGTAAGGATCAAGCATTGCCCATACGAATCCGAGATAAAAAAAGAGTTCGCTGACCACCCGAAAGACGCTTCGGTTGAAGGCGCTTAAAAACCCGGGATTAGAGAGAGTTGAGAGTTCAATGATACGGATTTTCATCACGATTTTGCCGACACTGGCTCCGTATTGCATCGTGAAGAAGGTGTGGTAGACGATTTTGATCGCCATGTATTCCAGCAGAAAACTGTTGGTCACGGCGATCATCGCCTCGAGGGTTTCGGCTTTGGCCATTGCATCCCACAAAATGACAATCATCAATACCGACAGAAGGAGTTCATCGATACCGAATGCGGCCGCCCGCTGACGCAGAGAAGCGAGCTCAAGCCGTTCACGCTGGATCAGCGTATCGAGTTGTTCGTCCATCAGCGTAGCGCTTGATACGCGATATCGGTACGGAGCTTTTTCCCCGCAAAATGGACCTGGCCGCACAGCAAATAGGCCCGGTCACGCGCTTCTTTGATGCTTTCGCCGACCCCGACGCACACCAGAACGCGTCCGCCGGTGGCGTAGAGCTTTCCGTCCTCTTCGCTGACTCCCGCATAGGCGATGTGGGTGTTCTCGGCGATCTCGGGATGGTGGATCTCATCGACGATGATCTCTGCGGGTTCGGAATTGGCATACGGATAGTCGCGGCTGGCCATGACGACGCCAACGGCGTATTTGTCGTGGAATTCGACGTTGAGCGTGTCGAGCTGTTTCGTCGCCGCTTTGTAGAAAAGCTCGCTCGCGGGAGTTTTCAGCAGCGGCATAAGGATTTCACATTCGGGATCGCCGAAGCGAACGTTGAACTCGAGGGTGATGGGTTCACCGTTCACGATCATCAGCCCGATGAACAACACCCCCTCGAACGGAGCCCCCTCTTCCTGCATCCCTTTGAGCGTCGGGCGGACAATCCGATCTTTCACTTTTTCGTAGATCACGTCGTCCACGAGAGGTGTCGGGGCGTAGGCACCCATCCCCCCCGTGTTGGGGCCTTCGTCGTTATCCATCAGCCGTTTGTGGTCCTGCGCGGCGGGGAGGAGGATGAAATCTTTTCCGTCGCACAGGGCGAACATGGAGAGCTCGTAGCCGTCGAGGAACTCTTCGACGACGACCCGTTTCCCCGCATCCCCGAACGCTTTGCCGCTGAGCATTTCCGAAACGGCCACCTTGGCCTCGTCGTGGCTCATCGCGATGATGACCCCTTTGCCCGCGCACAGTCCGTCGGCTTTGACGACGATCGGCGCTGTGAGGCTTTCGATGAATTTAAACGCATCGCCGATATGGCCGGTCTCGATATAGCGGGCGGTGGGGATGGCGTTTTTGGCCAGGAAGTTTTTCATGTAGACTTTGGACCCCTCCAGCTGCGCCGCCGCTTTGCTCGGGCCGAAGATCACGAGTCCCTTGGCCTTGAAAACGTCGACGACACCGTCGCTCAGAGGCCCTTCGGGGCCGACGATGGTTAAATCGATGGCGTTGTCGAGGGCGAACTGGGCAAGCTCTTCGTAATCCTTGATCGATACATTTTCGCCGAGCATCGTCGTCGCACCGTTTCCGGGGGCGAAAAAGAGTGCCGTTACCGCAGGGTCCTGTTTAAGGACCCGCCCGATCGCAAATTCGCGTCCGCCGCTTCCGATTACCATTACACGCATACATCACCTTGTCTGTCATTAAAGTTTTTGTTCGATTGATCATTCTCTCATCTCAACATCGCATCGATGTTCAAATGAAACAAAGGCCCGGGCGGGCGTCTCGCAGTAGCTTTGGTTCTCAAAGCCGAATAAAGCCACTCGAGCGTCTTTACCGGCGGCAATCTCTCGCCCAGAGGCTCAAACGAGACCACCGACACCAAAAGACGGCTACGGCTGTGACTAAGTGTATATGTAGAACCCTCAAAATGCGATTACTCGCTTCGCCCAGAGTCAATAATTATAACCCCAAAAGTCTAAAAAGGGGATGAATTTTCGTCTTCCGACGCAATTTGGCGCGCCAATTCGACCGCCGAGGCGACACTCGTCTCCTCGCTCAGCGACGATTCAACCCCTTCGGGAAGGGCTTTTTGGGTCGTTGTACCGATGGCAACAACAGCGTGAGTCAGGCGAATCGTATGATTTTGAAGAAAACACTCGATACTGGAAGGAGAGGTGAAAATCAGTATCCCATCATCCTCGATCGGCTGCGTTGCCGCGTCGGGATTGCAAGATGTCTGATAGACGACCGCTTCGTCGATCGAAAATCCTCGCCTCCGCGCTTCGTCGACCCATGACGACGCCACCTTTTCAGGACGCAGATAGAGCCATCTGCCCGAACGTTTGTGCGAACTGAGAACATCGGGAATCGAGACACCGTAGCCCGATCCCGTTTCGACGTTTTTGGCCCCGGCCGTTCTGGCATATTCGGCGGTGGGTTCGGAAACGCAGATGCAGGAGAGTTTTGCCCATTCAACCGAATAGTTTCGGAGCGCTTCAACCCCCTGCTTCGAGGTCAGTACGATCCCTTCGTAGCGTGAAAAATCGATTTTAGGGGTCAAGAAACGGATGGTGAGAATGGGGACATGGATCACCCCCGGATAAGGGGTTTTGGAGATCAGATAGATGGGGCGCACGTCGTGCGTCTTATTCCCACTCGATCGTTGCGGGCGGCTTGGAACTGATGTCGTAGACGACGCGGTTGATTCCGTCCACTTCGTTGATGATGCGGCGGCTGATCCGCTCGAGCAGATCGTGCGGAAGGTGGGCGAAGGTCGCCGTCATCCCGTCTACCGCCTCGACGACACGGACACAGACGGTATTGTCGTAGGTACGATTGTCTCCCATGACTCCGACGCTTTTGACATTCAAAAGAACGACAAACGCCTGCCATGTACGGGTATAGTAACCGCTTGCTTTGAGCTCGTCGAGCAAAATCACATCGGCTTCGCGCAGGAGATTCAGATCGGGTTTGTTCACCTCGCCCATGATCCGGATCGCCAGTCCCGGCCCGGGGAAAGGATGGCGGTTTACGAGCGATTCGGGAAGCCCGAGTTCCACCCCGAGTTTGCGGACTTCGTCTTTGAACAAATCGCGCAGCGGCTCGATCAGTTCAAAATCCATCCAGTCGGGGAGTCCGCCGACGTTGTGGTGGCTTTTGATCGTGACCGAAGGGCCGTTGACCGAAACCGATTCGATAACGTCGGGATACAGCGTCCCCTGTGCGAGGAATTTGATCCCGTCGTGTTTTTTCGCTTCCGCTTCGAACACTTCGATGAACGTGTGACCGATGATTTTGCGCTTCGTCTCCGGATCGGTGACACCGGCAAGCTTGGAAAGAAAAATCTCCGAAGCGTCGGCAACGACGAGGGGAACTTTCAGATGGACTTTGAAAATATTCTCGACCGACTCGCGCTCCCCTTTGCGCAGCACGCCGTTATCGACGAATACGGGGATGAGCTGGTCGCCGATCGCTTCGTAGAGCAGCGCTGCGACGACAGAGGAGTCCACCCCGCCGCTGAGAGCGCAGAGAACTTTTCCATCCCCCACCTGTGCGCGGATCTTGACGATCTGTTCTTTGAGGAAGTGGCCCATATCCCATTTTTCGGTAATGCCGCAGATTTTGCGGGCAAAATTGCGCAGCATCAGATACCCCTCTTCGGAGTGGTTTACCTCCGGATGGTACTGCATCGCGTAGACGCGGCGCGCTTCGTCAGCAATCGCCGCAAAAGGAGAGTTCGCCGAATGGGCGATCGGGGTAAATCCTTCGGGCAGAACGTCGACTTTGTCCGAGTGGCTCATCCAGACGATCCGCTCGTTGTCGCAGTTTTCAAACAGCGGAGAGTTCTTCTCCGTATCGATGTAAAGCTCCGCTTTGCCGTATTCATGGTGATCACTGCGAATAACCGAACCGCCAAAATCGACGGCGATCCGCTGCATTCCGTAACAGATCCCCAAAACGGGGATTCCCAGAGCGTAAACGCCCTGATCGACTTCATAAGCATCTTTGTTGTAAACGGACGAAGGACCGCCGCTGAGGATGATCCCTTTGGGATTTTTCCCTTTGATGACGTCGATTTTGGTGTGGTACGGAAGCACTTCACAATAGATTTTGTCTTCACGCAGACGCCGCGCGATCAGCTGAGTGTACTGGGATCCGAAATCAAGGACGATAATGCTGACATCTTTCACGGATAAGCCTTTAATTTAGAGATAGAGGAAGGGAAAGTGGTACCCTAATGCTAATGAAAGGGTACCGTAATGTAGATTAATTTCCGATTTAGGATTAATAAAACCCTAAAACGATGAACTGGACGTACCAGACGCTCAGCGATGCGAAATAGCCGACCAGAACCGTCCAGGCCAGCTTCATATGGGCTGAAAAGGTATAAATTCCGTGCAGTTTTCCCATCACGCCGACACCGGCCGCACTTCCGAAGCTGATCAGCGATCCGCCGATCCCCGCCGTCATCGTCACCAGCATCCATTGGGCATGGTCGATCGTAGGGTTGGCTTTAAGGACAGCCGACATGACCGGGACGTTGTCCACGATCGCCGAAAGGAACCCTACCCCGATATTGACCATCGTCGGGTCGAACACCTGGTACAGTTTGGCTGCATGCCCCAAAAAGCCGGCAAAGTGGAGAGCCCCGACGGCGGCGAGAATACCGAAGAAAAAGAGAAGCGTATTGTTCTCGATCTTGCTGATCGAATGGAAAATATCGACATCCTGATTGTGCTTTTTCTTCAGCGTGTAGATATAGAGCTGCAAAATCGACAATCCGAACAGCATCCCCCACATCGGAGGGAGGTGCATCACCTGTTTGCAGATAACGGCCAGAGCGATCGTCATCGCCCCCAGAGCGATGATCACTTTCCCCCCTTTGAGGATCTCGATCCGTTCGGCCAACGCCGGATCGCCTTCTTTGTTGGGGTCCAGATCAGGAACATAGCGCACAAGCAGCGCCGCGGTGATGACCCATCCGATAAACGCAGCGGGGAATAAATAGAGGAAATCGCCGAATGCCCCCTTGCCGGCTGTCCACACCATCAGCGTTGTGATATCCCCAAACGGGCTCCATGCGCCCCCCGCATTCGCCGCAACGATGACATTGATCGCGCTGGGGACGAGGAACGCCTTGTCTTTTTTCTCAATCGTCACCAGTACGGTGGAGAGGATCAGTGCCGTGGTGAGGTTGTCAGCAACGGGGGAGATGAAAAATGCCAGAAGGCCGGTGATCCAGAAAAGTTCCCGGTAACTGTACCCTTTGGCGATCAGTTTGGCTTTGAGGGCATTGAAAACCCCCCGCTCGATCAGCGCCTCGATAAAGGTCATCGCCACGTAAAGGAAGAAGAAAATCTCCGCGATTTCAAGGATCAGATGGGCGATTTCGTTTTCAAACGGCTTAAAATCAAGACCGTTAACCGCGTAAAACCCACCTATCAGAACGAACATAAACGTCCCGACAAACAAAGCAGGTTTTGCTTTATCGATGTGGTATTTCTCCTCCATCGCGATAAAATAGTATCCTATGACGAAAATAGCCACCAAAACCCATCCAAACGGGTGTAGCGCCAAATCAACACCATGCTCGGCAATGGTCGTTGTCATTCACTCTCTCCTTGTGTTATAAAATGAACCCCGATCGATTCGGTCCGCTTCTG
>JAFGUJ010000064.1 GCA_016938595.1 Campylobacterales bacterium | reverse complement strand
GGGAAACCGTTTCTGGACCTGATGGTGACCGGGGCACAGGGGGCGCAGCAGATACAGCTGAGCGAGGGGGAGTTTGTGGAAGCGAACGATGTCGTCATCGATTTCAACTCCGAAAAAACTTTCTCAAAACCGGTCATTTCAATTAGTGTGGAAGGGGAGAAAGCCTACCTGAATACACCGCAGGAGTTGATGACGCTGAGCATGGATACCCAGCAGAGCGCACCGCTTAGCGCAGGGAAGCATGAGTTTACCGGGCGTACTCTCTATCAGAGCCAGGAGAGCGGATTCGTGATGCGCGGTTTCCTCCCGAAAGCATCGATGAAACTTGTCTCGGTGCCTGCCAAAGGGCCTATGATGAAGGGAGACGATGCACTGACGTTCAGTATCGCCAAAGGGGATCAGACAACCCAGGTCGTCGTCCTCGGAACACCGGGCGCTATCGGCGAGGCGAAAAAAGCGGCGCTGGGTGATACCGTGATCGAAGTCGCCTACGGTTCGATCGAACGGAAGCTCCCTTTTGCCGTCGGTTTGCGCGATTTCGAGCTCGAACGCTATCCGGGATCGATGTCTCCGGCCTCCTACGCCAGCGAAGTGAGCGTCCTCGATGAGGCCAACGGCAAAAAATTCGATTTCAGGATCTACATGAACCATGTCCTCGACTATCAGGGATACCGTTTCTTCCAGTCTTCGTATGATCAAGACGAGCTGGGTACCGTCCTCTCGGTCAACCGCGATCCGGGGACGTTGATCACGTACATCGGCTATTTCCTCCTCGCGGTCGGGATGTTCGGGGTGCTGTTCGTCAAAACCGGCCGTTTTAACGCCCTGGGCGAAAAACTCAAGGGGCTTGAAGCGAAAAACGTCGCCGCCTCTTTGATCGTTGCGGCGCTGGCGTTTACGTCGACGAACGCAATCGCTTCGGATGAGGACAATCCCGTCATCCAGACGGCCAAAGCGTTCGACCGTGCCCACGCCGACAAATTCGGCCGCCTCGTCGTCCAGGATGCCAGCGGCCGTATGAAGCCGATGGATACCCTCAGCCACGAAATCCTGGCAAAACTCGGGCGCACCGACACGTTTATGGGGCTCAGCAGCAATCAGGTGATTCTGGGGATGATGCTCCGCCCCGACGCGTGGCGCGAAATCGCGATGATCCGTACCGGAGACAAAGAAGTCAACAAACTGATCGGCCTCCCCGAAACGGCGAAAACGGCGGCCTTCTCACAGTTTTTCGATTTCCCGGATGAAATCGCGGGATACAAACTGGCCCAGCTCGTAGACGAGGCCAACCGCAAAGCCCCCGGAAAACGGGACAAGTTCGACAAGGCACTGCTGCAGGTTGACGAGCGGGTGAACGTCGCGTACATGGTCTACACCGGTTCGCTGGTGCGGATGTGGCCCAAACCGAACGACAAGAACCACAAATGGGATGCGACGATCGAAGCGCTCCAGACCCTGGCACCAAAAGACGCCGAAATCGTTCGCCTCCTCGCGATCGGCTATTTCGGCTCGATCGATGAATCGATCAAAACGGGCGACTGGGCCAAAGCCGACGAAGCGCTTGCGCGGATCGACAAATACCAGCGATTCGTCGGTGCGAGTGTTTATCCGAGCGACATGAAGATCAACGCGGAGATTTTCTACAACAAGGCGAACATTTTCGAGCAGCTCTGGCCGCTCTATTTCGTCGTCGGATTCGCCCTGCTGATCCTGTCGTTCATCAAGATTCTCAAACCCGCGTTCAAGCTCGAGTGGTTCAGCCGCGTTTCGTTCGCTCTACTGGTCCTCTTTTTCATCGCCCATACGGCGGGACTGGCGATCCGATGGTACATCTCGGGGCACGCTCCATGGTCGAACGGCTATGAATCGATGATCTACATCGGATGGGCCACCGTCCTTGCAGGATTCATCTTCTCCCGCCGCTCGGTTATGACGATGGCGGCGACCTCGATCCTGACGGGTCTGATCCTCTTCGTCGCGCACCTGAACTGGATGGACCCGCAGGTGACCAACCTTGTCCCGGTACTGCAGTCGTACTGGCTCAGCATCCACGTCTCGATGATCACGGCGAGCTACGGCTTCCTGGGGCTGGGGGCGCTGCTGGGGATGATCACATTGATCCTCTTTGTCCTCAAACGGGGGGAAAACGTCGAGCGTCTGAACCTCGCGATCAAGGAGCTGAATGCGATCAACGAGATGAGCCTCATCATCGGTCTGGTCCTCCTCACCGTCGGAAACTTCCTGGGGGGCGTCTGGGCGAACGAGAGCTGGGGACGCTACTGGGGATGGGATCCCAAGGAGACGTGGGCCCTCGTGACGATCCTCGTCTACGCCGTCGTGATCCACCTGCGCATGATCAAAGGGGCGTACAGCGATTATATCTTCAGCGTCGTCTCCCTACTGGCGTTCACGTCGGTGCTGATGACCTACTTCGGGGTCAACTACTACCTCGCGGGGCTCCACTCGTACGCCAAGGGCGATCCGGTTCCGGTTCCCGATTTCGTACCGTGGAGCTACGCGATCATCGCCTTTATGATCGCGGTGGCGTATCCGAAACGCTCCACGAAATAACCCCCTTTTTTTTCTTCCCCCTTTGGGCGGGATACTTCGTTTCTCGTTAGCTGTCCCTGATATATAATTTCGTTTTCAAACCACACCTAAAGAGGTATCATGTACCAACACATCCACAATCTCGTGACCTGTCCCAAATTCCAGAACTTTATCATCGCGCTGATTGTCCTCAACGGGATCACGATGGGGCTAGAGACATCCCAGGGTGTTATGGCGAGTTACGGTGAATATCTGCATTTCTTCGACCGATTTGTCATCGCCGTGTTTACCATGGAGATTTTGTTGCGCATCTATGTCCACCGGATCGCGTTTTTCAAAGACCCGTGGAGCCTTTTTGACTTCTTTGTCGTCGCGATCTCCCTCGTCCCTGCTTCCGGAGGCTTTGAAATCCTGCGCGTGCTCAGAGTCCTCAGGCTCTTCAGACTCGTGACCGTCGTACCGCAGATGCGAAAAATCGTCATGGCGCTTCTGAGCACGATCCCCGGCATGGCCTCCATCGCCGGACTGATGATATTGTTCTTTTACATCTTCGCGATCATGGCGACGAATCTCTACGGCCCGACCCATCCCGAATGGTT
>JAFGUJ010000063.1 GCA_016938595.1 Campylobacterales bacterium | reverse complement strand
GAAAAACGTCGCGGGGTATTCGACCGATGCGGTGGTGCAGCACACGTTTTCGATGCTGTTTTACCTGATGGGACAGAGCCGCTATTACGACGAATACGTCAAGCGCGGCGACTGGCAGCGCGAGAAGGTGTTTGCCCATATCGGCCCTTCATTCAGTGAGCTGCGCGGGAAAAGATGGGGAATCATCGGTCTGGGAGAGATCGGACGGGGCGTGGCGAAGATCGCAAGTACGTTCGGTGCACACGTCTGTTATTACTCCACGTCGGGTAAAAACACCAACGACGAATTCGAGCAGACGACCCTCTCGCGTCTGGTCGAAAACAGCGATGTTGTCTCGATCCATGCGCCGCTCAATGCCCAGACGCAGAACCTGATCTCTCACTCCGAGCTGCTGCAGATGAAAGACGGCGCGGTGCTCCTCAACCTCGGGCGCGGGGGAATCGTCGATGAGGATGCCCTGTCGGTCATCATCGACGTCAAGCCGATCTTCGTCGGGCTCGATGTTCTGGCGCAGGAGCCGATGAAAACGCCCCACCCGTTACTCGCGGTCAAACATCCCGAACGCCTCTACATCACCCCCCACATCGCGTGGACGTCGAGGGAGGCGCGGGAGCGCCTGATCGCCGCGACGGTGGAAAACATCCGCTCCTTCGTTTAAATCCTTTTTTTGCAGAAGCAACGCTATGCTTCAGCAAAGAATATTGGATACTGTTTTTATAGGTTAAACGCGCCATAAGCTTATTATAAATACAATCTCACGACGACCAACAATTATTGGTTTAAAAAAGTGAGGAATAAAACATGAAAAAAATTGTATTGGCAAGTTTGCTGGCAACCGGACTGATGGCTGCGGGGAACGAGAACTACGTAGGCATCAGTTACGGTAAGGTGAAATCTGACTTTTCTGTAACAACCAATCCCGGTTATGTTTGGGTTGGCGGAGATACCGATTTTACGGATTCTGCTTATAACTTGACATTGGGTCATTACTACGGGGAGAATGGAAGGGTTTCTGCAACGTTTACTTATGTGGACGGAGATGATGCTACGGATAGAAGCAATGGGCTTACATTCTCATATGACTTTATTCTTCCGTTGGCGGATAACAAACTTGCAATTTTTGTAGGGCCTAGTGTTGGGTATACTTGGCTCAAATATGATGATGGTTCCAATTTTAGTGGAATCCACTATGGGGCACAAGCGGGAGCTATTGTGAGACTCATTGAAAATATTGAGATTGAAGGTGGATACAGATACTTATTTGAAAATGGCGAAGAGACATATGCCGGTGGGAAAATTGATCTTGATAATGTAAGCATGTGGTACGTAGGTGCCAACTTCCGCTTCTGATTTTTCTTCCATACATTCTTCTGATTCCCGCTTTTTGCGGGGACCTCAATAAAACAGTTTTAGCAGCGTAGGCAATACCAGCGCAATTCCAAGAAACAGGGATGACGTTACAAACACCTGTGCCGTTACCGTGCGGGGGGCGCAATTATAAAGCGAGGCAAGGTTGACGTTTGCCACCGCCAGCGGCACCAATAGCTCCAGAAACAAAATCCCCTTCACCATCGGTTCCATATCCGTGTTTTGCAGTAACACGAATGCGATGAGCGGTATCAGGAGGAATTTACTGCCTCCAACCCACAGGCTCAGACGGAGATTGATTTCGGCCAGTTTGATTCCGTAGAGATAAATCCCGAACAGCACCAGCTGCATCGTCATCGACGCGTACGCCCCCATCATGAGGGTTTTGTCTACGGCGGGGCTGGGGACATACCCGATCAGGTTCAGGGCGATGGCGGCCATGGCGGCCCACAGGACGGGGAGTTTGAGAATGTTCAGGAACGAATCCCGTACGCTGAACTCACCGCGCGAATAGTAGAAAACCCCGATTGTATAGACGACGAAGACGTTGACGAGGTTGATGAGGGTCGTGTAGGGGACGCTCTCTTCGCCGAAAAGGGCGATTCCCAGGGGAATCCCAAGGTTTCCCGTGTTGCCGATGAGGGCGGCGACGGTGGCGATGGAGCGCTCTTTGGGCTCGGTGAAGAGCATTTTGGCCAGGGGGATCATCAGAAACAGAGAGAGGAGGGTGATCCCCAGATAGAGGGCCGGAGCTTCGAGCAGCTGCGTATCGATGGGACGTTTCAACAGCCCCCAGAAAGTGAGGAAAATTTGCAAAAAATAGACGCTGAGGAGGGTAATCGTGCGGTCGTCAATTTTCTCCTTGAAGGCCCATTTGGCGCCGAAACCGACGGCGATGAAGAGATAGATACCGAGAATGGAGAACAGCGTTTGCATCATCTTTTTTTTGAGAGGTATTTTATCCTAAAAATTAGTCAATCTTTTTGAGTCGCGACTAACGCTTCATCGGGTACAATCGCCCCATTGTAAAGGAGTCAATCCATGGCCAAAGTATTGATTATCGGCAGCGGCGGTGCGGGGCTGGTGAGTGCCCTCTCCGCCCATGAAGCGGGCTCAGAGGTGATCGTCGCTTCCAAAACCCTTCCGACCCGTTCCCAGACCTCGATGGCACAAGGGGGGATCAACGCCGTTTTGGAGGGCGATGACACCGTCCAAAACCATATCGAGGATACGCTGCGCTCCTCCGCGGGGCTGGGGGAGGAGAAGCGGATAACGTTTATGTGTGAAAATGCCCCCGAAGCGGTGCGATGGTGCAACCGCATGGGGCTCCCTTTCAGCCGCGACGAAGCGGGGGAGATTGCCCGCCGCCGTCTGGGGGGGGCGAGTGCGCCGCGTGCGTGCTATGCACAGGACTATACAGGGCTCAAACTCCTCCACAGTCTCTATGATCAGTGTCTGAAAGCCGGGATAGCGTTTCATAACGAGCGGTTTTTGCTGAACCTGATCGTCGATTCCGAATCCAGCCGGGTGCTTGGGGCGACGTTTTTGAACATCGAAACGGGCGAGGTCGAAGAGATCCGTGCCGATGCGGTCATTATGGCTTCGGGCGGATACGGCGCGATCTACGGCAAACACTCCACCAACGCTGTGCAGGCCACCGGGGACGGGCTGGCGGCGGCGGTCCGCGCGGGGGCGAAACTGGCCGATATGGAGTTTGTCCAGTTCCATCCGACGGCGCTCAAAAACTCCTCGATTCTGATCGGCGAGAGCGCCCGGGGGGCGGGGGGATACCTCGTGGACGCAGAAGGGGACCGATTTACCGACGAGCTCGCCCCCCGCGACGTTGTCGCCCGCGCGATCCATGACGAGATGGCCAAAAGCGGTGCGGTATACCTCGACATCCGTCATCTCGGAGAACATTTTATCGACCGCGAGCTTCCGCAGGAGCGCAAACTCGCCCAGATATACGAGGGGATCGACCCGGTGCAGGAGCTGATCCCGATCAAACCTGCCGCCCACTATACGATGGGGGGGATCGAGGTGGACGAGAAGTGCATGAGTAGCCTGAGCGGCCTTTTCGCCGTCGGTGAATGCGCCAACCACAAGACCCATGGGGCAAACCGGCTGGGGGGCAATTCTCTCCTCGAGCTGGTCGTATACGGGCGCCATGCGGGGCTCAAGGCGACGGAATTCGCTGCAAACCACCCCGCGCCGGTCGCGGAGAATCCGCAATTCGCCAAAGACGCCAATTTCGTTCGGGGGGTCATGTACTTCACCAACCAGATCGACTTTTACCAAAAACAGGAGATGCTGGCCAATATCTTCTACAACAACGTCGGGCTTGTGCGCGATGACATGGGGCTCAAAGCGGTGCTGGGGGCGATCCGGCAGATGCAAAAAGAGCTTCCGTTTATGGGGCCGCGCGACAAGTCCAAAGGGTGCAACACGAATCTCGTTGAGTTCATTGAGTTCGGAAACAAGATCGAGCTGGCTGAAATCATCGTCGTCAGCGCAATCAGCCGCGTGGAGAGCCGGGGGGCGCACTACCGCATCGACGCTCCCTCGCGCAACGATACGATGTTCGGGGCCCACACGATCACATGGAAAGAGGATGGAGTATTATGTGCCGATTTTATGAAGTGAGATTTTCCGGTGATGATAAAGCATGGGATGAGGAAAACGATTCGGACTGGAACGGATGCTGCGAAGATCCCTGTGACGATGAAGACGAAGAATACGAAAAAGAGTGGTGCGATTGATGGAAATCAAAGTTTTACGCAGTGCAAATAACGACATACAAACGTATAACGTCGAGTTGGAAAATGCTACGCTTCTGGCGATGCTGAACTTCATCAAGACAAAAATCGATCCGACCCTCACCTATTCGCACGGCTGCCGCAGCGGAGTGTGCGGCAGCTGCGCGGTCAGTGTCAACGGCCGCGAAGCGCTGATGTGCGAATACAAACCGAGTGATGGGGATGTGGTTGAACCGATCCGGAATGCCCGCGTCGTTCGCGACCTCGTCGTCGATTCGGGCCACGTGGAGCGTTATAACCGTGCCGGGTCGGCGTGGAGCGAAGGGGCTCGCGAGGAGAACGTGAGTGCGGAAGAGATGGAGCGGATCGAGGTGCAAAGCGACTGTATCCTGTGCGCCTCGTGCTACAGCGCCTGCCCGGTCTATGCGGTGAACCCGGATTTTATCGGTCCCTTCGCCCTTACGCGGGTGTGGCGCTATGTGAACGATCCGCGGGAGGGGAACTGCGATGCGAAAATGGCGGTTGTGCAGACCAACGGTATCTGGGATTGTACTTTGTGCGGAGCATGTGTTCCTGTTTGTCCGCAATCGATTGCTCCGATGCAGGACATCAAAATGCTCCGAATGAAAAGTGCCATGCTGGGGTATCCCGATCCGACGATGAATTTTGGAGGCGGGGGATTCGATTTGGGAGGATGGAATTTTTAGAACCCTTTTCAGAAATTGCAGTTTGCATGTGTTATACTAACTGTTAGTAAAACGAACAGGAATTCATATGGCATCAGAACACTCTCTCGACATCTCCGCGAAAATCGATCTCCAGGCGTTCAAGGACGCGATGGCCCAGGCCGAAAAAGAGGTTATCGGGCGGTACGATTTCAAGGGGATCACCTATGAGATCAACTACCGCGAAAAAGAGAAACAGCTCATCCTCCTTGCCTCCAGCGATAACAAACTCGACGCCCTCAAAGACATCGTCATCGGCCGCCTCATCAAGCGCGGCTTGTCTTCCAAAGCCCTCAGCGAGCTGAAAACCGAAGACGCCAGCGGCGGAACCCGAAAGGCGACGTATAAAATCGTCGATACGATCGATGCCAAAGAGGCAAAAAAAATCATAGCCGAGATCAAAAACCTCAAAACGAAGGCGACGGCCGCGATCGAGGGAGAGCATATCCGGGTAAAATCCAAGCAGATCGACGAGCTTCAGAAGATCATGGCGGCGATTAAAGCGATGGAGTGGGAAGCGCCGCTCGTATTCGACAATTTCCGCTAAAGGACAATCGATGAAAAAAATGACGATCGCCGAAGCAGCGGAACATTTCGGGGTCTCCAAAGAGGCGATTCATAACCGTGTTCGCCGGGGGAGCCTGAACAGCATCGTCGAAAACGGGGTGAAATACGTCGCCGTCGCCTCAGCCAAAACCCCATCCTCAGAGACGAGCGCCGAAGCCGACCGTTATACCCGCTACATCGAGCAGGAGAACGAGCGGCTGCGTGACAAGGTAGATACTCTCGAAAAAGAGACGACCCGTCTGCGGGACCAGCGCGAGCAGATGCTGATCGATGAGCGGGTTAAAATCGAGCAGATTTACAAGGAGCGCGACGCGCAGCTGCGTAGCGTGCTCCATGTCGTGGCGACCAAATTTCTTTCCCATGCCTCTCCCGATGAGGTCGTCGAAGAGGCGATCAATGCCGATATCGTTGATGCTGCCGAAGTGGGGGAGTGGATTTCGCTCAAGGCGTTTTTGAAGTTCAAACGGATCAAGGACAAAGAGAAGAAAAAAATCAAGAACCGTTTTGAAGCGGCCAGCGAAAACGACGAACGGCTCAGCATCCGTGACGGAAAGATTTTTTTGAATCCTTCCCGGCACGACTACAGCGATTTATTATAAAAAAACACCAACAAGACACGTCTTGTTAGCTATGCTGACGCCGTCCCCGGCGCGGAGGTTTTTCTCCGCGCAGCGGAGGGTGTTTCTCTTCCCTTATCCCCTGTTTGGCCCGGTTGAGTTTGTTGAAACAGCTCTGGCAGATGCTGAATTCGCTCTGCAGCGGGAGCGGTTTGCCGCATGTTTTGCAGCGGGGGACGAAATGGCTCTGCTGCAGCGAGTTTTCGATGAACCGGTTCAGTTCCCCCCGGAATGAGCGCGCTTTTTCCGCATCGATAAAATATTCCCCCAGACGGTACGATAACCACAGATAAAGACTGATCTCTTTGATCCGGTCTTCCGCCTCCTGCAGCTCCTCCATCGTAAACGCATGGTTCCCCAGATGTTTGGGCGGGACAAAGGCGATCGGCTTTTTCTGTTCCAGCGCGCGGACGTAGCGCTCGAATGCGGCCATTACCAGGGGCGATCCGGTCGAAAGGGGTGCCGTGGCGAGGGTGTATTTGGTCCGCATGTCGAGATCAAATCGGTCCACGATGGCCGAAGCTTCCTGCATCGATTCGAGGTTGGCGGCACGGAAAGGGCCTTCGAATTTCATGTTGTCGGCGAAAAAAGAGATGATCGCCGAGAGGGAACGCTCCTCGAGGATGTTCGAGACGAGCATGATGTGGTCGAAGTTGGCCATGACGTTGAACGGGATTTTGACGGGGTCGGCAGAACGGTCGAACAGAGGGGAAATCTTTTTGAGGACGTCGGCGCTCAGCGCCCCGATGTACCCTTTTTCGGAGAGGCCGTAGCGTCCGGCGCGTCCGGCGATCTGCTGCACCTCGCTGGCACTCAAAAGACGCTGCTCCTGACCGTCGAATTTGTCGGCTTTGGAAAACAGCAGCGTTTTGATGGGGAGGTTGAGCCCCATGCTGATCGCGTCGGTGGCGACGAGGATGTCGGTCTCCCCTTCCCGGAAACGGCGGGCCTCTTCGCGGCGCACCTCGGGGCTCAGGTTGCCGTAGATGACGCTGGTACGGTAGGTTTTGGAGAGCTGCTGTTTGAGCCGCAGGGCGTTGTTACGGGTAAAGGCGATGACCGCCGTTTTGGCTTCGATCGCGTCGATCGGGGTGGGGGATTTGAGGAGTTCGAGGGGATTTTTGCGGACGAACTCCACGATCTCCAGCGGCTCGCCGAGGTATTCGGCCAGGGCCATGACCGCTTCGCGGGCATTGGGGGAACCGGTCATGATAACCGTCTTGGCGGGGGCACCGATGATGGCGTTGGCCCAGGCCCATCCCCGGTCGCGGTCGCCGATCATCTGTACTTCGTCGATGACGCAGACGTCGGCCTCGACGTCGAAATTGAGCATCTCGATCGTCGAGCTGATGTGGGTCGCGTCTTCGTCAATGAGCTGTTCTTCCCCGGTGATCAGCGAGGCGTTGATGCCGTGCTCGCGCAAATCTTCGTACCCCTCCAGCGCCAGAAGCCGCAGGGGGGCGAGGTAGTATCCCGTCCCCCCCTTCCGCAGGTGTTCCATCGCCGTGTAGGTTTTGCCGCTGTTGGTGGGGCCGACGTGGAAAATGAGTTTCCGGCGCAGCGACCGGGCGAGCGGAAAGAGGTTTTTGAAATCGCGTACGGTGCGGGCCAGGAGCTCCTGACGCTGGCGGCGCACCAGTTCTCCGGCGATGCGCTGATCGAAGGCGTACAGTACCCGCCGCGAGGTTTTGGAGCTGATATGAAACGTCTGCCCCATCGAGGCGAGGAGGAGGTCGTAGACGATCTCGTGCAGCCGCTCCTCCTCGAGCCCGAGGAGTTTGGAACGTTCGCGGCACTCATCGACGAGGGTTGTGAGTTCGGAGAGAAAATGGTCATCTTCCTCGGAACTTTGTTTGTCGAGGAGGGCTTGCAGATCGATGTTCTCTTCGCGCCAGATGCGGCGGGTGATATCGTCGATTTCGAGCTGCACGTGGAGGGTGTATTCGAACGTCCGGGAGCTTTTGGGGAGAGTCAGTGTCCGGGTATGCTCGATCAGCAGTTCGTCGCGGGCATCGACAAACACCAGCCCCTCCATGATGGATGAGAGGACCCGTTTGAGGATGTCGAAGGGGAGGGGGAAATCGGGATAGGCCGCGGAGGGGGGAGCACTTTTGAGGGCTCCGAGGATCTCTTCGGGGCTCAGGTAGCGGTGGTGTGAGAGGGGGAGCGCGGCGACAAACAGATCGGTTTGCTCCTGTTTCTGGGAACTCAGGGCTGTTTTAAGCGCTTCGATCTCGGGAACCAGCACCTCTTGGGGCTCCTCGATGAGCCGTTTGTTATTAAGGGGGGGCGTTTTGAGGACGTGGATTTTGGTAAAACTCTCATCTCCCAGGGTATAACGGATTGGAGCGTAGTACTCGAGGGCGTCGTCGTAGGTGAATTTTCCCTCCAGCGCTTTTTCGAGGAGTTCGCGTTTGCGGAGATATCGGAGGTGCTCAAGTTTGGCCGCAATTTTCTCCGGGGTGATTTTGCGGGTGCGGGTATCGATAAACGCGGCGTGTAGCTCCCGGCGCTCATCGGAGGTGATCTCGATCCCCTCGAGGAGCTCTTCGATCTTCTCTTCCCGCTCGTGCGGTTTTTCTTTGGGTTTGGGGTTGGGATAGGTTTTCCCCTCGTGCTTGAAAAACTCGACGATCATCGCGCGGTTGTCGCTCTCCCCTTCCGACCACAGGCGGCGGAAGGTTTTCATCAGGGTCGTTTTGTCGGTCGCGCCGTTGAAAATCCCCAGCGTGTGGGCCAGGGCGATCAGCGTTTCGGTGGGAACCCTCTCGATCCCTTCATCAAATCCTTCGTCGCCGAAAAAATGGCGGATGGACTGGTTGAGTTTGATCATTTTTTTCTTTTTCTTTGCCATGATGAAAGTGTAGCCTAAATTTATAAGGCTAAAGCCTTTATAACTTTGATAAACTTTCGCAAAATGACAGAAGGGGACGGACATGGTCGATTTGAGTGTCGATGAGTGGACGCAGCAAGAGTATCTCAGATACCGCAAAGAACTCGAAGAACAGGGGGTCAAAGTGCTTCTGATCGATACGATCCTCAATCCTATCGACGGGGCCGAGACGGTGCTCTACAGCCCGCCGCTGCTGCGCTCGGAACCCGAGGGGAGCGTGTTTGTCTTTTACTGCGACAGCGGTAAAAGCTCCCGCGAGCGGCTGAGGGAGTTTCGCTCCAAATTTCCGAACCATGTGTGCATCAGTCTAAGAGGAGGGCGGGGGTATTGGCGCAAGAATCTGCAGGTATAACGGAAGCGTTTGCAGCGTTTGTCCGTTCTCTGAACGAGGGGCGTTACTACGATGCCCACGAGGATGTGGAGGCGATGTGGTATCCGCGCCGTTTCGACGACGACGACGAGGTGCGGCTGTGGAAAGGGTTCATCAACGCGGCGGTCAGTTTCGAGCTGATCAAGCGGGGGCGGCCCGGTCCGTCACTGCGGGCATGGGGCAATTATTGCAAATATCGCCCCCTGATCGGGGGTGTCGTTACCGAGCATAAAGAACTCTACGTTAGAATAGCGGACATCATCGAACAGCTCGATTCCCGCCTCCGCGGGAAAGAGCCCCACATCCTAACAGGAGAGACACCATGTCCGAATTTTTAAAAGCGATGGCGTTCCGGCACGCCTGCAAACGGTTTGATACGACCAAAAAAATCCCCGAGGAGCAGTTCGAATCGATCCTCGAGGTATGCCGCACCTCCCCTTCGTCGTTCGGGATGGAGCCCTGGCGCCTCATCGTCGTGCGCAACCCCAATCTGCGTAAGGCGCTCAAACCCTCGTGCTGGAACCAGAACCAGATCACCGAGGCGAGCGAACTGGTCATTTTCACGACCGACAACGACTCCGTCCGCAGCGATACGGCGTATGTACGCAGGATGTTCGAGCGCCGCGGGCTGGAGCCTGAGATGGTCGACACCTACATGGGCGTCTACAAAAATTACCTAGAGCCCATCGAATCCGACGAAGAGCTGCTTCAAGACTGGACGGCGAAACAGTGCTACATCGCGTGCGCCAACATGATGACCTATGCCGCGACGCTGCAGATCGACAGCTGCCCGATCGAGGGATTTGACCGCGAGGAGGTCGAGGCGATTCTCGATCTTCCCGAAGAGCGGAGAGTGGCCCTGATCTGCGCGTTCGGATACCGCGTCAATCCGCAAAGCGAGCAAAAACGGCTCCCAATGAGCCAGATCGTCGAATACCGCTAAGGAGAAACGATGCTGCAAAAACTTGAGAACCATGTCACTACGGTCGAATACTATACCGATGTCGCGATCCGCTTCGGAAGCGAATACGGGCTGAAACTGCTCGGGGCGCTGGCGATCTTTTTCGTCGGAAAATGGATCGTCCAGAAAATCGTACTGCTGATGCGCAAAGGGATGCAGAGGGCCCAGGTGGACACAACGCTGATCAGTTTTGCAGGGAATGCGCTCAGTGTTGTGCTGATGATCGCGGTCATCGTCGCGGCGGCAAGCAACCTGGGGATCAATACAACCTCGTTTGTCGCGGTGTTCGGTGCCGCGGGGCTGGCGATCGGTCTGGCTCTCAAGGACACCCTCTCCAACGTCGGTGCGGCCGTTCTGATCATCTTTTTCCGCCCCTTCAAGGTGGGGGACTATATCCAGGTATCGGGCGTAGAGGGGACAGTAGGGTGCATCAACCTCTTTTCGACGACCCTCACCACCATTGACAATCGGACCATCATCATCCCCAACGGAGCACTGATTTCGGGCAACATCATCAACTATACGGGGAACGAAACGCGGCGGATCGACATGGTGTTCGACATCGATTACGGCGACAATATGAAAGTGGCCAAAAACGTCATTATGGAGATCCTGCAGGCCCATCCCAAGGTGCTCAAGGATCCCGAACCCCTTGTTGCCGTCGGGGAGCTGGCGCAGAATTCGGTGCAGCTCTATGCCCGTCCGTGGGTGAATGTCGACGATTACTGGACGGCGCGGTTCGAGATCATCGAATCGGTCAAAGAGGCGTTCGACCGCAACCACATCACCGTGCCGTTCCCGCAGATGGTAACGCACGTCAAGCGCGAAGGGTAAATGTCCCTTTTGCGTAGCGTCTGAACGCTCCAGCGGCTCCCGCCGCCGCGACCGCCCCGCCGACAAAGAGAAGCGGCGGGGTATACTGATACAGCACCCCCGCCCCCAGCGCCCCCACAAATCCCCCAAGACCGTACGAGATACCGAAGAAAAACTGCTGGGAGAGACGGCGTGCGCTGTAGAGGTGAAACAGCAGGGCGATGGCCGCGGAGTGGAAAAGGGCGAAGCTGAACGCATGGAGCACCTGCGAGGCGTAGAGCATTGGCACAGTGCTGGGGAAGAGGGCGACGATGAGCCAGCGCAGCGCGGTGAGGGCGGCGGTGATCTGAAGCAGCCGCAACAGGTTCCCCCGCAGCAGCGGTCCCTGGAAATAGAACATGACGATCTCGGCGATGACCCCGAAACTCCACAGCCACACCGTCGTCCCCAGACTCACCCCGTGATCGGTCGTATAAATCGTAAAAAAGTTGTAGAAAGGGCCGAAACTCACCTGCATCAGGAAAAATCCGATCCACAGCGGCAGATGGTCCGCAACAGAGAAGCGGCACAGCTCTTCGCCGCATTCGGAGGCGGCGGTATGGCGCTGCCGAAGACCGATGAGGGCTCCGAACACAAGGGTGACGAGGGCCATCGCGATCAGAAAACCGATCCCGACATAGGGGGTGCTCAGGTATTCGACGAGGACGAGGGAGACGGCGATGAAACCGACCGATCCGAACAGCCTGATCCGTCCGTAGCGCTCCTTGCCGATCGATTCGAGGGCGGTCACTTCGATGTAGGGGAGGATCAGGGCGAGTCCGATCCCAAAGAGGATGTTGACGGTCAGAAGGGGCCAGAAATGCTCCAGTGCGGGATAAAACCCCGCCGCCGAAGAGCCCATCAGGAACAGCGCGGCGAAAAACGTCCGCTGATCGAGCCGGAACCCCCGCAGGAACAAAAACGGAATCGCGAACCGCACCAGAGGAGCGGAGGCGAAGATGATCCCGATCTGCAGCGGGTCGTACCCCACCTGGGAGAGGAGTTTGGGGACGAAAATGATGTGCACCCCGATCAGGGCAAAGTAGAAAAAATAAAAGGCGGCGATAAAAGGGGCCACGTCAGGCTTCGCGGATTACGGCGGTGCCGCTGATGAGATCGTGCAACGCCCGTTTGTCACGCCGGAAAAGACCGGTGAGAAAACCGACGATCGAAATGAGGGAGAGGAAATAACCGACAAACCGGAGGACGAGTTTCCCGTACGAAGCGTTTTGGAACGTCCGGGCGTCGACGACGCGGATGCGGGCGAGCTTTTTCCCCGGCGTCTGGCCGCTGTAGTGCCACAACAGCACGTAGGTGAGCATGAACAGCGCTATCTGCAGGACTGAGGCCACCGGATTGGGGGGATTGGTGGCGGCTTTGGGATCGTGTACGATCACATCGAGCCCCGTGGCCGTATGCATCTGGTCATAGCCGAAAAAAGCCGTGACGAGGAGGGAGATGGGGAGGCCAATCATGAAAATGTCGGTTACAAATCCCATGGCTCTCGGCCAAAACGGGGCATACGCAATCTTACGTTTGGTAGGCTGGGGAAGAGGTTGTTTTTTCTTTAGGGTTCGCCATCGCATGTCGTATTGTAGCCCGAACTAGATAAAAAACGGGACAAAAACAGGTGTTATTACTATTCGTTTACTAACTTGTTCCATAATATCGTTATCCCGATTGACAGCAGCAAGTCAAGGGAGAGTTTTTTCATTCATCACTCACTCCTTAAGTTTCAAAGCATCCCGGCCTTCGGTGGCCGTGGAGCTTCTCCTTTTCCCCCATCTTTTTTTACCGTTAGAAAATCATTCTCTGTCTGGACATTTCATTGGGTATTCCCGCGAGCGGGAACGGTGTGATCAGCCGTTATCGTTTGAGGCCGATCAGGGTTTCGAGCAGGGTATCGGAGGTGGTGATCGTTTTGCCGTTCGCCTGGTATCCGCGCTGGATGATGATGAGGTTGGTGAGCGATTTGGAGAGGTCGACGTTGGAGGCCTCCAGCGCTGATGCCTGCATAAATCCGCGTCCCGCCGTCGCCGCCGTCCCGATGATCGGATCGCCGGAGTTGGCCGACTGGAGGTAGACGTTGCCGCCGTCGGTCACGAGCCCTTCGTTGTTGGCGAATTTCGCCATCCCGATCTGGGCCAGACCGAAGGAACGGCCGTTGGAGAAGGACCCGACCAGGGTTCCGCTCTGGTCGATCCGGATCCCTACGAGGTCGCCGCCGGGGTAACCGTCCTGGCTGATCCCGCTGGTCCCTGAGGGGTTGTCGAAGCTGGTGATTCCGTCGTATCCGCCTACACTGCCGAAGTTGAGCTGAACGGCCTGGTTCGAAGCCGCACCGTTGTTGGGCGAAAAGTCGATGCTGGGGAGGTTGTAGGTGGAGAGGGCTCCGTTGCTGTCAAACGTAATAAGCCCCCCTTCCAGGATGTTCTGGTACGGCGCCACTCCGCCGATCGATCCTGGGAGGGGAACGCTGACCGTGTAGCTCCAGTCGGTGAATCCATTGACGGTATTGATTGAATCTTTGCGAAAATCGATCCGCACGGTGTGTTTGCTCCCCAGGGAGTCGTAGATGTCGATACTGGTCGAGTGGGTCGCGGTGTTGATCGACTGCGACTGTTTGACGGAGGTTCCCTCGGGGAGTGTGCCGGCCATGGTGGCAAACGACGCTGTAAAGCGGACGTTTTCGATGGTAGTGGCATCGACGATCGGAGCAACGCTGATGGTCAGCGGAGCGCCTGTCGCCGTGTCGGGATTGCTGAGGACGAATTTTCCCTGATCGTTGACGATGACGGTAGCAGTCGGTGATTCCAATTGTGCCAATGCCTGCATGCCGGCACGCAGATCCTCGGTCGTCTGGAAATAGTATGTTGTGCCGACAGTAGTTCCCGCTAACAGTGCGTCATTGGTATAACGAAAATCCATGGAGGTGGTACCGCCATCGAAGGAAACGGTGATCCCCTGCCCCGTGTTCGGACTTGCCGTTGTGGAAGCCGCCAGCTGGAACGCTTCGCCGTTGCCGTTGAACATGATCCCCATGTCTTCGGCCTCGGTCTGGATACGACCGTCGGGAGTCGTGATGACTCCCGTAGAGTCGATGGTGTACGTCGGGCTATACTGGTCGACGAGGGCGCTGGAGCTGAGGTTGGCTTTGACGACGACTTCAGTCGTGGCGTTGGCCGGTGTGGTGAGACCCGGCGGGATCTGGATGTTGGTGATCGGTGCGGTGGAGTCGACGAGACCCGTCGCCTCGTCACGGAGCCATCCCTGGACGATGAACCCGTTGTTGTCGACGAAATTCCCCGCCGCATCGAATTTGAAATCCCCCGAACGGGAGTATTTGTAGGTGTTCCCTCCGTCGGCCGAGACGATAAAGAAACCGTCCCCCTGGATCGCGACGTCGGTGTTTTTGTCGGTGTTCTGGATCGATCCCTGAGAATGGATGCGGGTGATCGAATTGACGGTAGCCCCAAGGCCGATCTGGACGGCGTTTTTACCCCCGAGTTCCCCCTGAGGAGCCGTGGCGATCTGGTTCGTCTGGGCGAGGAGATCGGAGAAGTTGGCGCGCGAGTATTTGTACCCGATCGTATTGACGTTGGCGATGTTGTTCGACTCGACGTCCATCGCGATCTGATGCGATTGCAGTCCGGTGACCCCTGAGAAAAGCGACTTCAACATGGTGTGTCCTTTTTATGACAAAGTAAAATTAAAAAGCAAAAAACGTGCCAGTTTATTTGCGCATCTGGAGCGCTTTTTGGATCAGCTCGTCGGCGGTCGTGATGCTTTTGGCGTTGGCCTGGTAGGCGCGCTGCATGATGATCATGTCGGTGAGCCCCACGTCGAGGCGGACGTTGGAGTTCTCCAGCATCCCGCTGTAGACGGTGGCCCCGGCGATCGGATTGCCCTCGGCGTCGGTCTGGAAGAAGGGGTCTCCACTGTTGGCGCTCGCACGAAAGAGGGTGTCTCCTGCGCGCTCGAGCCCCTGGTTGTTCTGGAAATGGTAGACGGCGACCTGCCCGATGGCGCTCTGGCGGCCGTTGGAAAATTCGGCGACGATGGCGCCGTTTTGGTTGACTCCGTACTGGACGAGGAACCCCTGAATCAATCCGTCGGAGGTGGAGGAACCGGTGAAGGGGGCCGCCTCTGCGGAGGTGAGGCCGCTGTAGGCGATCCCCGGATCGATAGCAACGGTACCACCGTCGTTGTTGACCGAAGGGATGCTAAAGGAGCTTAGGCGGCCTGCGGCGTCAAATACCGCCTGGCCGTTCTGGGTGTCGTAGGTGATGCTTCCGTCATTGGAAGTGACGGTCGCGGTGACATCCCAGGTGATCCCCTCGGCAGGCTGGACGGCACTTTTGGTGAAAGAGAGTCTGAGGCGGTTGACATCGCTGGAGGGGCTGATGACGTCAGCGCTGAGGACCAGCGGCCCCGCACTTCCGCCGATATTGCCGAAAAACTGCGCTTGCGTCGTCGCTTCGGCCGGGTAGACCAGGCGGGTCGGCAGTTCCAGGAGGCCCTGGGCATTGACGCTGCCCAGACTCATCGCTTCGGCCGTGTTGTTGATGAGGTAGGCGCCACTGGTACCGCTGGCAGCCAAATCGCCGTAGTCGAACGCCCCGTTATAGGTGTAATTCCCCGCCATGGTACCGGTGACGAATTTGCCATCATTCGTAGTGAGGCGGGAGACGGAGGAGGCGGGATCGCCGGGAGTCCCCTGGTAGGTGTCGAAAACGAAATTCCCCGCACGGGTGTAGTAGGTGTCCGGACCCGATACGACGCCGAACCATCCGTCCCCTTTGATCGCGAGATCGCTGAAACGGTCGGTGCTCATCAGTGAGCCGGTCTGCATCTGCAACGACGTTGCCTGAAGACGCGAGCCGACCCCCAGATCGTTGGACGTCGGGGTGGAACCCCCGGCACTGGAAAGAACAGTCGTGAAAAGGTCGGCAAATTCAGCTGTCGAGCCTTTGAAGCCGACGGTGTTGACGTTGGCGAGGTTGTCTGAGACGACATCCATCCCGTATTGGTGAGTCATAACCCCCGAGATCCCCGAATAATAGGCCTGGTTCATGTTAGATTCCCGTCACTTCTTTGATCGAGCTGAAATCGACATAGCTGGAGCCCAGCTTGGCGTAGGTGGTTCCGCCATCGAATTTGATCGATTCGATCGGATAGAGTCCGACCCGCGCCGTGGCAGAGGTGCCGTCGGTTTTGGTATAGGATGATTCGACGTAGTAGACCCCTTCATCGAGGCTTATGCCGTTATTGTTTTTTCCGTCCCAGGTGTACTGGGCCACTCCCGCCTCGGTAGCCCCTACAGGCATGGTGCGTAGGATGTTGCCGTTCACATCGAGGATATTGACGCTGCCGCTGCTGACATCATCGGGAAAATAGATCTCGAAATCGACGTCTTTCCCCTCTTCGAGGGCGACGGCATTGCTCCCCGTGTCGGCGAGCTTGCCGATCGCGGCGATCCCCGAGTACTGCATCGATGCGCTGAGAGCGCTGGCGAGTTGTTCGAGGGCCTTATTCGTGTTCTCCGTTGATTCGAGCGTCGCGAGCTGTGACGTCTGGGTTAGGATCTTTTCCGTGTCCATCGGGGCGGTGGGGTCCTGGTATTTGAGCTCTAGGAGGAGCAGTTTGAGAAAATCGTCTTTTCCCAGAATGCCGTTGGGGTTTGTCCCCGCCGGTGCGTTCGCCAGTGTGGTTCCGGTAGCGGAGGTGATTCCTGAAGTAGCCATGTGTTTCTCCTTGGGTTACGCGTAGTGCGGAATGATGATTTCAAGAGCGCCAAGCTGCTCTTCGCTTAGTTCGAGCTCTGTGAGCGACGTATACGACCGGAAACGGTTGTGGGATTGTTCCTGATGGTGCTGCTGCTGGGGGTTCTGGTTCTCCCCCCCGCTCATAAAGTTCATCGTCGCGTTGGTGATCCCCTGATGGGCCAGCTGCGCTTTGAGTTCGGTGGCGTTATGGGCCAGGAAAGCGACGCTTGAAGCATTGTTGGACTGGATGTTCACGTGGACGTTGTTGCCGCGCTGTACCAGCGTCACTTCCACTTCGCCGAGCTGCTCGGGATTGAGTTTCATTGCGATGCGGGTGAAGGGGGGCTTGTAATTTTCGACCGCCTCTTTGAGGTCGGTGGCAAAATGGCGCATGCTTTGCTGCGCTTCTTTGGATTTCACTTCCAGGGTATCGGATTTGGGAACGTCAAACGTTTTGGACGGTTCCGTCTCTACCGAAACTCCTTTGCGGCTTTCACCCGACCCCTCGGAGTACTCATTTTCTCCCTGCAGCAGGGCGATCAACCCTTCGGTTTTGGGAGAGGGCTGTGTTGGGGCTGCGGTTTTCTCCTCAGCGTTTTTTTCTTTTTCGGTCACGGCCGCAGGGAGCGGATGTTTTACTCCCTCTTCGGAGAGATGCGCGGTTTTTTGGGGAAGAGGATCGTTTTTGTGGGATTTTTGGGTTTCGGGCTCCGTTTTAGGCGAAGGCTCCTGGCGCAGAAGCGCTTTGAGCGGTTGTTCCTCTTTTTGGGGAGCCGCGGATTCTTTGGCCGTTTTGGATTCTTTGGTTTTTATCTCGCCCAGCAGCTGCATGAGCGCTTCGGCTGTCTCCCCCGTCTGGGCGGCAGCTGCGGGGGGTGTGAGGGCTTTGGAATCCAGAAGAGGCTGAGAGAGGAGCTGCGGGGAAAACCTGTTCTCTTCATGGCTGTCGGTGACCAGGGCTGAGAGGGTGATCGATTGGGGCTCCAGCCCCAGTTTGTCCGCCAGATGAACCAGCCCCATCAAGCTTTTCGGAAAAGGTTTAGAATCGTTCTGATATTCGGGTGCTTTTGTACTGATCTCATTTTTGAGGTACTCTTTGGCCCGGTGGATCAGACTGCGTACCTGATCGCTGCTGAGGGTGTCGAGGAGCTCTTTGGAGATGAGAGGGTGATCCTCGCGGCTATCGTTTGTACCGAGAAGTGCCTGTAGCTCTCGGGTCGTTGCGGAGTTCGCAACAGAGCTGCGCACAACGGCGTTTTTGGGCTCGATCACCGCTTTGAACGCATGGGTGTCCGAAGCGGCCACCGTGTGTTTCTCGGTGTTTTTCAGCCCCGCGTTCAGGGAAGCCAAAAGTTTGGAAAACATCCCGTTAGCCTTGGAACCTGTCGATTTCACGCCTCCTCCGAGCAGATCGGCTAGAGAGGTTTGTTTGTCGGTCCCTTTGGGTTGAATGATCATGGGCGATCCTTTTGCATGCGGCGGCGCACACAATGGTTTAAAGTGTAACAGTTAAAGCAAAAGCCATTCCATAAAGCAAAAAAGAGATTTCGGCGGTAACACTTTAGTCCCTTAACATATCCTTAAACTAAAAAAAGATATAATTCGCGAAAATCTTTGCGCCTATTTAAAGGACAACCATGCAAAAAATTCGTAACATCGCCGTCATCGCCCACGTTGACCACGGTAAAACGACCCTAGTTGACGGATTGCTCAAGCAATCCGGAACGTTCGGAACCCACGAACAAGTAAATGAACGGGCGATGGACTCCAATGCTCTTGAAAAAGAGCGCGGGATCACCATCCTCTCTAAAAATACCGCGATCCGCTACGGCGATTACAAAATCAACATCATCGACACTCCGGGCCACGCCGACTTCGGCGGTGAGGTTGAGCGTGTTTTGAAAATGGTTGACGGTGCGCTGCTGCTCGTCGACGCGTATGAGGGGGTTATGCCTCAGACGAAATTCGTTGTTAAAAAAATGCTGGGACTGGGGATCAAGCCGATCGTCGTCATCAACAAAATCGACAAACCTTCCGCGGATCCCGAGCGCGTAGTCGACGAAGTGTTCGACCTGTTCGTCGCGATGGATGCGACCGAAGACCAGCTCGATTTCCCGATCATCTACGCTGCGGCGCGTGACGGTATCGCGAAAATGGACATGTCCGAGCCTGACGGTGACTTCACCTGCATGTTCAACACGATCCTCGAAAAAGTGCCCGAGCCGACCGGTGATGCGGAAAACCCTACCCAGTTGCAGGTTTTTACCCTCGACTACGACAACTACGTCGGTAAAATCGGTATCGCCCGTATCTTCAACGGCAGAATCTCCAAAGGGGACAACATCCTCCTGGCCAAAGCCGATGGCGAACTGGTCAAAGGACGTATCAGCAAACTGATCGGATTCATGGGGCTCAACCGTATGGAAATCCAGACGGCCGAAGCGGGTGACATCGTCGCCGTTGCCGGTATCGAAACGGTAGACGTCGGAGACACCATCTGTGACCCTGTCAACCCGATGCCGCTGGATCCGATGCACATCGAAGAGCCTACCCTGACCGTCGTTTTCTCGGTCAATGACTCTCCCCTTGCTGGTCAGGAAGGGAAACACGTCACCGCGAACAAAATCCGCGAACGTCTTGAAGCCGAGATGAACACCAACGTTGCGATGCGTTACGAAACGGTCGGTGAAGGTAAATTTATCGTTTCAGGCCGTGGAGAGCTTCAGATCACCATTCTTGCCGAAAACATGCGCCGCGAAGGGTATGAGTTCGGTATCGGACGTCCCGAAGTTATCGTCAAAGAGATCGAAGGGGTCAAATGCGAACCGTTCGAGCACCTCGTTGTCGACCTTCCTGCCGATTTTGCCGGTACGATCATCGAGCGTCTCGGACGCCGTAAAGCGGAAATGACCGCGATGGTTCCGATGGGCGAGGGCTTTACCCGCGTCGAGTTCGAAATCCCTGCGCGTGGACTGATCGGTTTCCGCGGTCAGTTCCTGACCGATACGAAAGGGGAAGGGGTCATGAACCACTCGTTCCTCGAGTTCCGCCCTTACACCGGATCGGTAGAGAGCCGCCAGTACGGAGCGCTCATCTCCATGGAAGACGGTGTTGCGCTCGCGTACTCACTGTTCAACCTCCAGGACCGCGGGGTGCTGTTCGTAGCGCCACAGACGAAAGTGTACAAAGGGATGATCATCGGTGAGCACAGCCGCTCAAACGACCTCGACGTCAACCCGATCAAAGGGAAAGCGCAGTCAAACGTCCGTTCATCCGGTGCTGACGAAGCGATCAAACTCGTTCCGCCACGCGAAATGAACCTCGAGCGTGCCCTCGAATGGATCGAAGACGACGAGCTTCTCGAAGTAACTCCTCTGAACATCCGTATGCGTAAGAAATGGTTGGATCCGACCGACCGCAAGCGTTACGCGAAAAAATAAGTAAGTGCGCTTGCGCGCTTACTTCGCCATCTCTTTTCCCGCAATCATTCCGCTGGCCCATGCAAAGTGGAAATTGTATCCTCCCCGTTTTCCTACGATATCGAGCACTTCCCCCGCAAAATAGAGCCCTTTTACCAGTTTTGATTCCATCGTTTTGGTATTCACCTGTGCCGTGGATACACCGCCGCCGCTTACTTCGGCATGTTTGAAGCCGTGGGTATCGTTGACGTCGAATTTCCATTCGCGGATCAGGTGGGAGAGTTTTTTGACCTCTTTGGGGGTTAGGTTTTTGACGGGTGATGAGGAGGCAATCGAGGCCTCTTCAAGCAGGTGCGTGACGGTTTTGGCCGGGATGAGTCCACCCAGCACCGTTTCGACGTTGTGGCGCGGTACGGAAGCGAAGAGTTTTTCGAGGAGGGAATTCAGCTCCTGAAGATCGTACCGGGGGAGAAGGTTGATGGTGATCGCTACTTTCTGACGGTTCAGGAGGGCATGGGAGGCCTTCTGGCTGATGTCGAGTATCGCCAGCCCCGAAATCCCGTACGCGGCGAAGAGGATGTCGCCCTGCACCTTTTCTCTTTGTTTGCCGTCGATGAGAAGGGTGACCTCGGCATGGGTTTTGACCCCCGCCATTTTCGAAGGGGTTTTCGAGTCCAGGTGCAGCTGCACGAGGGAGGGGTAGGCGGGGAGGATCTCATGTCGGAATTCTGCGGCGAAGCGGTAGCCGTCCCCGGTGGCCCCCAGCTGCGGGGCTGCTTCGGAGCCGGTGGCAATCAACACCCGCTCAAAGCTCCTTTTCCCGGCGGAGGATTCGACGAGGAAATGATCATCGGGCTTGGAGACGGAACGGACGGCGGTGTCGGTTAGGATATGCACCCCCGCATCACTCACCGCTGTTTTCAAGGCTATGAGAACCGATTTGGCCTCGTTGGAGAGGGGGTAGCATCGGCCGTCCTCCTTGACATCGAGCACCAGGCCGATCGAGTGGCAGAACGTCTGGAAATAGCCGAACGAGAGCTGCTTGAGGGGGTAGGTGGCGAAATGGGGGTCGTTGCCCGCATAATCATCCGCGGTCGCAGTCGTGTTGATGATGTTGCAGCGCCCGTTTCCCGAGGCGAGGATCTTTTTGCCGACGCTGTTGTTGTGCTCGTACAGGGTCACATCTCCCCCCGCACGCGCCGCCCAAAGCGCCGCCATCAATCCCGAGGCTCCGCCGCCGATTATCGCTATCTTTTTCATGGTGCTATTGTACCACCCCACACCCCTCGAAACGCTAAGCCTTTCCCAAGGAGCGGTTTAAGATCGGTCGGTATAATTCGCGTTTTAAATACTTTTTCAAAGGATAGTTTTGCGTTTTTCCCTTCTCTTCCTCACGTTTATCCTCTCGACACCGCTTCTGGCGCTGGTGAGCATCGCTCCCGTCGATATCGGCTCCAACCCCGGTTTCAGCGGCAACGTCTCCGGATCGCTCAGTTCCAAAAGCGGCAATACGGACAAAAAAGAGTATGTCCTGGGGCTGCGACTGCAGTACGATCAGGGGGAGGATTATCTCGCATGGGGGACCTTTACCTACAATTACGGCGAGAACAGCGGGACGAAAAACGAGGACCGGATGTACGGCCACCTGCGCTACCTGCATGCGCTGGATGAGGGGGAATGGTGCGGCGAGCTCTTCGTGCAGTCGGAGCGGGATGATTTCCGGGACATCAATGAGCGCTCCCTCGCCGGAGCGGGGGTGCGTTGGCGCTTTTTCAATTCCGATACGTGGGGCAAGGGGTACGCGGGGCTCGGCGGTTTCGCGGAGAAGATCGATTATGCTCACCCTCTCATCAATCCCGATGAGAGAAACGAACGGTTCAACAGTTACGTCGCCTATACCAAAAGCTTCCCCGTGGGCTCAAAACTGAGCTACATCGGCTATTATCAGCCCAAATTTGACGACAGTGCCGATTACGTCACGCTGCACACGGCCGAGCTGATCGTCCCCGTCTACGGAAAACTCAGCCTCAGCCTGCTGGCAAAATACCTTTACGACAGCCGTCCGGCAGTGGGCGTCGAGAAAAAAGATACGGCATACCTGACGAATCTGGTGTGGGAGTTTTAACCTTCCCTCCCGTACAGTTCGTTATAGAGTTTCATCGCGTAGCGGTCCGACATGCTCGCGATGTAATCGCTGATAACGCGGTGTTTGTTCCGCAGTTCGAGCTGCTGGAGATAGTAGGGGGGGAGCATTTTGGGTTCTTCCATCAGCGCTTCGAACACCCCCCTGATCGCCTGTTTCCCTGCGAACATCTTGCGCATGATGCTTTTGTGCTGGTAGAGCTCCCGGTAGAGGAGTTTCTTGAGTTTTTTGATCTGCGTCTCCAGCTCGGGCTCGAATCCGATGGGGATCGGTTCGGAGGCGGGGATAACGGAGGCTAACACACGGGTGTTATCGATCTTGCCGCGTGAAAACTCCAGCAGGGAGTAGACGAGGTGGTTGATAAGATGGGAGCTGAAGCGGTAGCGGAACATCTCGTCCTCGTTCTCCGTGATCCCTTCGGCGTAGACTTTTTCGAGGATGGTCCTGATCAGCTCGGAGGAGCGTAGCGTGTCGAAGCTGATGAGTCCCGAGGCGACGCCGTCGTCGATGTCGTGGCTGATGTAGGCGATTTCATCAGCGCGGTCGACGATCATCGCCTCTATGCTGGGGTGGGTGTCGAGGGCAAACGCTTCGCGGACGGCGGAGGGCAAAAACGGCTTGTTATAGGGGTAGGAGTGTTTGAGAATCCCCTCCAGCGTCGCGTAGGTGAGGTTGAGTCCCAGAAACGCCTTGTAGCGCTGTTCCAGTTTGGTGACGACGCGGAAGCTCTGAAAGTTGTGCTCGAATCCCTCCGAAAATCCCCGCTCTTTGAGACACTCATCGAGGGTGTCCCCCCCGATGTGACCGAAAGGGGTGTGCCCCAGGTCGTGAGCCAGGGCGATGCTCTCGGCCAGTGACTCCTGCAATCCCAGATGCGATGCAATCGAGCGGGCGATCTGGCTCACCTCGATGCTGTGGGTGAGGCGGGTGCGGAAAAAATCCCCCTGTGAATTGAGAAAGACCTGCGTCTTGTATTCGAGACGGCGGAAGCTCCCGGAGTGGATAATCCGGTCGCGATCGCGGGCATAGGGGGAGCGGAAATCGTCGCTGATGGAGTGAAAACGTTCATCGGGTCGCACGGGAATCCTTTTGACAGAATCAAAGATTATAGCCAACCTTCCGGCTGATCTGGACAAAGCGAATTCAAATGATTATAATTTAGTATCTGAAGTTAAGGAATTCTTATGCGTAAAGGACACGGATACGACTCTTCATTGATTACCGAGCGTGCGCGCGAACATGCCAAAAGCCATCAAAACCAGCGTAATCAGGGACGGCGGCAAAAGAAAGAAGAAGATTTTTTTGCCAAATCGTTCAGTATCCGGGATTATGTTTTTTCCCCTCAAGGGTTTGAAGGGCCGATGATGGTCGTGTACACGGCTGCCATCCCGTATCTGGCGGGAGTGGCATTCCTGTTTCTGTATGTTGCCGAATCGCAGTTTGAATTTTTTGTCGAATTTTCCCTCACATCGGTATTTGTCATCTGGGCCATCGGGTATGAGGTGTGTGCGGCGCTGTTGATCGCGGGAATCTCGCTGGCTTGGATCAAACACCGCAGTTCCAGAAGAAAAAGGGCGGAGTAGCCGGCGAAATTGTCGTTTTCGGCGTCGGCCATTCTTTTTTACACAAAATTAACACTTCTTTTCTACAATGACGGTTCGATTCTCCTTCGAAAGTTATAGTGCGGAGACCGGATTCCGGTCTCTCATTATTCTTCTTCCCTTACTCAAAACATCATAATGTAAAAAAAAACATCAATAGTTTTTGATTTGGCTATAATTATCCATTATCGCTTCCAAAGGAGTGTCGATGGAAAACAGTGTCAGAGATAATTACGGTTCCGTGCTGATTCTGGATACGGCAAAAGAGAGAGCCAGAGAGTATCAGCAAGGCAAGCGCAGAGAACGGCGCCGGATCGAAGAGGGTTTTTTCGACCAGCCGGTCGATTACCGCGCGTATGTTTTGTCACCGGAGGGGTATGAGGGGGCAATGACGGCGTTCTATATCGCCCTCATCCCCTATCTGGCGGGTTTGGCATTTTTGTTTTCGTTCATCGCACGGGGGCAGTTTGAGCATTTTATCACGTTTGACCTCACGTCGTTTTTCATCATCTGGGCGATCGGGTATGAGGTGTGTGCCGCCATGATTCTGGGCGCTATTTTTGCGGGATGGCTGAAATATCTTGCCAATCGCTGGAATGAGGAGTAAAACGGAGCCAAACTGCATTGCAGGGTATGATTCGTAAAGCAACAAGGGTAAATGCTGAAGTGTTTGTATGGCAGACAGGAAGAGATTCGAACTCTCGGTAGGTTGCCCTACACACGCGTTCCAGGCGTGCGCCTTCGACCACTCGGCCACCTG
>JAFGUJ010000062.1 GCA_016938595.1 Campylobacterales bacterium | reverse complement strand
GGGGAGAACCAGCCAGAAAACACCTGTCGAGAGGGCACTGACTTTGGCGACATCTTTCGTATCGACATACAGCCAGATCATCGCCAGCACGGAAACAAGAGGCAAAGAGGCCAGCACGGCTGCCCAAAACGAGCTGCGTTTGGCGATTTCGGAGATCAAAACGATCAGCACCGTCGTAATGGCTATTTTAGCCAGATAATAACCCATGTTTTTCACTCCCCTCCGCGGCACTGCACCGTTGTTTCCAAAATGGCTTCCTCTTTGTTCGCATGGGCACATTGAGCTTTGGTCATGATGACATCTCTGAAGCGGGTCTCCCATAACAGGCTTTCTTCCAGTTTCGCCGTGCGCAGATCGTTACGGACGAATACCGATCCCCCGATCTCGGCTTCGCGAAAATCCGCTTCGGAGAAGGTCGCGTCCGTGAAATTTCCTTTCCAGATTTTTGTCCCCCGCATGTCGGCGCGGCTCAGGTCGCTTTGGTTGAGATGGGCCCCTTTAAAATTAGCTCCTTTGGCACGGATGCCCCGCAAATCAGAACGCTCCATCGACGCCTTCCAGAACAATGCCCCCTCGGCATTGGCGCCGCTTAGGTTACAATCGTTAAAATCCCCCATTTCGAACATGCTTCCTCGCAGATCCGCTCCGCTCAAATCGCTTCCGTGGAAATCGCCTCCGCTGAAATCCTGATTGTGCAGATCGGCACCGCGCAGATCACAGCCGATGCACTCTTTCTCTTCCACCGCTTTTTTCAGATGGGCCGCATCATACGCTTGCGCCGACATTAACATGACCGATACGTTTATCACGATCGCTTTTATCATTTTTTCTCCCTGATTCGTCGGAGTTCCTCTGCAAACGGCCGGGGTCGTTTGCTGCCGACAATCGTCTCTATTTTCGCACCGTGTCTGTCGATGAAGAACATCGTCGGTATCCCGAAATAATCAAATCCATCCGGCAGTTTGTCTTTGTGAACATTTTTTTCGATGACGACAAAATGGCGTTTGAGATACGGTTCGACCGTTGTGTCGTGAAAGACTTTTCGTTTCATATAGGCACATTCGGGGCAATCGTCCGTCGTGTATATCATCAATACCAGGTTGTTCTCTTTACCCATCGATGTGACCGCCGCTTTAAACTGACCGTCATTTTGGATGGTTCCGCCCCACAGACTCAAAACAGCGACGCAACTTACAATAAATGCTTTCAACATCGGCATCCCTATGAAACATGAATTGCGATGATAATATCATAATTTTGAATTCATACTGGACACTCGAAGTGAATAAATATCTGATTCTGCAAAAATTATTCTACTTTTTCTCAAAACTATTGACAATCCAGTTTATGTCCGCTATAATTCCCGTCCACAAATCGTGATCTGGAAACGATTTGAGTTGTTTACGTCTCGTTAGCTCAGCCGGTAGAGCATCTCACTTTTAATGAGGGGGTCGATGGTTCGAATCCATCACGGGACACCACTTATCAGCCACTTAACGTGGCCCCATCATCTAATGGTTAGGATTCCAGATTTTCATTCTGGCCATAGGGGTTCGAATCCCCTTGGGGTCACCACTTTTACTCACAAACTATCTGCAATACGAACTTTAAAAAGATCAATTTTAACGTAACACTATACTGTATATAGTAATCACACGCACCCAACATCCATCCCATCAGTCAACATAACCCGCACGGTCCCCCTCCGCAAACGAATACCCGTTTTTCCCGCCGCATTTGACGACGTACATCGCCTGATCGGCGCGATGGATGATGTCGGTCACGTTCATCCCTGGATAGGGGAAGAGACAAATGCCGATGCTCGCCCCGAGCTTCAGTTCCTCGGGGATCCCCGGAAGCGGCCGGTTCAGGACATCGAGGATTTTTCGGGCGATCGCCGATGCCCTGTGCTCGTCGGCTACGTCGAGGGCGAGGATGAAAAACTCGTCCCCCCCGATCCTGGCAATCGTGTCGATCTCCCGCACCGCCGGCGAGAGGATCTGCGCGACGTGTTTGAGGACGGCGTCCCCCGACTTATGTCCCAGCGTGTCGTTGATCTTT
>JAFGUJ010000061.1 GCA_016938595.1 Campylobacterales bacterium | reverse complement strand
CTCACGATCCTCGGGCTGGTGGGGCTGATGGATCCGCCGCGCGAGGAGGCGAAAGAGGCGATCGATCTGTGCAAGGCGGCGGGGATCAAGCCGGTCATGATCACGGGAGATCATCCCCTCACCGCCGGGGTCATTGCGCGGCGGCTGGGGGTGATCGATGCGCAGAACCGGTCGGTGATCACGGGGAAGGAGCTCGACGCGCTTTCACAGCAGGAGTTCGAGGAGAGGGTCGAACATATACGGGTCTATGCACGGGTGGCACCGGAACAGAAGCTGAAAATCGTCAGAGCCTTGCAGGAGCGGGGGCAGTTCGTCGCGATGACGGGGGACGGGGTCAACGACGCCCCCGCCCTCAAGCATGCCGACATCGGGATCGCGATGGGGATCACAGGGACCGACGTCTCCAAAGAGACTGCCGATATGATACTTCTGGACGACAATTTCGCCACCATCGTCAATGCGGTGAAATCCGGCCGGCGGATATTCGACAACAT
This sequence comes from Campylobacterales bacterium, assembly GCA_016938595.1. Lineage (GTDB taxonomy): Bacteria > Campylobacterota > Campylobacteria > Campylobacterales > Sulfurimonadaceae > Sulfuricurvum. Next base: position 8,569 of record JAFGUJ010000061.1, on the reverse strand, counting down.
CCGTAAATTCATCAAATACACGATGACGAGCAACTCGGGCGAAATCCTCACCATTTTTCTGGCCCCGTTTTTTGGTTTGCCGATTCCCCTTTTGGCCATCCATATCCTCTGGATCAACCTCGTCACCGACGGTCTCCCCGGCCTTGCCCTGGCGGCGGAGCCCGCGGAAAAGGGGATCATGAACAAGCCTCCCCGCCATCCGAATGAGAGCATATTTGCCCACGGTCTGGGTTTCCACATCGTCTGGGTTGGTCTGCTGATGGCGTTCGTCGCCATTTTCACGCAGGCGTGGGCGATCGAAACAGGGCATGGACACTGGCAGACGATGGTCTTTACCGTATTGTGTCTGAGCCAGATGGGACATGTGCTGGCCATCAGGTCGGAGAGCGAATCGCTTTTCAGCCAGGGGCTGTTTTCCAACAAACCTCTGCTGGGAGCCATCGCCCTCACGTTCGCCCTTCAGATGGCGACGGTTTATGTCCCGTTTTTGAACCCGATTTTCAACACGGAGCCTTTGACGTGGGATGAATTGCTCATTACCCTGTTGCTTTCGTCGGTGGTGTTCATCGCGGTGGAGATAGAGAAGTGGGTGAAACGGCGGCGCAGAGGTGCGGAAATTTAATTCCACACCCCTGCGATAGGGGTCGCGCAGTAGGGGCAGCGGCCCTTTGGGGTCAGATGGTTGGTGACGTACTGGCCGATGTAGCCTTTGCGGTCGATGACCAGCTGGCCACAGCTGGGGCAGTAGGTCGATTCGCGGTCCTCATCGTCGATGTTGCCGACGTAGACGTATTTGAGCCCTGCGGCTTTACCGATGTCGTAGGCCCGTTTGAGGGTGGAGTGAGGGGTTCTGGGGCGGTCTTGCATCTTGTACATCGGGTGAAACGCGCTGATGTGCCAGGGGATCGATGGGTCAAGGGCGGCCTGAAATTCCGCGATGGCGCGGATCTCTTCGTCCGAATCGTTCAGCCCCGGGATCAGAAGCGTCGTCGTTTCGACCCAGATCCCTTTTTTGTAGGCGTATTCGACGGTGTCCAGGACCGGCTTGAGGGAGGCTCCGCAGATATCCTTGTAGAACTCCTGTGTATGCGCCTTGATGTCGATGTTCATTCCATCGAGATAGGGGGCGAGGGTGTCGATCGCCTTGTGGGTCTCGTAGCCGCTCGTGACGTAGACGTTTTTGAGCCCCGCCTCGTGGGCGAGTTTGGCCGTGTCATAGGTGTATTCGAAAAAAACGACCGGCTCGTTGTAGGTGTAGGCAATGCTCCGGCAGCCGTATTCCAGCGCCAGTTCGACCGCCTTTTCAGGAGGGAGGGGGGTGCCGATGATCTCGTGGTGGTGCTCTTTGGGGTACTGGGAGATGTCGGCGTTCTGGCAGAATTTGCACGCGAAATTGCATCCGACGGTCCCGAACGAGAAGATGTGTGAGCCCGGCAGGAAATGGAACATCGGTTTCTTTTCGACCGGATCGACGTTGACCGCCGCGGCGAGGCCGTAGGTGAGGAGTATCAGCTCGCCGTTTTCGACCTTGCGGATACCGCAGATGCCGTATTCCCCCTCGGAAAGCTTGCAGTGTTGGTTGCACGCGTCGCACGCGACGCGGCCGTCATCGAGTTTGTGGGAAAGCCATGCTAGAGAGGACATAATGACTCCTTTTTAGAGGATAAACGATCAGCGGGGGATATTAGGAAGCTCGCTGGAGAGGATCTCAAGATTGGGCTGCATAACGATCTCTATCCGGCGGTTGAGCGCTCTTCCCTCCACGCTCTCGTTGTCTGCACGGGGATGGAATTCCCCAAACCCGGCGGCCGAGAGATTCTCGGATGCGACCCCATGGTTTAGCATCAGATGAACGACGCTAAGGGCCCGCCCGCTGGAAAGCTCCCAGTTGCTCGCAAACCGGGCATTGTGGATGGGGACGTTGTCGGTATGCCCCTCGATCTGGAAACGGCGGTCGGGAAACTCTTTGAGCAGCGCCGCCACCTGAACAAGCGTCTCCTCCCCCTGTGGATTCAGGAGCGCCTGGCCGCTGGCGAAGAGGACATTTTCGGGCAGATTGATCACGAGGCGTCCTTTGTCGATGGTTACGGTGAGCTGCCCTCCGTCGATCATTTTCTGGAGTTTATCGATGAAGCGGGTGTAGATTTCGTTCCGTTTTTTTGTTTCTTCTTCGATCTGCCGCAGGGTCTCGATCTGCGACCTGGAATCACGCAGCCGGGCTTCCGTTTCGTTCAGGAGCCGCTGTGAATCATTCAGTTGGCGCTGCAATGTCCCTTTTTTCAGATCGAGATCGGCGAGTTCCTGACGGCTTCGGGCGATCTCCGCCTCGTTTTGCTTGATCTGAAGATGCTGGTCGCTGATGATGTTCTGTGCCGAAGCAAGGCTTTGGCGCGTCGTGTCGAGTTCCTGCAGCACGGCTTCGTGCGTCTGTTTGGTAACGCATCCGCTGCTGAGCAGGAGTACTGTCCCGAGGGTCGCTATCGTGGCGATTTTCATGATATGCTCCTTGATGGGTTGGAAATGATTATAGCATGTTTGTCAGGATGCCATCCGCTCGGCGAAATAGTCCCTCATTTTGTTCAGGGTGTCGACTTTGGCATAATCGGCTTCGGGGACTTCGACCCCCAGTATCTCTTTGAGGGCCGTGAGAATTTTGAGAAAATCGAATGAATCGATTTCCAGTGAACGCTGCAGATGCGCGTCGGGGCGGATATCGTCCCGCTCTATCTCGGGAGCGATTGTCTGGATCTGGGTGATGATCGCCTCCTGTATCTGTTCTTTCGTCATAGAAGCTCCTCTGGGTGTTGTAAAAGGCGTTCGAGTTCCTGCAAAAACTGCCCACCGGTCCGGCCATCGGTGGCGCGGTGGTCCCCCGCGAGGGTGACCTGCATCACCTTGCGTACCGTGAGGGCATCCCCCTCGGCCCACGGGGCGTCGATGATTTTTCCCAGCCCGACCAGGGCGACCTGGGGAGGGTATATGACGCCGTAGACGCTCTGTACTCCCAGATCGCCGAGGTTCGTGACGGTCACCGTCTGCTGCGTCAGCTCGCTGCTGCGCAGTTTTCCCGCGCGGGTGCGGGAAATAAGATCCCCCAGCGCTTCCATCGTCCGGTTCAGATCCATCTCCCCGGCGTTCAGAAGCGCAGGGGTGATGAGCCCCTCTTTGCGCAGTGCGATGGCGATCCCCGGATGGATCTCGCCGCTGGGGTGCAACGCATCGTCGCGCCAGAAGCCGTTGAGCTCAGGAACCTCCTGCAGCGCTTTGACGACGGCGCGGATCAGCAGGGCAGCGGGGAGGATCCTCTGATCGATGCTCCGCGCGGCATTGAGATCGGAAAGCCAGCGAAGTGCGGGGGTCATATTGATGGAGGTACTGAGATAATAATGGGGAATCTCGGTGTTGGACCGGCTCATGGCCCGGGCAATGGCCTGGCGCATCCCTCCCATCGAGGGGGGCTGGGGCGGCTTGGCCGCCGCTTCGACTTCGCTGAGGTGTACCTCTTCCCCCGCCGCGGCGAGGCTGAAGAGATCGATCCCGAGCTCTTTGGCTTTTTTGCGGGCCACCGGGGAGGCTTTGATCCGCTCTGCGGATGGGGATCCGCTCGGAGGCGTCTGCGGCAGTGTTTCGGGCGGAACAGGCTCAGCGGGTTCCGTGGGTATTTCGGGGAGCGGGGGCGCTGCGGCGGGTTCGCTGGCCGATTCCCCTTCGCTTCGGATCAGGGCCAGAGGGGCTCCTACGGCACATTCGGTCTCTTCGGCGACGAGAAGTTTTTCGATTGTACCCTCTTCGAACACCTCGATTTCGATGACCCCTTTGGAAGTTTCCACTTCGGCGATGATATCCCCTTTGCGGACATGGTCACCCTCCTTGACTTTCCATTCCATCAACACGGCCGATTCCATATCGGCGCCGAGGCTTGGCATGACAAACGTGCTCATGATTCCTCCATCATTTGGTGTACGGACGCGACGATCTTCTCGGGCTGGGGCATGGCTGACTGTTCGAGATGCCGGGCGTAGGGGAAGGGGACCTCGGCGGAGCAGACGCGCCCCATCGGGGCATCGAGTTCGAAAAACGCCTGTTCGTTGATGCGGGCCATGATTTCCGCCGAGATGCTCCCCGATTTCCATCCCTCATCGACAATGAGAATCCGGTGGGTTTTGCGTACCGACTCCATTATCGCCGCATCGTCCAACGGACGTAGCGAACGCAGGTCGATCACTTCGGCGTCAATCCCCTCGCGTGAAAGCGTCTCGGCCGCTTCGAGCGCTTTGAAAACGCTGATGCCGTACGAGAGGATCGTGACGTCACGCCCCTCTCGCATTGTTTTGCCCCTGCCGATCGGCAGGGGCGCGGTAGCGGTGTCGAGCTCCCCCTTGGCGTTGTAGAGAAGGGGATTTTCGAATACCAGGACCGGATCGGGATCGGCGAGGGCCAGCAACACCATGTCATAGGCGTCCTGCACGGTGGCGGGGGTGAGGATTTTGATCCCGGGGATGTGGGCAAACCACCCCTCCAGCGAGTGCGAATGCTGGGCGCCGAGCTGCTTGCCTCCCCCCGTGGCCATCCGTATCACCAGCGGGACGTTGAACTGCCCTCCTGACATGTGGAGCATCGAGGCGGCATTGTTCATGATCTGATCGAGGGCGAGGAGGCTGAAATTGACCGTCATGATCTCGACGATCGGGCGCATTCCGTTCATCGCCGCGCCGATCCCCGCTCCCGTAAAGCCCGATTCGCTGAGAGGGGTGTCGAGGATCCGCTCAGGACCGAATTCATCGAGGAGCCCCATGCTGACGGCAAAACAGCCGCCGTAATGGCCGACGTCCTCCCCCATCAAAAAGACCCGCTCGTCGTCGTGCATCGCTTTTCTGATCGCTTCTCTGACCGCCTCGCGGTAGGTAATGGTCTGGCTCATGCGGAGACCTCCGGGGAATAGACAAATTTTTCCAAATCCTCGAGGGGTTCAAGGGTGCCGTTTTCGGCGAATTCGACCGCTTCGGCAATGATGGCGGCGACCTCTTTTTCGATCCCGTCCGCGCCGATTTTTTCCCACTGGCCGCTCTCCTCGAGCCGTTTTTGCAAGACGAGGAGGGGATCTTTGTGTTTCCACGTTTCCACTTCGGATTTTTCACGGTAGAGCTCGGCGTCGAACATCGAATGGGCGCGGAAGCGGTAGGTGAGGCATTCGAGAAAAACGGGACCGTTTCCGGCACGGATAGCGGCGACCGCTTCGGTGGCCGCTTTGGCGACGCCGATGATGTCCATCCCGTCCACCTGATGGGCGCTGAGGCGGTATGCCGCCGCTTTGGAAGCGAGGTTGGTCTCCGACTCGGTATAGCGCAGGGCCGTCCCCATCGCGTAGAGGTTGTTTTCGCATACAAAGAGGATGGGGAGCTGCCACAGCGCCGCGAGATTTAGCGATTCGTGAAATTCCCCCTCGGCGACGGCCCCGTCACCGAAAAAGGCGACGGTGACGCGGTTGCGTTTCATCATCTTGTCGGCCAGCGCCATTCCCACCGCCAGCGGCAGTCCCCCCGCGACGATGGCGCTGCCGCCGTAGAAACGGCTCGAAGCGTCGAAGAGGTGCATCGAACCTCCCCGTCCGCGGGAGCACCCCTCAAGCTTTCCGTACATCTCGGCCATGATGCTTTTGGCGCTTACCCCTCGCGCCAGCGCGTGGCCGTGTTCGCGGTAGCTGGCCAGCACGCCATCCTCCGCCGCAAGGGCGTTCATGACCCCCACTGCGACCGCTTCCTGGCCGATGTAGAGGTGTAAAAAACCGCGGATTTTTTCGTAGCTGTAGAGTTCGACGCATTTTTCTTCAAAGCGGCGGATGAGAACCATCTGCCGATACCATTCGCGCTCCTGTGCCCAATCGCTTGCCATGGCATCCCCCTTTTAATTTTCCAGTGTCGAGGTGTCCCCTTCGGGAAGACCCAGTTCGCGTGCCTTGAGGAGGCGGCGCATGATTTTCCCGCTGCGGGTTTTGGGGAGATTGTCCTGAAACTCGATCTCTTTGGGGGCCACCGCGACTCCCAGCTTTTTGCGTCCGAACCCGAGCAGCTCGCGTCGGAGCTCTTCGCTGGGTTCATAACCCGCTTTGAGCGATACGAAGGCCTTGACCAGCTCTCCGATCATCGGATCGGGTTTCCCGATGACCCCCGCTTCGGCGATGGCGGGGTGTTCCATCAGGGCGCTTTCGACCTCGAAGGGGCCCACCATGTGCCCGGAGGTTTTGATGATGTCGTCACTGCGTCCGACAAACCAGAAATACCCCTCCGCGTCCCGGTACGCGAGGTCTCCGGAGAGGTACCATCCCCCGGCGAAACACTTCTCGTAGCGTTCGGGCTCATGCAGATAGGCGCGGAACATCGAGGGCCATCCGGGGCGGAGGGCGAGGTCCCCCTCTTTGCCGGGTTCGGTGACGATCTCGACACCCCCCTCGTCGGTGCGCCGGACGATCGCGGCCTCGATCCCGGGGAGCGGACGCCCCATCGACCCGGGACGGATGGGTGCCGAGAGGTAGTTGGCGATCATGATCCCCCCCGTCTCGGTCTGCCACCAGTTGTCGTGGATCGGGAGATGCAGTTTCTCCACTCCCCAGACGACCGCTTCGGGATTGAGAGGTTCGCCCACGCTCTGGATCAGCCGGAGGCGGGAGAGGTCGTATTCGGTGAGGGGATCGTTGTCGATGCGCATCAGGCGGCGGATCGCGGTGGGGGCGGTGTACCATACGCTGACCTGTTCTTCCTGCAGGATGCGGTACCATCTCGACGCATCGAATTCCGCCTCGTCGACGACATTGGTGAGGCCGTGGAGCCAGGGGGTGATGATCCCGTACGAAGTTCCCGTCACCCATCCCGGATCGGCGGTACACCAGTAGATGTCTTCGGGGTGCAGATCAAGGACGTAGCGGCCGCTCGTCCAGTGGTTGTAGATCGCTTTGTGGACATGCACGACCCCCTTGGGCATCCCTGTCGTTCCGCTGGTGAAGTGGAGGATTGACATCTCTTCGGGATCGGTTGGGGGGATGTCGAACACGTCCGATGCCCCATCCATAAGCTGTTTTAGGGAGAGAACCCGCTTATCGAGATGCTCCGGGGCATCGAAGAGGATAATGTGTTTGAGCTCGGGCAATTCGCCCAGCAGGGGTTCTACTTTTTTTTCATAAAGGGTCCGGGTGGTGAGGAGCGCCCGCGCATCGCCGCGGCGCAGACGCTGCAGGATGGGTTCGGGACCGAACTGTGAAAAGAGAGGGCACAGGACACTGCGGTTTTTGAAAATCCCGATGGCACTGTAATAGAGCTCCGGAAGACGTGTCGAGAGGGTAAAGATACGGTCCCCCTTCCCGAACCCCAAAGAGGCAAGGGCGTTGGCGACCTGGGCGCTGAGCCGTTTCATTTGAACGAAGGTGAACTCGCGTTTTTCGCCGTTTTCCCCCAGCCAGACGAGGGCGCGTTTCTCCGCCCGCTCCCCGTTGGCATGGCGGTCGATCGCTTCATGGGCGATGTTGAGGCCGCCGGAGGGGAGTCCTTCGAAGGACTCTGCAACCCTCTCCCACGCAAACGTTTGCCGTTCCGCCTCATAATCTTTCAGATTGGGGGTGAGTGAAAATTCGCCAGGGTCCTTTTCGATCTGCTCTAGTCGCATTCTGTATCCTTCGAAAAAAATATTTTCTGGTACAATCAATCACAGCCAATCATAATATAAAGCATATTTTAGTTTTCTTATGAAAAAATATTTAGAGGGCAAAGGGGGAGAGAAGATGCAGATGTGGCGGCTCATCGATACCGGTACCGGATCCGCGGCATGGAACATGGCCGTCGATGAAGCGCTGCTGGAGGGGTTTTCGCAAAACGATTCGCCGATTCTGCGCCTCTACTCATGGGAGCCTTCGCTCAGCTTCGGACGGTTTTCGAAACCGCAGGGCAGCATCGATCTCGCACGGCTTGAGCGGCAGCGTGTCGCGTGTGCCCGCCGCCTGAGCGGAGGCGGGGTGCTGGTGCACGGCAACGATCTCTCCTACACCCTCGTCCTCTCCCGAGAGATGCTGAGAGAGAAAAGCGTCAAGGAAACCTACCGTACTCTGTGCGGGTTTTTGATCCGCATGTACGCAAAAATGGGGCTGAAAGCGCAGTTTGCCCAGGAAACGGGCGACCGTACGGGAAAATCGCCGATATGCCTGGCCGCCCACGAACCCTATGACATTCTGATCGGCGGGAAAAAGATGGGGGGGAATGCACAGCGTTATACCTCACGCGCGGTGTTCCAGCACGGCACCATCCCCATGGGGTTCGACACTCCCCTCTTTGAACCCCTTTTCCGGGTGGAATCGGGACTTGGAGATGCCGTGTCGCTCGAAAAGCTCGGGATATTTCTGACACGTCAGAGGGTGGCGGAAATGGCGATCGAATCGTTTTGCGAAACGTTTGAGACCCGGGTCGTTTCCGGAGGGCTCACTTCCGCAGAAGAGAAACGGGCGGGAGAATTACAGGCGGGTAAATACAGTACAGGGGAGTGGACGTTCGATGGAAAACAGAGCATGGCGTAAGCCCGAGTGGCT
>JAFGUJ010000060.1 GCA_016938595.1 Campylobacterales bacterium | reverse complement strand
AGGACGACACCCTCCTCGTAGAGCTTTTTGAGCATATCGACCAGATCGTGATCGTAGCTCTCGGGCTTACGGGTTATATCGCGGGCGAGATCGACGGCGTCGTTCATCAAAAAGATATTAACTTTTTCACCATTTTTGTGGAGTGTTTTAGCCAGACGCAGAGCATTCCACGTCACATCGGAACCGTCGTAGGGTTGATGATTGAGGATAATGGTTGTCATGCCAATCTCCTAATTACTTATGTTATTAGCTAATTAACTAATTGAATGGCATGATATAATAATCACAAATCTATGTCAAGGGTTAGTGGATCGGCACATACGCGAAATGTTCGTTTTGTTTATCGATCAATCCGATGGTGGAATTCGGTACGAGTTTAACAAACCCATACAAGGTGGATGGATCAATTTTATTGGCTTTCATCCCCGCTTCACACATCAAAAATTCCACTTCGTAGGTATGGGCCATGGCGGCGATCCGTTTGCTCAGCTGATCCTGGGCCGCAGCCAGTTTTGTATCATTTTTGTAAGGGGAATTTTTGAGATCTTTGATGAAGAATTTATAGGCGTCGCCGTGAATGACCACTGCCGCATCGAGCTTTTCGAGTTTCCCCTCGTAATGGCTTTTATGATAGGCGATCCCTTGCAACACTTTTTTTTCAAACGTTTTGATACTTCCCGTTGTCAGATCGAACACCGCCTGCTTGACCCCTTCTTCTGCCCAAAGGCAACCTGATAGTGCGAGTATGAGTAACCATTTTTTCATTGATGAACCCTTGTGGTATGATATTTATATGTCAGCTATTGTATTGAAGGAATGTAAAAACAATATAAACAACTTGATCAGCTAAATACTAAATAATATGATTCTTATTTAGCTAATTTCCTAACAGTTTATTACATGCTATAATTTCCCATTCACGATTGCGATCAGTATGTGTCAAAAGGGTTTAGATGTTAGATATGGAACAAAAGCTCAAAATCTTTAAAGCGCTCAGTAACGAGACCCGCTTTTTGATTTTTAAAAACGTTTTTACGGGGGGATATACCTGCTCGCTGGATAAAAAACAGCCCGGTGTCGAGGTCAATCCGATCGCAACGTGCGTCAGTACCATCGCGGAGCATTTCAATTTTTCGCTTCCAACGATTTCGGCCCATATCAAAGAACTCAAAGAAGCCAAAATCATCACCGTCGAGAAAAAAGGGAACAAGGTTTATATCGAACCGAACATCGAGACGATCCGCGAGATGGCGGGGTGTTTTCAAACGCTGGTCACAAACTTCGATAAGAATCGGGAACTGTTTTTTGAAAATCGATTAATACAGGGATAAAATTTGAAAAAAGCGGTCGCCCTGCGCTACGATTCCGACAAAGAAAACGCCCCCCGCGTCGTCGCCTCGGGCAAAGGGGCGAGCGCCGAGAATATCATCAAGGTTGCCGAACTGCACAACCTTCCGATCCGCAAAGACGAGGATCTGGTCGAACTGCTGAGCAAGGTCGAAATCGACCGCGAAATCCCCGAAAAACTCTACGTCGCCGTGGCCGAGGTGTTCCGTTTCATCTACACCATCACCAATAAAACAAAATAGTGCTACACTTCGCCCATGGAAAAAAAGACAGAACCTTTCTGGAAAACGAAAAAACTGGATGAACTGAGCTTCGAAGAGTGGGAAGCGCTGTGCGACGGATGCGGTCTGTGCTGCCTCCACCGGTTGCAGGGGGAAGAAGAAGACGCCCCCGTGCTGACGACCCGTGTCGTCTGCCGCTGCTACGACCTCAATAAAGGGGGGTGCAGCGACTACGCCAACCGGTTCCGCCTCGTCCCCGAATGTACCCAGCTGACCCTGGATCGGGCCGCGGAATTCGACTGGCTTCCGCAAACCTGCGCCTACCGCCTGCGCCATCATGGGCTAAGCCTGCCGGAGTGGCATCCGCTCATCAGCGGGACGCGGGAGAGCGTACGCCCTTACGGTGTCTACGCGCTGAACCCGGTTCTCGAGACAGAGGAGATCGATCTGGAAGAGTACCTTCTGGATGAGGAAATGCCAAGCTAATCTTTTTGTGATTAAAATGATCATTTTTTCATCACTTTTGTAGTTGAACCGTAATATCCTGTGTATACAATGGTGTTATGATATGCACAACCAAACATTCACCTTTTTGGACAACCTTCTGTATAGTGCTTTTATTGGCCATCGGTATCAGAGCCAATGCTGCAGAACTTTCGATCCAGCAGAAAAGAGCTCTCATCGAGCCGATCGAAAAGCATGCGATGGTGTACGGAGAAGGAAGCAAAAAAGTCTACGTATTTATCGACCCAAAATGCCCCCATTCGCAGGATTTCATCTCCATGATCAACGAAAGTCCGAAAATGCGGAGCATTTACCGGTATTACCTATTTTTTTATGAGCTGAAACGTTTCCAGTCGCACCAGTTCATCGCCTCCATTTACGGCTCCCCTACGCCACTGCAGCGGACGTTCGAAGTGATGATCGGGCATAAAGAGCCAACGGTGAACCCCGCCCCCGATCCGAAGGTGGAAGAAAAAATTAAAGATATCGCACAGGTAGCAGAGGAAATCGGCATCTCCAAACGTCCCTACCTCATCATAGTGAAAGAGCAGAACTGAGCATGTATTACCATACCCCCAACACATCACGGTTTATCGATACGATCCGACGATTTCGGATGGCCATCATCGCATTTTTTCTGCTGGTTTCAGCCGCCGCGTTCATCACCCTGAAACCCGAGCTCATCTCTTCCGATACGATGTTGTGGCTCAGTGAATCCAAACAACTCCAAAAAACGCAGGAACAGTCCTATTCGCCCACCTACGTGGGGCGTTTGAGTATCGATGTCGAGTCGTTTGACGAAACTACCAAAAATACGCTGCGATCACTCCAGACAGAGCTTCAGAATCTGCAAGGGGTCGAGCAGGTCGAATCGATCTTCTCCTCCTACATGATGTTCAACGACCAGTCATCCGAAGAATCGGCACTGGTCAAAGCATTGCCCATCGCGCAGATGCCCTCAGAAAAAATCGTCGCCTTTGTCCGTTCCTTTCCCGAACCGTACCGCCGTTTCGTCAGTGACGACTTCCGCCGGTTCCATTTCATCATCCATTCCCAAAAGCCTATACGGATCGAAGGGGTGGAGATTCCGTTTCCCTATCATTATTCCGAACCGGATACCGACGCGGAATTGGTCCATTATCTCTGGTATGTACTCATCATCGCATTGGTGGTCGTCGCGATGTCGCGCATGATTTTCCGAAACTATATCGCTGCGATCGGAGTGATCAGTGTCACCGCCATTACCCTGATCTGGACATTTTCGCTGATCTACCTCCTGACCGGGAACAAACAGATTCACATCGCCATGAGTCTGATGGTGGTGAGCATTTCCATCGGACACTATCTTTATTTTTATTACCGGTGGCATGTCTCCCAGTTCAAAAACGACCCCATCCGGGCACTCGACAAAAGCATCAACCGTAACCTCCATCCGGCCCTTTGGACCCTGCCGGTCCTTGCCCTCAGTCTGGGATCCCTTCTTTTTATCGACTCGTCGATCGTCACGATGATGAGTCTGAGCCTGATGATTGCATCGGCCGTTGCCTATTTTGTCAGTATTGTCTTTTTGCCGGCTCTTCTCAGTTATTTTTCGGTCCAACACCCGAAGATCGGGCTCGCGCGGATATGTTACTGGTTTGCCAACCATGAGATCCATTACAACCCGAATCTGCTCAGAATCTTTATGGTTTTCACCCTCTTCATCCTGTTCTTCATCGGCATACGCCTCTATACAGCCCCTACCCTGTTCGAAACAGATGTCGACAATGCCACGGTGACCCTCAAAGTCCCCTTCGAGGAGATAGACCTCCAGACACTTCAAAAAATCGAAACGTTTGAAAATGATCTGCGCACTGCCCATGAGGGTGTGGTCAAAGTCGATTCGGTGGTGAGCGTCCTGAAGCGGCTGGATCTAGCCAATGTCCCGCGCAACGGTTTTGACGAACAGCGTCTTTTGCAGGCGCTGTTTTTTCTGGAACTGTATGATCTGGAAAAATCCTACATCGACAAGGATGCCCTCAACATCACGATCACCCTGAAAAATGCCGATCACTCCGCCATCATACGGTTTCTCGAATCCTATGAAGCGCTGCCGATCTATATGACCGATGTGAACAGCCTCTCCCAGAGCTCGAAAATGGAAAAAACATTTCTTCTTGTCTCCACGCTGCTTTCCGCTCTGATCATGATCGCAGTGATAATGGGGATTATTTTTCGTTCCATCGGCATCGGATTGGTAGGATTGGCGGCAAATGCCGTCCCCATTGTCTGGTTTGTCCTTTTCATGCTGCTGTTCAAATTCGAACTGAGCATCGAAGCCTTGATCGCCATGACCATATCGGTCGGTTTGAGCTCCGACACCATCATCCATTTCGGCTACAAATATTTCAGAAGCCGCTATTACGAACGCTCCCAGAAACACGCGCTGGAAATCATGTTCTTTTATGCCGGAGCACCGGCCATTATCAGTGCACTGGTATTAATGATTGTTTTTGCCCTGCTGACCCTGACCGAACTGCAATCGCTCCAGTTGATCGGAGCCTACGGAGCGGTACTGATGTTCATTTCTCTCCTAAGCGATCTTTTTGTCCTTCCCGTCCTGCTGCTGGCGGTCGATCGCTATTATCAAAACAAAACCATACCACGCCCTAGGCCATGATCTTCTCCTGGCACAGGAACTGTCCGGGCCAAGAGACTACTCCGCGCCGAAACGGATGAAAATTTCGCGGATCTGGGTTTCGCTCTCGACGAACAAATCGACCAGAACGGGATCGAAATGTTCCCCCTTTTCGCTTTTGATCAGTTCCATCGCCTCTTCGAAGCTCCACGCCCTTTTATAGGGGCGGATCGAGGTGAGTGCGTCAAATACGTCGGCGATCGCGACGATGCGGCCATAAAGAGGAATATCTTCCCCTGTTAGACCCAGCGGATATCCCCTTCCATTATACTTCTCGTGGTGCGATTGTGCGATCACCGCCCCCGCCCGCAGATAAGGGTTTTCCGCATCGGCAAGGATTTCATACCCCACACGGCTGTGGGCCTTCATTAGTTCAAACTCGTCATCATCAAGTTTTCCGGGCTTGAGGAGGATATCGTCCTTGATCCCGACTTTTCCGATGTCGTGCAGAGGCGCGGCGTAAAAAAGGATTTCCTGTTCCTCCTTGTCCAGACCGTAAAGTCGTCCCAGAAGTTTCGAATAGTGGGCGACACGGGCGACATGCGACGCCGTTTCGGGGTCTTTGTACTCGGCCGTTTTGGACAAAATCCGCAGCGCTTCGTGCTCCCGCTCCTTGAGCGCTTGGGTGGAACGCTCTTCGAGACGCAGAATATGCCGGTTCTTGATACGGAGTTTCACCTCCGAGGGGGAATAGGGTTTGGTCAAAAAATCATCGACCCCCTCATCCAGCGCCTGGATACGGACCGACTCCTCGCCGTTGGCCGTAATCATAATGCTCATGATGCCCGGCTGGATCTCCTTGGCTTTTTTGAGCAGCTCTATGCCGTCCATTCTGGGCATATTAAAATCGGTAATCAGCAAATCGACAGCAGAATGGCGCAGGTATTCGACTACCTCCAGCGGGTTTGCGAACGTCAGAGGCTCATATTCCTGGGCCAACGCTTCCAAAAGCATCAAATTCGTGGGTTCGTCATCGACAATGACAATCTTTATTTTGCTGTTCACTTTTGCTCCTCGGTGGTGATCATTTCGGACAATCTGGCAATACAGTCGCCCATCGCATCGGCAAGGCTCTGATAATCGTGTTTCGGGCCCCGATTCATCGCATACTCTTCTACCCTTTTGGCATATTTTTGTATCTCGTGCATCATCAGACCTGACGCCGCACCGGATATTTTGTGGGCACTGTGATACATCTGTTCATAGTTTTCCTCCGCTATCCCCTCAGTGAGTATTTTGAGCTCGTCGCCGACACTTTTCACGAACAGCGTAAAAAGACGCTGGACGGTCTCCTGGTCCAACCCAAGCTCGCTCTTCAGGGAGGCCTTGGCCTTTTCGTATTCTCTTATCAAAGAGGTTTCATTCTCCCCTTTTGCATGCTGCGGGCGATAGCGGCTCAGCAGCACTTCAAGCTCTCTGGGATCGATGGGTTTGGAGATATATTCATCCATCCCCGCTGCGATCAGTCTCTCTCTGTCCCCTTCCAAAGCGTTCGCCGTCAGCGCCACGATCGGTATCGGCCCCTTTTGGCGTTCCCGTATCCGCTTGGTGGCCTCGATCCCGTCCATCACCGGCATATTGACATCCATGAATATCAGATCGTACCTCCCCGAGAGCGCTTTGTCAACCGCTTCGGCTCCGTTGAGGGCAAAATCGGGATGGACCCCGTGCAGCCCCAGCAGTTCCTTGATCAGCATACGATTGATATCGTAATCCTCTGCCACAAGTACCTTCATCGAAAAATGTTCCGGTTCGGTCACTTCGGAACGGATTTCATCGCGTTTAATGACGATTTCCCACAAGGCGTTGTAGAGGGCCGAACAGCAGCTGACACCGTCGTCGATGACGATCGTCTCGTCCGGCAGCTTGGGATCGTGACGGCCCACCACGATCAGCGCCCCCCCGAAGGCTGTTTCTGCGACGGCAACCCCCATTTGGGCCCCGACGCAGATCAGAACATCCCAGACACCATCGCGAATCTTCTCATAAGGGATCGTTTGAAACGGCACCCCGAATTTTTCCAGTGTCATCCGGGCACGTCCGGCCACGTCTCCCGAATCCTCGACGAACCCGAGCCTGTGACCGGCCAAAGCGTCCGCCAGACGGTTTTTCGGGTCGCATCGGGTCGCCGTTATCTCAAACGCAAACACCGACCCGTCCCCCGAAGTGCTTTGCAGCGTAAGGGTACCTCCCATCATCGTGACCAGCTGGGCGCTGATCGTCAGTCCCAGCCCCGTCCCCCCGAATTCGCGGGTCGTCGAGGTGTCGGCCTGACTGAACGCTTCAAAAATTTTCCGCTGCTTTTCGGGAGCAATGCCGATCCCCGTATCTTTGACCGAAAAACGCAGACGCTGGGCCTCCCGGGTCGTCTCCGTGACCGCGATTTCCAGTTCGATGCTTCCCCCTTCCGGAGTAAATTTGATCGCATTTCCCAAAAGGTTCGTCAGCACCTGTTTCAAACGAAGGGTGTCCAGACGGAGGCATTCCTGAAGCAACGGATCGATTCTCCACACCAGTGCAAGCCCTTTCGCCCTGGCCGTCGCGTCGTACAGCGAGACATGAAGCGGTATCTCCGTCTGAAGGTTGGCTTCGGTCATATCCAGCGCCATTTTCCCGCTTTCGATTTTGGAAAAATCGAGGACATCGTTCACGATTCCCAGCAGGGTTTTCGTCGAAGCCCGCACCGTCTCGACGTAGCGCCGCTGAGTCGCATCCAGCGACGTCCCCTCCAGCAGTTCGGTAAAGCCGATAATCCCGTTCATGGGGGTGCGGATCTCATGGCTCATGGCGGCCAGAAAATCAGATTTGGCTCTCTGCGCCGCTTCGGCCTTGAGCTTGGCTTCTTCGATTTCGGTCACATCGTTAAAAGAAGCGATCAGATAGTGCTCCATCCCAAAATCGAGTTCTTTGAGCGTGACGCTGTAAATTCGCTCTTCTCCCCAACGGTCCAGCATGATCGCTTTGTGCAGATGACCGGGGTCGGAGAGCAGCGGTGCGTACCAGATCGTCTCCTGCAGCGCTCCGGGAAGCAAATACCCCTCGCGCGGAACAAAAATATCGCAGATGCAGCGATGCCGTTGCAAAAAATGTTCGAGGTCGGGATATGAAAAACGTTCGAAAAACGGGCGGTTGATATCCATCATCGTCCGATTCTTGATAATGACGGTGATCGCCTGGCTGCTGTCGAGGACTCCGCGGATGAACCGTTTTTCCTTCTCCAGAGACTCTTTGGCGAGGAGAAGATCGGTAACGTCCTGGCTGATCATCTTGTACTCGGCGATCTCCCCCTGAGCGTTTTTGATCGGAATGATGGCGCTTTTGATATAGTAGCTTTCTCCTGTTTTCCCCCGGTTTTCCAGCTCCCCGGTCCACACTTTCCCCGAACGGATCGTTTTCCACATCTCTTCAAAAAGGCTTTCAGGGGTATCGGGATGGCGCACGAGGCTGTGGGGGCGTCCGATCAGCTCTTCACGCGCATAGCCGCTGATCCGGCAGAAATGGTCGTTCACCTCGGTGATTATCCCCTGCGCATCGGTTTTGGAGAGGATCAGGACCTTGTCGATCGCTTCGTCGTACTCCTCCAGATGTTCACGTATCACACGGTTCGTCCCCTCGAAGCGGAGCAGGTCGTCGCTGATCCGGTCCACCAGATGCAGCAGCGCCTCCGAAGGAAGCACTTTTTCGTTGAGACGGCATTTTTCCGCCACGACACCCGTCCCCTCCCCTTCCCGCAGAGCGAGAACCGTTGTCGTGATGTTCAGAAACCGCCCGTTCGTCTGATCGGGAAAAAACTCTCCGTACGTGAAAAATCCGTTCATCGGAGCGATTTCCGCCAGCGGGGCGAACTCTTTTTGGAGGATATCCCCCAAAAACGCCTTTCGCCCCGAGCACGAATAGACGAAAACCGACTCGGCCGATCCGCGCTCGACCTCGGCGCATCCGCTTTGCACCGTCCGCTCGATCAGGCTGGGGCTTCCGACCCCGAAACGGACACGGCTCCCCTCGGGGACATCTCCGGCGAACAGCGCCGATCCGTCCTCCAGCACAGAAATCATCGCCCGCGCCACCGGGATTCCCGCTTCCAGAACGAGCGGAAACTCCGTCGCCGAAGCGGGAAAACGTGCAACGACCTCATCCCCCAGAAATGTCCGGTACACCTCTACGACGCTTCTCCCGTCGATTTCCCAGACGCGGTTCCCCTCCGAACGGGTGATCTGCATGGGGAGGCCGACCCCTTTCCATCCCAGGTTGTAATGCTGCATCACCTGCAGCGTCTCGCTCTGCAGCGCGACGGCTACCGCCGAGCCTTCACGGACGCTGTCTGCGCAGACGGTATAGCATTTTTCGAAACGTCCCAGATCGCCGCTCATCCCCCCCGCCAGCGGAACCGCCTTCGGATTGGCCGACGCAAACCCCCGCAGGAGCGCGTCTCCGTTGATCTTCAGACCGTCGGCGAACATAATGACACACCGTGTCGCATCCTCGATCAGCGTTCGGGCAACCATGGCCCCCATCTCGAAAGGCTCCCTGTCTGCGATTTCAACCACCTTCAGACGGGTGGAGTGAAAATGGGTAACGCTCAGCGCGATCCCCCCTTCACGCATTTTTCCGTCGATGATCTCCCCATCGCTGGTTGCTCCGATGACCACCGCTTCGGGGAGTACCGCCATCACCGCAGCCGAAACGTTCCGGATCGCTTCAGGGTCGATGATCGAGCTGAAAAGCTGAACAAGAACCGCCCCCGACGCTTCCTGGGCTTCGCGGGAGAGGAATGCACTCAGCTGCGGCCACTCTTTAGTGTCAAAATAAAAGGTTGCGGTACGCATTCCTCTTCCTTATTGCCTGTATGTGCACGTCTGTTTGTTGTGATTATAGCTTAAAAAAGTTCTTGCGTCTCTACTATTCGACAACCTGAGACCGCTGGGCACCAACGGACAAATAACCGGTTCCACTGCTGCGATAAAACGCTATAATCACTTCTGCCATGGGTCATCAGATCCGTTTTCAAAGAGGAGTTTGCATGATCGATCTCACCCAAATGCGCCGCGAATACACCCATGCCACACTCGATGAGACGTCGGTCGATCCCGACCCCCTCAAGCAGTTCGAAAAATGGTTCGGCGAAGCGGTCGCTTCGGAAGTTCCCGAACCCAATGCGATGCTGCTGGCGACATCGGGAGTCGACCGGGTCCCCAGTATCCGGGCCGTCCTTCTGAAACTGTTCGACGCACGGGGGTTTGTTTTTTTTACGAACTACAACAGCGACAAAGCGCGTGATATTGCCGAAAATCCGAATGTCGCGCTGGAATTTCTGTGGCTGGATCTGGAACGGCAGATCAAAATCGTCGGGCACGCCGAAAAAATCTCTGCCGCCGAATCGCTCAAATATTTTCTCAGCCGTTCCCACAGCAGCCGGATCGGCGCATGGGTCAGCGATCAGAGCAGCGTCATCACCTCCCGCAAAGCCCTGGCGATGCAGTTTGAAAAGATCAAGGCCAAATTTGCAGACGGCGAGGTGCCGCTCCCCGATTTCTGGGGAGGTTACCGCGTCGTCCCCGAAAAAATCGAATTCTGGCAGGGGCGGGAGAGCCGACTGCACGACCGGATTCTCTACACCCGCAGCGACGGAGGATGGACTATTTCGCGTCTGGCCCCCTGATGAGCGTATCCTCTCGCCGATCGGCGCAGATTTGCCCGAATTTGGGTATGATTGGCAAAAGATAAGGACAGATGAATGAACACAGACAAAACCGGCGACGAAGAACAGACATTAGGGGAATTTTTGCGCCAGTGCGCCGATGCGGTGGGAGGGAAAAACTTTTTTCTCACCCTCGTCGAGACGATCCGTGAAACCAGAGAAGGGATTCTCCTCTCGGAAAAACGGGAGCTCAAATACCCTACCGGAATACTCGTCTGGAACAAAACCCTGTTTGCGGACAACTGGAGGCTCCTGAACGACTCGGCCAAAGTCCGTACCAAAGGGGGAAACATCCTCCCGCCCCCCGAAGACAAAAAGCACAAAAAAATCCTGAACATGATCCGTACCCTCAGGCCGCTCACCTTTACCGTGATTCCGGCCAATGCCGAGGATGGTGCAGGGTTCACCTTCACCGCCCTGGATGTGACCGACGAAACGACGACCCACATCTCGCCGCTCTTCAAAGCGCTGTTCGTGATGCCTCTGGAGACACTGCGCAAAGCGATGAACGCGGCGTAATTCTCCTACAAAAACCGCACGATCTCTGAAACGGTCGGATGGGCATGGATGAGGGATTTGAGTTCCTGCAGGGAAATCTTCTTCTCCACCGCCACGACCATTTCGTGAATGATCTCCGTCGCATCCGCTCCGATGATCGACGCCCCCAGCACCGTTGCGTTGTGAGCGTCGGTGACGATTTTGGCAAATCCCGCGTCATCCCCGTAGATTTTCGCTTTTGAGTTGACTTTGAACCATGCTTTATGGATCTCGACCGCGATCCCCCGCTCCTTCGCCTCCTCCTCGCCCAAACCGCAGCTGGCGATCTGGGGATGGGTAAAGACGACCGATGGGGTGATCGGGGTATTGCCCCGCTGCGGCCCGTGCAGGATCGTGTCCGCGGCGATTGAGGCTTCGAAATAGGCGGTGTGGGCGTACGCCGGGGTATCGATGCAATCGCCGAGGGCATAGATGTGCGGCTGGGACGTTTGCAGGTAGCTGTTGACGCCGATGAACCCTTTGGCGTCTACGGCCACCCCCGCTTTCTCCAGCCCCAGTCCCTCGGTGAAAGGGCTCCGTCCTGTCGCGCACAGGAGGATGTCGCACCGCATCTCTTCGGAGCTTTCTCCCCCGATCCGCAGCCCGACCCCCTCATCGCTGACGGTAGCCTCTTCGAGCGTGGCGGAAGTGAGCACGCGGATCCCCTGTTTTTTAAACTCCCGCATCAGCGCCTTGGCCACCTCCGCATCTTCGGAAGGCAACAAACGCCCACGGCGCTGGATCAGCGTCACCTCCACCCCGAAAGCACCGAAAAAAGAGGCCATTTCGCATCCGATCGCCCCGCCCCCCAGAATCGCGACGGAAGCGGGAAGACGATCCATCTCGAAGACCTCTTTGCTGGAGATGATCCGTTTGCCGTCCAGGGGAAGGTTGGGGACCCCTCTGAAAACCGAACCCGTCGCGATAACGCACGTTTTAAAACCGATCATCTCACCCGAAACCTCCAGCGTATGCGCGTCGACGAAGGTGGCACTTCCCTCCAGGAACTCAACACCCGCCTGATCCAGCCCCCAGACGATTCCCGAGCGCAGTTCGTTCAGGAGGGCCTTTTTTTTCTCTTTCAAAACCCCCGGATCGAGCGCTCCGATCTGCACGTCCAGACCGCATCCCTTGAAATACGCCCCCCTCGAGGCGTACGCGGCGCATTCGAGATAGAGTTTGGCCGGGATGCACCCCTCGTGCAGGCAGGTGCCGCCGATCCGCTCTTTGGAGCGGTCGATCAGGAGGGTTTTTACCCCCCCGCGCCCCAGTTCCAGTGCCGTTTCATACCCTCCCGGTCCCGCTCCGATCACGACCGTGTCAACTTCTCTCATGGTGTCCCCCCCGATATTCGTGTGCTCTGTAACTGCTGCGTGTGTAGGGGGAGCTCTGGATATGCTCGAACCCCATCTCCATCCCGAGGCGCCGAAAAAACTCGAACCGCTCCGGCACGACGTACTCGACGACGGGGGCATGGTGCGCAGAGGGGGAGAGGTACTGTCCGATACTGAGCAGCCGGCACCCCGCGTTCAGAAGATCGCCCATCAGAACTCTCACCTCCTCCTCGCGCTCCCCCAGCCCCAGCATGATGCCGCTTTTCGTCGCAGCGGAGGGATTGCAGCGGCGGAGGGTTTCCAACACCTCCAGGGAGCGGCGGTAGTCGGATCCTTTTCGGACATGGTAAAGGCGCGGCACCGTCTCGAGATTGTGCCCGAGAATCTCGGCGCCGCTGCGGGCGATCCGCTCCAGCGAGGGGAGATGTGCGCGCATATCGGGAATCAGCAGCTCGACGGCGATCCCCTCATCCATCTCCTTGATCGCGCGGACCGTTTGGCAAAAATGGTCCGCCCCCCCGTCGGGGAGATCGTCGCGGGTGACGCTCGTGATGACGACATGGCGCAGCCCGAGCTGTGCCACCGTCTCGGCGACATGGTGCGGTTCGTCGGGATCGAGCGCGAGGGTCTGCCCCCTCCCCACCGCACAGAAAGTGCATCCGCGCGTGCAGATATTTCCCAGTATCATAAACGTCGCCTGCCGCGCCGCAAAACATTCGCCGATGTTGGGGCACATCGCTTCCTGACAGACCGTATGCAGCCGCCCCCGCTGCAGCATCGATTCCACCTCGCGCAAGTGAGCGGGCGTGATCTTT
>JAFGUJ010000059.1 GCA_016938595.1 Campylobacterales bacterium | reverse complement strand
CGAGCGCCCCATCCTCATCGAGGGGAACCGGGCCGTGATCGGCCGGCCGGTGGAGAAAGTGATCGAATTTCTGGGCTAGGTCCGGAATTTTGCGAGTTTTTCGTTGATCCTTGCCGTGCTCTGATCGAGTCGGAGGGCGACGCCGCTGATGTCACGGATGCTGGTCGCATTGGAGTGGGCGAGCGTGTTGAGTGAGTCGATGCGCTCGGAGATGAGGTTCATCCCCTCGGTTAGCGAAACCAGGTTCTGGTTTGAGAGGCGTACGCTTTCCGCCGCCACCGAGATGAGGGTGGAGGAGGTGTTGATCGCGAGACGGACGGCATTGGAATCGTGCGAGACGGCACGGATTGATCCGGTCGAGCGGTCCATTTTGTGGCTCGTGGCGACGATGGCGCCTACGATTGTGCTGATGGTGCCGTTGATGCGCGAGAGCCCCTCCTGTGTCCGTTCGGCGAGTTTGCGCACTTCGTCGGCGACGACGGCGAATCCCCGGCCGTGTTCTCCTGCGCGGGCCGCTTCGATCGCGGCGTTGAGGGCGAGGAGGTTGGTCTGGTCGGCGATGTCGCCGATGATGTCGAGGACCCCCTTGACCTCCTGAGCCTGTGCGGAGAGCTCCCGGAGCTCGTCGGAGAGGCTCTGTTGGATTGCCGCGACGGTCTGGATGTCGCCGTCCATCCGTGAAATCTGGCCGTCTGCCTCTGAGAGGTTGCGGTTGGCCTCGTCGATTTTGCCGTGGGTGTCCCGTGCCGAAGCGGTGGACGTCTGGAGGATCGATCGGAGCGTCAGGATCTGGGAGTGGGTCTGGGTGATGTCGGCGGTTCCGGCTTCGAGCCGTTGGCGGATCGCGGAGGAGACCGTATTGAGTTCCTGGGCCGTGGCGATACTCTCGTGGGATGCCGATTTGATCTCCCCCACCATTTTCTGAAGCTCTTCCATCGAGCTGTTCATCTCCCGGGCCGCCACGGCGAGCTCGTCGCTCCCCGATGAGGCGATTCGCTGGGTCAGGTTGCCGGTGCTGAGGTGGTGGGTGATGCGGGAGATGCTGCCGATTTTGGCCAGCAGATCGCGGCTCATGAACCGCACGAGGAGCAGTACGGTTACAAGTCCTACAGGCAGTGTGATGACGATCAGCAAAAGGGTCCGTTCGTACTCCTTTTGCGCGGCGGTGTAGAGTTCCTGTGCGTTGGCGATCTGGAGCTCTATCAGCCCATCGAGCGCGGCCGATGCGGGGGCAAGGCTGTAGGGAAAATCGCTGTGGATCAGATCATGAATCTGCATGATATCGCGCGAAAGAACCGCTTTTTCGAGCAGTTCGACGGAACGCCCGGCTCTTTCCATCGCCGTTTCGGCTTCTCCGAGTGCGGCGGTTTCGCGGGACGTTTTGGAACCCTCCAGATAGGCATTCCAGCTCGCGGCGAGTTTCTCGCGGGAAATACGGATCTTCTCCGGAGCGGCCGAAAAATCGCCGACCCCTTCGGAGAGTTCCGTTGCCGTGCCGAGAAGCTCCTTTTCGATGGCGTTTTTGGAGGCGCGCAGATGCTGCAGCGGCAGCAGGCTCTCGGAGTGGATCCGCGACAAAGAGGCGTTGGAAAGAACCATCCCGATCAGGCCGATGGCGAGGGAGACGATCGCGAAAAGCTGGGTCAGCACGACCATCGTGATGATTTTCTGACGGATGGAGAGACGGGAAAATAACCGGAGCGGTTGGGAAGAAGCCATAGAGATACCTTGGGAAAAATGCGGAAGTGTAAATCTCTATGATTACAAAACGGTCACATCCTCAGTAGAGACGGCGGTCTTCTTTGGCCAGCCACCGTTCGAAAAGTTTTTTTGCTTTTTCGGTCCCTGCGGGGCGAAGGTCGAGGGCGGTATGCGGGTTTCGGATCATCGCATAGAAGTGCGCGTCGTCAAATCCCCCTGCCGCGGCATCCTCCATCGAGGCACCGTAGCAGACGGTAGGGATGCGGGCCCACAGGATCGCCCCCATGCACATCGGGCAGGGGTAGCAGCTCGCGTAGAGGACGCACCCGGAGAGATCGAAAGTTCCCAGAGCCTCGGAGGCTTTGCGGATCGCCAGGATTTCGGCGTGGGCCGTGGGGTCGTTGGTTTTGAGGACCTCGTTGTGCGCGCGTGCGATCACTTCGCCGTCTTTGACGATGACGGCGCCGAAAGGACCTCCCTCACCCCGATCCATCCCCTCTGCCGCTTCCATGAGGGCGATGCTCATCCAGTGGTTCATCGCGCCTGGACCACGCATGAGGGGGCGAGGAGTTCGGGACGGTATTCGAAGTGCATTGTGTCGTAGTGGTACCACCGTCCTCCCCAGACGAAGCCGTGTTTTTCGAAAATCCGTACGATGGAGAGGGGCATCGTGTTCTTGTAGCCGATCTTGGCCGTCTCTGCCGAGGCCTCGTCTTTCCAATACTGGGTCGTGGCGGGGGCGAGATCGATCGCGATGCCGAAGCTGTGCATCGAGAGGCGGTCGGTGTCCTTGATGACGCGGTAGGCATACGTAGTCGCCCCTTCGGCCCAGATGCGCTCTTTTTTGGGGAGTTTCGAAATCTCCTGCCCGATGGCGTAGAGTTTTTTGTCGACTCCGGCGATTTTGGTCACGGGGAGTTTGACGGAGCCTTTCAGCGTCGGCCATTCGATCGTGACGATATTCTTTTCGATCTCCTTTTTATTCTTGCCGTAGAGGGCCTGGAAGAAAGGCTGGTAGCGCAGCCGCCCGGGGCTGTGGAGGTAGGGGGGAGGAGTAACGCTGCCCCCCGCGTCGTAACGCTGGGAGAGCTGTGTGGCCAGATCGGCATGGTCGATGGTCTCGTCCCAGCTGTTTTTGGGGAGAGTGTTTTTGTAGGGGAAGCGGGTACTGTCCGTGAGAGTGAGGGCCGATTCGTCGGCCGACGCGACGAGGCCCGGATACCCTTCGACATAACACTGGGGGTTTCCCCACAAAAGGGTACAGAACGCTGCCCCTGCAATCGCGATAATCCGCATTTTCACTCCTCGTTTTGGTGGCGCCATTCTAGCGGATGATGACCAAAACATTGTTGTTTTTGGTCCTGACTTTCAGCCACTCCTCAATCTGTGAACGCTCGTTTGCGGTGATCCTTTTGGGACTGGAGGCGTTGAGTATCAGTCTCCCCGTGCTGCGGTTCTGGTCGCCCGTGGAGGCGTAGGAGACAGAGAGAAACGCCTCCTCGATTTTGGGGAAAAGAGCCTTGAGCTCGGCGGGAACGGCGCGATAGAGCTCGCGTCTTTCCTGGGAGGTGCGGTTTTGCACCGCGAGCTGCTCTTTGAGCTTTTCGATCTCTTTGGATTGCTCTTTGAGGGTCTGCTGGCTTGTTCGGTAGAGGTCGGTAATGATCCCGGTTTTCAGGCTGGAAATGTCGATGGTCTGACCGTTGCTGTTTTGGTAGACATTCAAAACGGCTGTTTCAAGCCCTTTTTTGACGAGGCGGGAGCGGATTTCGTCAAGCACTTCCTGGGGGATGAATTCACCGATCAGGAAAACCTTGATCTCCTGTGACTTGGGATCGATTTTCAGCTGGGCGACGTTGGTCGTTTTGAAGTCGAACGCGTCGTTGACGAATAGGGAAGCCCTGGCTCTGAACACCTCTTCGCCGACGAGACGGTAGGCGAGGTAGGAACTGGGGAGGAGCGTTGCGAGGACGATGGCGATAATGTAGCGCTGCGCCCGCACCGCGAGGGCGGGATCGACGTATTTTTTTTCGGCGACGTTAAAAGCCCGGGAGATGATGAACGAGGCCAGCGCGATGAAGACGAAGTTGATCGTGTAGAGGTAGAACGCTCCGAAGAAAAACTCCCAGTTACCGCTGGCAAGCCCGAACCCCGCGGTGCACAGCGGCGGCATCAGTGCCGTGGCGATCGCGACGCCGGGGATGACGTTGGATTTTTCCTTGCGGGTGATCGCGACAATCCCCGCCAGTCCCCCGAAAAGGCCGATGAGGACGTCCCACGCGGTGGGGGAGGTTCGGGCGAGGAGCTCGGAATGGGCGGTGTCGAGCGGCGAGATCAGGAAATAGAGGGTCGAGGTGAACAGCCCCACGAGGGTCGCAAACGTCAGGCTGGTGAACGAACGGCGCAGGAGCGAGAAGTCGTTGATCCCTGCCCCGTAGCCGATCCCCATGATCGGCCCCATCAGCGGGGAGATCAGCATCGCCCCGATGATGACGGCGGTGGAGTTGACGTTGAGACCGATCGAGGCGACGAAGATCGCGAACATCAGAATCCACAGGGTCGCCCCCCGCATCTCGACCTCGCTGCGGATCCGCTCGTCGATCACTTCGTCGTCGGCCATGTCTGCGGTGAGGCTGAGACGCTCTTTCAGGATTGTTTTGAGGTTGACCCAGGTGCGGTGTTCGGTGACGCTGTCCATGGTAATCCTTGTGCAAATCGTATGAGTTATTATAGCTTACGATACGAAACTTCGGGCACTCTTTACTCCGGTTCGGGTACGCCGTTTTACGCTTTTCATAGCGGCATAGCGGTATAATCATAAGAATTTATGAAGGGGAAAGATGAAACTGACAACTCTACAATCGCTCGTTTCAACGAAAACGGCATCCCTCTATCCGACCGATACGATATCCCGGGCGATGGAGGCGATGAAACACCATTCGATCAGCTCCGTCGTCATTATCGATGAGGCAGAGCGCCCTGTCGGCATTTTTACCGAACGTGACGCCCTCCGCGCTGTCGCCAACGAGACCGATACCGCAACCTCCCTGGAGGGGGTGATGAGCCCGGACCCTTTTTGTGTGCCCGGATCGGTGCAGATGCACGACGCGTATCTGAGTATGGAGGAGAAGGGGTTTCGCCATCTGATCGTCGTCGACGACGCGGGGAAATTCGCCGGAGTGGTGAGCGAGGGGGATTTCATCCGCCATATCGGGTTTGAGCAGCTCTCTAAATTCAAAACCGTTGCCGAGGCGATGAACGGCTCCCCCCTCATCATCACCCCTGATATGTCGTTGAAAGAGGCGGCGGCGCTCATGAGCGAACGTCGGTGCGATTATGCCGTGGTGCTTGAGGGGAGTTCTCCCTCGGGGATTGTCACCGAACGGGACATCGCCCACCACTATACCCAAAGCGATGCGGCCTTTACGGAGAAAATCGAGCGGTTGCTCAGAGACGACATCCGCACGG
This sequence comes from Campylobacterales bacterium, assembly GCA_016938595.1. Taxonomy (GTDB): domain Bacteria; phylum Campylobacterota; class Campylobacteria; order Campylobacterales; family Sulfurimonadaceae; genus Sulfuricurvum. The sequence continues at coordinate 2,572 of JAFGUJ010000059.1, read as the reverse complement.
TAGATCGATCGCTTTCGCTTCAGGAGGCGGCGCTGGTGATGGAGCAGCACGGGGTCCACCAGCTCATCGTTGTGGACGGATCGGGGAACCTGGCGGGGCTTTTGAACCGGCATGACGTCCTGCGGGCCGTGCATGGGGCCTATTTCGAGTTTCTGATCCGGACCATCGAGCGCAAAAGCGCGGCCATGGCGAAGATCAACGAACGTAAAAGGGAGCTCCGGAGCGAAAAAGAGGGGATCGAGCAAAGCACCCTCAAAATCCGGAAGCTTTTCGAGACCCTCCCCGACGGGATTGTTCTGGTCGATACGGCGACGATGAGGGCGGTTGAGTTCAACCGCGCCGCCTACGAACAGCTGGGATATACGGCCGAGGAGTTTGCCGCCCTTGCCGTTTCGGAGATCGAAGCGGTCGAGTCGGTCGAGGAGACCCGTAGCCATATCGAGACGATTCTCAAAACGGGGCATGACAGCTTCGAGAGCCTCCACCGCACCAAGGAGGGGGTATTGATCGATGTATGGGTCAATGCCGTCGTGATCGATCTGGGAGGGATCCCGTACGTGATGGCGGTATACCGTGATATTACCGAGCGCAAGCGCAAGGACCGGGAGATCAACCGGGTGCAGTCTCTGGCCCATATCGGGACGTTGGAGTGGGACATCCTCAAAGACGAGTTCTGCGGCAGCGAGGAGAGCAGCCGGATTTTCGGCATTGCGTTCAGCGAAAAGCCCTCGATTGTCGCCGTGCTCGGGCGGGTGATCGAGGAAGACCGCGCCCGTGTCGAGACGGAACTGGCCCAGGCGATGCAGGAGGGGGTCTACGACGCCATGTGCCGGATCGACCGCGGGAACGGCGATATCCGGTGGGTCCAAACCAGCGCCGAGTTCGTGTATGACGACAAAGGGAGAGCTATCAAGGGGATCGGGGTCGTTCAGGATTTCACCGAACGGGTCCGGCATGAGGAGGAACTCCGGCGCAAGGATGCCGATCTGGGGGCGGCACAGGCGCTGGCCCACATTGGAAGCTGGAGACTCGATGTGGCGAAGAACGTGCTGGAGTGGTCGGATGAGACCTACCGGATATTCGGAATCGAGATCGGTACGCCGCTCGATTACGGGATGTTTCTCTCGACGATCCACCCCGACGATCTCGAAAAGGTCGATTACGCCTGGAAGGCGGCGCTGAACGGGGCGGCGTATGAGGTCGAGCACCGGATCCTCGTGGGCGGGGAGCTCAAATGGGTCCGTGAAAACGCGCGGCTCGAGACCGACAGCACCGGAAATCTTGTCGCGGGGGTGGGGACGGTGCAGCTGATCACCGAGCGCAAACTCTACGAGGAGCGGCTGGAGACGCTGGCGAACTACGATCCTCTCACCGGACTGGCGAACCGCGCCCTGCTGATGTCGCATCTGCAAAATTCGATCGATCAGGCGCGCCGCACGAAGAGCCAGATCGCGCTCATCATGTTCGATCTCGACCGTTTCAAGGACATCAACGACAGCTACGGCCACGGAGCGGGGGACGAGCTTCTGCGGCTGGTCGCTTCGAGGTTCACCTCGCGGCTGCGGGAGGGAGATCTGATCGGCCGGCTGGGGGGGGATGAATTCGCCGTCGTCCTCGAAAACTTCTCCGTTCCCGAAGACGCGGGGAGGCTGGCCAAGGAGATGATCGAGACGCTGGGAATGGAGTACAAACTTTCCGGCGGGGCGCTGATCCATATCGGTGCCAGTGCGGGGATCGCGCTGTTTCCCAATCATGGCGAGGATGCGCATATGCTGCTGCAGCATGCCGATGCGGCGCTGTACAAATCCAAATCGGAGGGGCGGGGGACCTACTTCTATTACACCGACGAACTTACCGAATCGGCGCGCAAACGGATCGAATGCGAAACGCGCCTGCGCCGGGCCATCGTTAATAACGAGTTCGAAGTCTATTACCAGCCGCAGGTCCATCTGGGGACGGGGCGGATCGTGGGCGCCGAAGCGCTGGTGCGGTGGAACGATCCGGTGCGGGGACGCATTTCGCCGGCCGAATTCATCCCGGTCGCCGAAGAGACGGGGCTGATCCGCGAAATCGGCGAATGGGTGTTGAACGAGGTGTGCCGCCAGGGAAAAATCTGGCTGGACCGCGGCCACCGGCTGACGCTGGCGGTCAATCTCTCGGCCCATCAGGTGCGCCACCAGAACATTCCGAAAATGGTGGAAAGCGCCCTCAAAGCAAGCGGGTTTACCGCCAGCCGCCTCGAGCTGGAACTGACCGAAAGCGCGCTGATGGAACGTCAGGAGGAGGCGGTCGCGATGCTCCACGCCCTCAGAGCACACGGCATCCGGCTGGCGATCGATGATTTCGGCACGGGGTATTCGTCCCTCTCGTATCTGAAGCGGTTTCCGATCGATGTGCTGAAAATCGACAAAAGCTTTATCGACGACATCCCCTATGACCAGGATGACATGGCGATCGTTTCGGCCATCATCGCGATGGGAGAGGCGCTGGGATTCCAGATATTGGCGGAGGGGACCGAGCGCGAAGAACAGATCGAGTTCCTCCGCTCCAAAGGGTGCACGATGTACCAGGG
>JAFGUJ010000009.1 GCA_016938595.1 Campylobacterales bacterium | reverse complement strand
TTGACCTATTCGGTTTCGTTGCGCATGAAAACGCGCCTCGTCATCTGGGACCGTGACGAAAACACCAAAGAAAAAACGGGTGTCAAAGACATCAAAGAGCAAACGATTTTCATCCGCGACATCCCGTTGATGACCGACCGTACGTCGTTTGTCATCAACGGTGTCGAGCGCGTCGTCGTCAACCAGCTCCACCGCAGTCCGGGGGTCATCTTCAAAGAGGAAGAATCGACCACCGCCGGCAGCAAAATGATTTTCACCGGTCAGATCATCCCTGACCGCGGTTCGTGGCTCTATTTTGAGTATGATCCCAAAGATATCCTTTACATGCGCATCAACAAACGCCGTAAAGTTCCGGTTACCATCATGTTCCGGGCACTCGGATACAGCAAGCAGGATATTCTCAAAATGTTCTACCCGCTTCAGAAGATCCGCGTCGAAAACAACAAATACCTGATGGATTTCGATCCCGAACAATTCGCGGGGCGCCTTGGTTACGACCTGGTCGATCCGGACGGGAAACTTCTCGTCGCTGCCGGCAAACGTCTTTCTGCCAAAAAAGCGGAAAAACTCATGGCCGAGGGTGTCAAAGCGATTCAGTATCCCATCGAAACCCTGATTGAACGTCACCTGGCTGAGCCGATCGTTGACGCGTCTACCGGAGAAGTCATGCTTGATACCATGACGCAGCTGGATGAAACGAAACTTCGTAAAATGGCCGATGCGGGCATTGAAGAGTTCGTGATCGCGAACGACCTGGCAGAAGGGCACGACAGCGCTATCATCAATGCGTTTATCGCCGATGTCGATTCACTGAAGCTGTTGAAGCAGACCGAAGATATCGAAGACGAAAACGACCTCGCGGCAATACGTATCTATAAAGTGATGCGCCCAGGTGAGCCGGTGACCAAAGAAGCGGCGAAAGTATTCGTCAACCAGCTCTTCTTCGATCCTGAACGTTATGATCTGACACGCGTCGGACGTATGAAAATGAACCATAAATTGGGCTTGAACGTTCCGGAATACGTGACCGTGTTGACCCACGAAGATATCATCAACACCGTTAAATACGTCGTGAAAGTAAAAAACGGGCAGGGGCATATCGATGACCGCGATCACCTCGGTAACCGTCGTATCCGATCCATCGGAGAGCTTCTCGGAAATGAGCTGCACAACGGTCTGGTCAAGATGCAAAAAGCGATCAAAGACAAACTCAGCACGATGAGCGGGCCGACGACGGAGCTCATGCCGCACGATCTGATCAACTCGAAGATGATCACCAGCACGATCATGGAGTTCTTCAGCGGCGGGCAGCTGTCGCAGTTTATGGACCAAACGAATCCGTTGTCCGAAGTTACCCACAAACGCCGTCTTTCGGCGCTGGGAGAGGGCGGTCTGGTCAAAGAGCGTGCCGGATTTGAAGTCCGTGACGTTCACCCGACCCATTATGGCCGTATCTGTCCGATCGAGACTCCTGAGGGTCAGAACATCGGTCTTATCAATACGCTGGCTACCTATTCGAAAGTCAACGAGCACGGATTCATCGAAGCACCGTATAACGTCGTTAAAGACGGTATCGTTACCGGTGAAGTGGTCTATCTGACCGCTACTCAGGAAGAGGGTAAAATCATCGCCGCGGCATCCAGCCGTGTCGACGACAAAGGGAATTTCCTTGACGATCTGGTTGAAATCCGCCAGGACGGCGAGATTATGCTCAAATCGCCCAAAGAGTGTGAACTCCGTGACCTGACTCCCCACATGGTTGTCGGTGTTGCCGCAAGCCTCATTCCGTTCCTCGAACACGATGACGCGAACCGTGCACTGATGGGATCGAACATGCAACGTCAGGCGGTGCCATTGCTCCGTCCGGAAGCGCCGATGGTCGGAACGGGGGTTGAAAAACTCGTTGCCCGCGATTCGTGGGAGTGTGTCAAAGCCGAGCGTGCTGGCGTTGTCGAAAAAGTCGATGCCAAACACATTTACGTGATGGGTGAAGACGAAGATGGAACGTTTATTGATTACTATCCGCTTCAGAAGAACCTCCGTACCAACCAGAATACGACGTTCATGCAGCGTCCTATCGTCAAGCAGGGGCAGACGGTCGCCAAAGGGCAGATCATTGCCGATGGTCCGAACATGGATCAGGGTGAACTGGCGCTCGGGATCAATGCACTGGTCGCGTTCATGCCGTGGAACGGATACAACTTCGAGGATGCGATCGTCATGTCCGAGCGGATGATCCGTGAAGACGCCTTCACGTCGGTGCACATTTACGAAAAAGAGGCCGAAGCGCGCGAACTCAAACACGGGGTTGAAGAGATCACCCGTGACATCCCGAACGTACGTGACGAAGAACTCTCCCACCTGGATGACAGCGGTATCGTCAAAATCGGTACCTACGTCAAAGGGGGGATGATCCTCGTCGGTAAAGTTTCTCCGAAGGGTGAAGTGAAACCGACTCCAGAAGAGCGCCTTCTGCGTGCGATTTTCGGCGAAAAAGCGGGGCACGTCGTCAACAAATCGCTCTACTGTACACCGAGTATGGAAGGGGTTGTCGTCGACGTCAAAGTCTTCACGAAAAAAGGGTACGACAAAGATCCGCGCACGCTTGAGCTCGAAAAACAAGAGCGCGACGAACTCGAACGCGAACACTACGACCGTTTGTTGATGATCGACAAAGAAGAGATGCTCCGCATCGTCTCATTGTTGACCAAACATCCGCTGATCAGTGATGTCAGCGTGAACGGTGTCGAGTACCGGGCGGGCGAAAACGTTAAAGCCGACGATCTCAAAGAGGTGAACCGTTTCGCGATGAACAACATCGTCAAAGCGTTCAGCGACGAGGTCCAGGAGAAGTACAACCAGACGAAAAACCATTTCCAGAAAGAGAAGAAAAAATTCCGTGACGAACACGAGGAGAAACTCTCTATCCTGGAAAAAGACGACATTCTTCCAAACGGCGTCGTTAAATACGTGAAGGTCTACATCGCGACGAAGCGTAAGCTGAAAGTCGGGGATAAAATGGCGGGTCGTCACGGGAACAAAGGTATCGTCTCCACGATCGTTCCCGAAGTCGATATGCCGTACATGGCCAACGGCCGCGCGGTGGACGTCTGTCTGAATCCACTGGGGGTTCCGTCTCGTATGAATATCGGGCAGATCCTCGAGATGCACCTGGGGATGGTCGGTAAAGAACTCGGCTATCAGATCCAGGAGATGTTCGAAAGCAAACAAAAAGAGTTTATCGGCGATCTGCGCACGAAAATGATTTCGTTTGCCGACGTAGCCGGATTGATGGATGCTGCTGCGGCTATCGGTGCGATGGACGATCAGACGCTTCTTGGCTACGCTCAGGACTGGTCCAAAGGGGTCAAATTCGCAACGCCTATCTTCGAAGGGGTTACGGCGGACGAGTTCGCCAAACTCTTCGAACTGGCCAAACTGGACACCGATGGGAAAATGGAGCTGTATGACGGTAAAACGGGTGACAAACTCAAAGAGCGCGTCAATGTGGGGTACATGTACATGCTCAAACTCCACCACTTGGTTGATGAGAAAGTCCACGCCCGTTCAACCGGGCCTTACTCTCTCGTAACCCAGCAGCCGGTCGGTGGTAAAGCACTGTTCGGTGGACAGCGTTTCGGGGAAATGGAAGTATGGGCCCTTGAGGCCTACGGTGCTTCTGCCGTCCTTAAAGAGATGCTGACCATTAAATCGGATGATGTCGACGGACGTGTCCGTGCGTACAAAGCCCTGACCAAAGGGGAAAGCGTACCGGCTTCAGGTATTCCTGAGACACTGTTCGTATTGACCAAAGAGCTTCAATCACTGGCGCTCGATATTGAGATTTTTGACGAGGTAGATGACAATGAGTAAATTAGTACCAGTTACCGTAACCGAAGAGAACCGTCCTACGGATATCAAACAACTTCAATTTCGCCTTGCGTCTCCGGAGAAAATTCTCTCATGGAGCCACGGCGAAGTCAAAAAGCCTGAAACGATCAACTACCGCACCCTCAAACCGGAGCGCGACGGATTGTTCTGTGCGAAAATTTTCGGGCCGGTTCGTGACTACGAATGTCTGTGTGGAAAATACAAAAAAATGCGTTACAAAGGGGTCATTTGTGAAAAATGCGGTGTTGAAGTCACCTCTGCAAAAGTCCGCCGTATTCGTATGGGGCATATCGACCTCGTCACTCCTGTAGCGCATATCTGGTACGTTAGCTCACTACCAAGCCGTATCGGTACCCTGCTGGGTGTCAAAATGAAAGACCTCGAGCGGGTACTCTACTACGAAGCGTACATCGTCAAAAGCGGCGGTGAAGCGTATTATGACGGAGAGCAGACCTCACCGGTTCTCAAATACGACGTATTGAACGAAGAGCAATACCGGACGCTGATCCAGCGCTACGGTGACAGCGGTTTCGTCGCCGAGATGGGCGGACAGGCCGTTCGCGACCTTCTGGATGAACTGGACCTTGTTGACCTGTTTTCGGCGTTGAAAGAAGAAGTTTCGGCTACCAATTCGGAAGCCAAACGTAAAACGATCGTCAAACGTCTGAAAGTCATCGAATCGTTCCTGAACTCCGGAAACAATCCTGCGTGGATGATGCTGACCGCATTGCCGGTTCTTCCTCCGGAACTTCGTCCGCTCGTGAGCCTGGACGGGGGCAAATTCGCCGTATCGGATGTCAATGACCTCTACCGTCGTGTCATCAACCGTAACCAGCGTCTGAAGCGTCTGATCGAACTGGAAGCACCGGAAATTATCGTCCGCAACGAAAAACGGATGCTTCAGGAAGCGGTCGATGCGTTGTTCGACAACGGTCGCCGTGCGAATGCGGTCAAAGGGGCGAACAAACGTCCGCTTAAATCGCTCTCCGAGATTATCAAGGGTAAACAGGGACGTTTCCGTCAGAATCTTCTCGGTAAACGGGTTGACTTCTCGGGCCGTTCGGTCATCGTCGTCGGGCCAAGCCTGCGGATGGATCAGTGCGGATTGCCCAAGCAGATGGCATTGGAGCTTTTCAAACCTCATTTGATCGCAAAACTTGAAGACAAAGGGTATGCGACGACCGTAAAAGCGGCGAAAAAAATGATCGAAGAGAAAACCAATGAAGTGTGGGAATGTCTTGCGGAGATCGTAGAAGGGTATCCGGTCATGCTCAACCGTGCGCCGACACTTCACAAACTCTCGATCCAGGCGTTCCACCCGAAACTGATCGACGGTAAAGCGATTCAGCTTCACCCGCTCGTTTGTGCGGCTTTCAATGCCGACTTCGACGGTGACCAGATGGCCGTTCACGTTCCGTTGGGTGCCGAAGCGATTGCCGAAGCGAAAGTGTTGATGCTCAGTTCGATGAACATCCTCCTTCCGGCTTCCGGTAAAGCGATCGCGACACCGTCTCAGGATATGGTCTTGGGTCTGTACTATCTGACACTGGCCAAAAATGAGACGAAGGGGTCGAACAAGCTTTTCAGTAACGTGGATGAAATCATGGTTGCGCTGGAGCACAACGCCCTTGACCTCCACGCGAAAGTGCGTACCCGTGTTGATGGTCGTATGATCCACACGACAGCCGGAAGGATGATACTTAAATCGATCCTCCCTGAGTTCGTTCCGGTCGAACTGTGGAACGTCGTGATGAAGAAGAAAAACATCTCCGCGCTGGTTGACTATGTCAATAAACACGGCGGTATTGCGATCACCGCCGGATTCCTGGACGATCTTAAAAACCTCGGTTTCCGCTACGCGACCAAATCGGGTGTTTCCATCTCGATCGCCGACATCATTATCCCAGAGATGAAAGAAGCGCTGATCGTTGCGTCCAAAAACCGGGTCAAGGAGATCCAGAAGCAGTTCGAAGCGGGTCTTTTGACCGAGCAGGAACGCTACAACAAGATCATTGACGTCTGGACCGATACGAACAATACTGTTGCCGGCGGTATGATGGAGCTGATCCAGAATGACAAAGACGGGTTCAACTCGATCTTTATGATGGCTGACTCAGGGGCGCGGGGTTCTGCGGCCCAGATCCGTCAGCTTGCGGGTATGCGGGGTCTTATGGCGAAACCGGACGGTTCGATCATCGAAACGCCGATTATCTCCAACTTTAAAGAGGGTCTGAACGTCCTTGAGTACTTCATTTCGACCCACGGTGCCCGTAAAGGTCTTGCGGATACGGCTCTGAAAACGGCGAATGCCGGTTACCTGACCCGTAAACTTGTCGACGTAGCGCAAAACGTGAAAATCGTTGAGCACGACTGCGGAACCCACGAAGGGATCGAAATCACCGACATCTCTGTCGGTAACGAACTGATCGAGCCGCTCGAAGACCGTATCTACGGACGTGTGCTTGCCGAAGACGCGATCGACCCGATCACCAACGAAATCCTTTACAGCGAAGGGACCTTGATCGATGAGATCAAAGCGTCCAAAATCGCCGAGGCGGGGATCAAATCGGTTCAAATCCGTACTCCGACAACATGTAAATCCGAAAACGGCGTGTGCGCGTTGTGTTACGGGCTGAACCTCGGGACGGGCGAAATCGTCAAACGCGGGGAAGCGGTCGGTATCGTCGCGGCCCAGTCGATCGGGGAACCGGGTACGCAGCTGACACTCCGTACCTTCCACGTCGGGGGTACTGCATCGAGCACCCGTGAAGAGCGTCAGGTTGTTGCGACCAAAGAAGGTTTCATCCGTTACTACAACATGAAAACCTATACCTCCAAAGAGGGCAAACAGATCGTTGCCAACCGCCGTAACGCGGCCGTTCTTTTGGTGGAGCCGAAAATCAAGGCACCGTTCGAGGGTAGCCTGGAAATTCAGACGATCCATGATGAAGTGATCGTCAGTATCAAAAACGAGTCCCAGGTTCAGCGCTATACCTTGCGTAAAAACGAGGTAGCCAAACCGAACGAGCTCGCCGGTGTCAGCGGTAAAATCGAAGGGAAGTTCTATCTTCCGTATGAAAACGGCACCATGGTCAAAGCGGACGAATCGATTGTCGAGAAGATCAAAGACGGATGGAATGTCCCCAACCGTATTCCGTACGCTTCCGAGATCCAGGTCAAAGACGGCGCTCCGGTAACGCAAAAAATTTACGCCAAAGAGAAAGGGGTTGTCAAATACTACCTTCTCAAAGGCGATTATCTTGAGCGTCACTACGAGATTGCCAAAGGGTATCCGGTAGAAGTCAAAGGGCTCTTCGCCGTGGTCGCCGACAGCGAAGACCGCGAAGCGATCCGTCACTATATCGCCCGCGGTTCGATCATCGAACTGAGCGACAACGAGCCGGTGAAAGCCGATACGCTGATCGCGAAACCGGCCAAAGACGAGTCGATCGTCATCGCCGAATGGGATCCGTATTCGAACCCGATCATTTCGGAAACAGACGGTGTCATCACGTTTGAGGACATCATCCCCGGTGTGACCGCTTCCGAGCAGTTCGACGAATTGACCGGCAAAACCCGTTTGATGATCAACGAGTACGTCGCTCCGGAATACAAACCGGCGATCGTCCTTGCCTCCAGCGACGGGTCGATCATCCGTTACGCGGTTGAGCCCAAAACGGCGATCTTCGCTCAGGACCGCGCCGAAGTGAAAGTAGCGGACATTTTGGCAAGAACGCCAAAAGCGCTCCAGAAATCGCGCGATATCACCGGGGGTCTTCCACGGGTTTCGGAGCTTTTCGAAGCACGTAAGCCCAAAGAGGTCGCATTGATCGCCGAACTCGACGGTGTTGTCAGCTTCGGTAAGCCGTTGCGCGGTAAAGAGCGGATTCTAATCACTTCGGACAACGGAATGGTGAAAGAATATTTCGTCGATAAAAACCTGGTGGCACTGGTCCATCCGGGTGAGTTCGTCCACGCCGGTGAGCGTCTGACCGACGGTATCGTAAGCTCGCACGAGATCTTGCGTATCCTGGGTGTCAAAGCGCTGTACAACTACCTGGTGAGCGAAGTTCAGCAGGTTTACCGCCGTCAAGGGGTTAACATCGCCGACAAACACATCGAGGTAATCTTTACCCAGATGCTGCGTCAGGTGAAAATCCTTCGCTCCGGCGATACGAAGTTTATCGAAGGGGATGTCGTCTCCAAGGTGCAGTTCAAAGCCGAAAACGAAAAAATCCTCCGCCTCGGCGGGGAGCCGGCAATCGCCGAGCCGTATCTCGTCGGTATTACCCGCGCCGCGGTCAGTGCCGATTCGATCATCTCTGCCGCATCGTTCCAGGATACGACGAAAGTCCTGACCGAAGCGGCGGTCGCTGCGAAAATCGATGATTTGACCGATCTCAAAGAGAACGTCATCATCGGCCGCACGATCCCGGTCGGTACCGGTATTTACAAAGACCAAAAAATCATGTTCGGCGAATAAGGGGCCTGCGGTTACGGCCGCAACCCCTTTCTTCTTTCCCTCTCTTACAAATTCCTTAAAATAAGTTCTATTTAATCAAAAATCTGATACCATTGCGCGTTTATTAGTCCCCTCGTCTCGAGGCGATTAAGATTCTACTGGAACAATTCAACAAAGGAGATTGTGTGCCAACAATCAACCAACTTATTCGTAAAGAGCGACAGGCGGCTGTGAAAAAATCAAAATCACCCGCTTTGGTGTCATGCCCGCAACGCCGCGGAGTATGTACTCGTGTATACACCACAACCCCTAAAAAACCGAACTCGGCGCTTCGTAAAGTTGCTAAAGTACGTTTGACATCAGGGTTTGAGGTCATCAGTTATATCGGTGGTGAGGGTCACAACCTGCAAGAGCACTCTATCGTACTTGTACGTGGCGGCCGGGTAAAAGACTTACCAGGGGTTAAATACCATATCGTACGTGGTGCTCTCGATACTGCGGGTGTTAAAGACCGTAAAGTATCTCGTTCTAAATACGGAACGAAAAAAGCCAAGGCTAAGAAATAAGCATCTAGCCTGACAAGAATCGGTTGATGATGACCGTTTTTTGAGTAAATGAAACAACATTGAAGGAAACATTATGAGAAGAAGAAAAGCGCCCGTTCGCGAAATTATGCCTGACCCGGTTCACGGCTCTAAAGTATTGACCAAGTTCATCAACAAAATCATGTGGGACGGTAAAAAAAGTACCGCCGAAAAAATCATGTACGGTGCATTGGACATTATCAGTTCACGTGGTGAAAAAAGCGGTATCGAAGTATTCAACGCCGCTATCGAGAACATCAAACCGGTTATCGAAGTAAAAAGCCGCCGTGTGGGTGGAGCGACCTACCAAGTTCCAGTAGAAGTACGCCCTGTTCGCCAGCTTTCATTGGCAATCCGTTGGTTGACCGATGCGTCACGCAAACGTAATGAGCGCACTATGGCCGAGCGTTTGGCTAACGAATTGATGGATGCTGCCAGCGATAAAGGTACAGCGTTCAAGAAAAAAGAAGACACTTACAAAATGGCAGAAGCGAACAAAGCGTTTGCTCACTACCGCTGGTAAGATTTTTAACCTTTTGACAGCTGCTCCCGCGGCTGTCATTCACTTCCCAATACAATTCTTTAAGGGCTATTATCATGGCAAGATCCCACAAACTAGAAGACGTTAGAAACATCGGTATCGCCGCTCACATCGACGCGGGTAAAACGACTACCACTGAGCGTATTTTGTTCTACACCGGTATCTCACACAAAATCGGTGAGGTTCACGAAGGTGCTGCAACCATGGACTGGATGGAGCAGGAGCAGGAGCGCGGTATTACGATTACCTCGGCTGCGACAACCTGTGAATGGGCCGGAAAACAGATCAACATCATCGACACTCCGGGCCACGTTGACTTCACGATTGAAGTTGAGCGTTCTATGCGGGTACTCGACGGTGCCGTTGCGGTATTCTGTGCGGTCGGAGGCGTTCAGCCACAATCAGAAACCGTATGGCGTCAGGCGAACCGTTACGGTGTCCCCCGTATCGTTTACGTCAACAAAATGGACCGTATCGGTGCCGATTTCTATAACGTAGAGTCTCAAATCACCGATCGTCTCAAAGCGCGCCCGGTACCCATCCAAATCCCTATCGGTCACGAAGACGCTTTCAAAGGGGTTATCGACCTCGTAAAAATGAAAGCGATCGTCTGGGACGAAGATGCGGCGATGGGTTCAAACTACCGTGAGGAAGAAATTCCTGCCGACCTGATGGACAAAGCCGAAGAATATCGCGCGAAAATGATGGAAGCGGCGGCTGAGGGCGACGATTCGTTGATGGAAAAATTCTTCGAAGAGGGTGAACTCAGCACCGAAGAGATCATGCGCGGGATCAAAGCCGGATGTCTGAAAATGGAGATCATTCCTATGGTCTGCGGTACGTCGTTCAAAAACAAAGGGGTACAAACCCTGCTTGACGCCGTTGTTGCTTACCTCCCATCACCTTTGGAAGTAGCGCAGATCCGCGGTACCAAAGAAGACGATGAAGAAGCAGAAGTGATCGTCAACTCTTCGGACAGCGAGCCGTTTGCCGGTCTTGCGTTCAAAATCATGACCGACCCGTTCGTCGGACAGCTCACGTTCGTACGTATGTACCGCGGTGTGCTTGAATCCGGTTCGTACGCGATCAATACCACCAAAGGTAAAAAAGAGCGTATCGGACGTCTTTTGAAAATGCACGCTAACAAACGTGAAGAGATCAAAGCACTCTACGCCGGTGAAATCGGTGCGGTCGTCGGTCTGAAAGACACCACTACGGGTGATACCCTGTGTGATGAAAAAGATCGCGTCGTCCTCGAGCGCATGCACTTCCCAGAGCCCGTTATCTCGGTTGCGGTTGAGCCAAAAACCAAAGCGGACCAGGAAAAAATGGGTATCGCTCTGGGCAAACTGGCTGCGGAAGACCCTTCATTCCGTGTTCACACGGACGAAGAGACAGGACAGACGATCATCAGCGGTATGGGTGAACTTCACCTCGAGATCCTGGTTGACCGTATGTTCCGTGAGTTTAAAGTCGAAGCGGAAGTCGGTGCACCTCAGGTTGCCTACCGTGAGTCTATCCGTGCCGAAGTAAACCAGGAATACAAATACGCCAAACAGTCCGGTGGACGCGGTCAGTTCGGTCACATCTATATCCGTGTCAAGCCGGGTGTACCTGGTACCGGATATATCTTCCACAACGAAATCAAAGGTGGGGTTATTCCAAAAGAGTATATTCCTGCGGTTGAAAAAGGGTGTCAGGAAGCGATGCAAAAAGGTGTCCTGGCCGGTTATCCGATCGAAGACGTCGAAGTTGCACTGTATGACGGTTCATACCACGAGGTCGACTCATCAGAAATGGCGTTCAAACTTGCCGCTTCTATGGGATTCAAAGAGGCTGCGCGTAAAGCAAACCCTGCGATCCTTGAGCCGATGATGAAAGTCGAAGTTGAAGTTCCTGAGAACTTCATGGGTGACGTCATCGGTGACCTTAACCGCCGCCGCGGTCAGGTTAACAACATGGGTGACCGTTCAGGTAACAAAATCGTCAACGCGTTCGTTCCCCTCTCTGAAATGTTCGGTTACTCAACTGACCTTCGTTCAGCGACACAGGGTCGTGCAAGCTACTCTATGGAATTCGATCACTACGAAGAAGTTCCACGTAACGTTGCCGACGAGATCATCAAAAAGCGTAACAGCTAAGTTGTCTCTCCTCTCCCTTGCGGGAGATCCCTTTTCTTCCCGTTATTTTTCAACTCTCCATCTGCTTTCCACCAACATAATGTCATTGCTGTAAACCCGTCCGACAAATTCATCTCCGATCTTGTACGTCGCCACCCCTTTGGGCGTTCCGCTCATCACGATATCGCCGTCTTCGAAACGCATAAAACTTTTGATCTCTTCGATCATCGCGAGCGGCTTGTAGATCATCAGTTCATGGGTCGCTTCCTGCACCAATACGTCGTTGATGTGGAGTGTCATCCGCAGGTTCTCGACCGGCCCGGCGAAGGGGACGAATTTTCCGAGCACGGCCGAGCCGTCGAACCCCTTGGCCCGTTCCCACGGAAGCCCTTTGGATTTGAGATGATTCTGGATGTCCGCTTTGGTGAGGTCCAGGCCAAACCCGATTCCGGCGATCTTCCCGTTCTGGATCAGAAAGCAGATCTCCCCTTCGAAACGGGTATCGGGAGAGATGAACCGCAGGGTATCGGTGATCGCAGAGTTTGGTTTGTTGAAGACGACCATGGAAGAGGGGATTTCATTCCCCAATTCATAGATGTGTTCGACGTAGTTGCGCCCTATGCAGACGACTTTGGAAGGAGTGGCGAGCTGATGGGCGAAGATGACGGTATTCATATTGGATTAACCTATAGCTGAAATATTTTTTGTATGATATCGTATCTACTGTAGGAGTTGTTCATGCGTCACTTTTCATCTTCGTTTCGAATCTGGCACTGGCTGCAGGCGGTATTGATGTTCGGCATGTTTATCACCGTGCTTCTCCGCACGACCGTGATGCACAAGGAGCAGATCGGCGGTATCGTTCAATCCAGACTGGCCGAAATCGGTACCGTTATTACCGATGAACAGGCGGTACTGATCGGCAAGGCCGTCCGTAGCCCGATGTGGGACTGGCACATCTACATGGGGATTGCCCTGGCAGTGCTGCTGGTATGGCGGATCGCGATGGTACTCAAAAACGGATTCGGGTTTGACAACAATCCCGCAATGCAGAAAGTCTACAGGCTCTACAAAGCCTTTTACGCTGTCCTGGCGGCAATGTCACTCAGCGGCCTGGTTCTGTACTGGAAGCTTGCCGGCGAATCGAAAGCGACGGTGGAAACCGTCCATATGGTGCTGGGATGGAGCCTGTTCGCCTTTATGGCAGTTCATATTATCGGGGTTGTCCTCGCCGAAAAGAGCGATCAAAAGGGGCTGGTATCGCGCATGATCAACGGACGGGAGTAAAAGTCTGTTCCCAGAAAGGGGTTTCGTTTTCCTCAGGGCGTCCCTGCAGC